>JAZLLY010000015.1:0-55253 GCA_045598385.1 Eubacteriales bacterium | reverse complement strand
GGTATTTGAACCTGACACAAGAATACCACATTACACCGTCCATGTCAAGACCCGGAACGCCGATTGACAACGCCTGTGCCGAAAACTTTTTCAGCACCCTCAAGTCCGAGTGGCTTCGCCACGTCAAGCCGGCGACCAAGGAGGAGGCGCGCCTCCTCCTTGAAGATTACATTCATTTCTACAACTACGAACGTATCCAGCTCAAAACAAAACTGACACCGTTTGAAATGCGGTGTCAGTCGTGTGCAAATTAAAGCAAACAAGAGATATTTCACGAAATACCGCGAATGGGTTTTTTATTTCGTGTCCATCGCTTAGGGTTCACTTCACAAGAGCCAAGGGGGTTTTTATTGTTCTTGATTATTCAGCCGTTTCGGTTGCGGGTGCTTCTGCCTCGGCAGGAGCGGTTTCCGCTACGGGAGCGGCTTCCTCGACGGGTGCTTCCGCTACGGGAGCTTCCTCTGCGGGAGCGGCAGCTTTCGCTGCTTTCTTCGCGGGAGTTTTCGTCGTCTTTTTCGCGGTCTTTGCCGCTTTCTTCGGTTCTTCGGCAACGGGTGCCTCAACCTTGACAAGCGTTACGATCGCCATTTCTGCGGCGTCGCCTCTTCTCGCACCGGTCTTCAGAACTCTCGTATAACCGCCGTTCTGATTCTGGTACGTGGGAGCGATGACGCTGAACAGTTTTTTTGCCACGTCTTCTTTCGTAATATAGGCAAGTGCCGCACGGTAAGCGGCAAGGTCGCCTTTCTTACCGAGAGTGATCATCTCATCTGCTTTCGCAGAGACTTCCTGTGCACGGGTGTAGGTCGTTTCGATCTTGCCCTTTTCAAGGAGAAGCGTGGTCATACCTCTGAGCATAGCTTTACGCTGTGCAGACGTTCTTCCAAGTTTTCTCATATCACTATTTCTCCTGTTTTAATCTTCCACTTTTTTGAGCTCGAGGTTCAAAGAGCGGAGTTTCTGAATCACTTCTTCAAGCGATTTGCTTCCGAGATTACGGACTTTGATCATGTCTTCTTCGGTGCGATCAATCAAATCTTCCACCGTGTCAATGCCGGCACGTTTCAAGCAGTTGAAACTGCGGACAGACAGGTCAAGTTCCTCAATGGTCATCTCCAGCACTTTTTCTTTTTTCACTTCAGCTCTTTCGACCATGATCTCCGCCTTCTGGGCTTCGTCGGACATGTCGATGAAGAGTTTAAGATGCTCGTTGAGAACCTTGGCAGCAAGAGAGACTGCTTCTTTTGCCGCAATCGTTCCGTTCGTCAGAACTTTCATGGTGAGTTTGTCGAAGTCCGTGATGTTTCCGACACGGGTATTCTCCACGTTGTATTCCACTTTATACACCGGAGTGAAGATGGAATCCACGAAGATCAGACCGATCGGAGCACCGATATTGGCGCCGACACTCTGCAAATACAACTGTTTATTGACGTCGGAAGGCACGTATCCGCGTCCCTCGTCAAACGTCAGTTCCATATAGAAGCGAATGTTATCGCTTACGGTACAGATATGATGCTCGGGATTGAGAATATGAAGTTCCGCGTCGGGGATGATATCGCCGGCCTTGACTTCACACGGTCCCGTCACGTCGATGTAAACCGTCTTCGGTCCCTGGCAATCGAGTTTTGCGACAATGCCTTTTACGTTCAGCACGATCTCGGGAACGTCTTCCTTGACACCGTTGCAAGCGGAGATCTCGTGAAGAACACCGTCGATCTTGATGCTCGTTGCCGCATAGCCGGGGAGCGTGGAAAGAAGAACACGGCGAAGAGAGTTTCCGAGCGTAACGCCGTAGCCGCGAACCAAAGGTTCGATGACAAGAGTCGCTTCTTTTCCGTCATCCGACATTTCGGTCACGTTAATGTTGAACTTTTCAATTGCATTCATCATATAATAGTAATTTCCTCCTCTGATTTTTTTCGGTATGCTTAAGTCAAGCGTTTGCGAAGGGAAAACAGACCTGCCGTTTTCCCACGCTCAAAGAGGATTACTTGGAATAAAGTTCGACAATCAGCTGCTCGTTGATCTCAAAGTCGATATCGTCTCTTGCAGGAAGAGCAACGACTTTCGCGGTGAGATTTGCGGCATCTCTCTCAAGCCATTTGGGAGCGACTTTGCCGTTCAGACTCTCGGCAAGTCCCTTGATCTTTTCGCTTTCCTTGCTTGCTTCACGGACGGCGATGACGTCACCGGGCTTTACAAGGAGAGAGGGAATGTTGACTTTCTTTCCGTTGAGCGTGAAATGAGCGTGAAGCACGAGCTGACGCGCGTCTTTTCTCGACTCTGCCATACCCATTCTGAAAACGACGTTGTCAAGACGAGTCTCAAGCAAGGTCAGCAGGTTTGCGCCGGCGATGCCTTCCATCTTGACTGCCTTTTCATAGTAGGAACGGAACTGGTTTTCAAGAACGCCGTAGATACGTCTTGCCTTCTGCTTTTCACGAAGGTGTTTTCCGTATTCACTGACTTTCTTGCGGGCAGCGCCATGCTGACCGGGGGCGGTGCTTCTGTGATCGAATGCACACTTACCGTTCGTGCAGCGTTCACCTTTCAGGTAAAGTTTGCAGCCTTCACGACGGCACATTTTACAGTTAGGACCAGTATATCTAGCCATTTTCTATACCTCCAAAGATTAAACGCGTCTGCGTTTCGGAGGACGACAACCGTTGTGAGGAATCGGTGTTACGTCCTTGATCATTGTGATTTCAAGACCTGCCGTTGCCAAAGCACGGATAGCGGACTCACGTCCGGACCCGGGACCTCTGACCAGAACTTCAACCGTCTTCATACCCTGATCGGCTGCGGCCTTTGCCGCCTTCTCTGCCGCGGTCTGTGCGGCGTAGGGCGTGGACTTCTTCGAGCCCTTGAAGCCCATCTCACCGGAAGTACCCCAGGAGATCACGTTTCCCTGCATATCGGTGATGGAAACGATCGTGTTGTTGAAAGTGGAACGAATATGGGCAACGCCTTTTTCCACATTCTTGCGTTCGCGGCGCTTTTTAACGACTTTCTTTGCTACTGCCATTTTTCGTATCCTCCTTACTTCTTCTTGTTAGCGATGGTCTTTGCGGGACCTTTTCTGGTTCTCGCGTTCGTCTTGGTACGCTGACCGCGGACGGGAAGTCCTTTTCTGTGACGGATGCCGCGATAGCAGTTAATTTCGACGAGTCTCTTGATGTTCAGAGCGACGTCACGGCGGAGGTCACCCTCGACCATGTAATGCGCTTCGATCTCATCACGGAGAGCCGCGATTTCATTTTCGGTAAGGTCCTTGGCACGGGTGTCGGGATTGACGCCGGTCTTGGCGAGAATATCCTGAGAACTCTTGAGGCCGATACCGTAAATATAAGTGAGCGCGATCTCAACCCGCTTGTTGTTGGGAATATCAAGACCAGCTATACGAGCCATTTCGATATTTTACTCCTTTTTTAATTTGTCAGCGATTTGCCCGGCGTCAGCCCTGACGCTGTTTATGCTTGGGATTCTCACAGATGACCATGACTTTGCCATGTCTTCTGATGATCTTGCATTTTTCGCAAATCTTTTTGACGGAAGGCTTAACTTTCATTATTTAACCCTTTCCTTTCGATTTTTTACTTCTTACGCCAGGTGATACGGCCTTTGGAAATATCATAGGGGGATACTTCCACGGTGACGGTATCGCCGACGAGAATTTTGATATAGTTCATACGCAACTTACCGGAGATGGTCGCCGTAACGATGTGACCATTCGGAAGTTTTACTTTGAAGATCGTATTCGGAAGTGCTTCCACGACCTTGCAATCTTCAAATTCTATCAAATCGGATTTCGGCATATTTCTCCTTTGTCCCGGTCGGGACGGTTTACTATGTTTTGGGGAACGATGACCGTTCCCGTGCGCTTATCGGGATGCCCCCGCCAAGTGAAATGACGGTCTGCTTTTCCGTTTCGGAGACCTTTCGCGTCCGCTGATGCGGATCGGGGAGCGCCGTTCTGTGACCGGCGGCGGCTCCGGACTTTTCCCTTTTCCTCCTTTGCGGAAGAAACGCCGCGGAGAGTCCAAAGGTTCCTTGCGAAAGCCGTGAGGCGGCAAACCGCGCCATGGCGGGAGTGACGGACCCGGCTCAAACGCCGAGCGCCTTCAAAGTACGTTCCGATATTTCATCGACAGTTCCGACGCCGTCAATCAGACGGAGATTACCCGCTTTCGCGTAGTAGTCTTTCAACGGTTCCGTCGTCGAGTGATAGACTTCCAAACGGGACTTGACAACTTCGGGATCATCGTCCGCGCGTACCGTGAGTTCGGTCCCGCACTTGTCACAGTGAACGCCGTCCTTCGCGGGAAGCGTCACGAGGTGATAAGAGGTACCGCACGAGGGGCATACGCGGCGTCCGGTCATTCTCCCGATGATCTCCTCGTCGCTGACCTCGATGGAGAGGACAACGTCGAGTTTCACACCCATCGCGTCAAGGGCAATCGCCTGCGGCACGGTGCGGGGGAAACCGTCCAGGATGAAGCCGTCCTTGCAGTCCGGCTCAGCCAGGCGCTCACGGATGATGCCGATCACGACGTCATCCGGAACGAGAGCGCCTCGCTCGATAAATTGTTTTGCCTTTTTTCCCATTTCGGATCCGTTCGCCAGAGCGGCACGGATGATCGCTCCCGTCGAGATCGTCGGGATGCCGAGACGGGCGGCAGTTCTGTCTGCCTGGGTGCCTTTTCCGGCACCGGGGGCACCGAGAAATATGATTTTCATCGGGAAACCCTCTTACAGAAGTTTTTTGTAGTTACGCATCGTAAGTTGCGCTTCGAGTTCGCGGAAGGTCTCGAGAACGACACCGACTACGATCAGAAGCGTCGTACCGCCGAACGTAAATACGCTCGTCAGCGTCGAAGCGTTGGACACCGCCGTGGCGTTGTCTTTTCCGCCGAGGATCGCTACGATCAGGGGCTTGAGCAAGTGCGGTCCGCCGACGATGGGAAGGATCGCAACGATCGCAAGGAAGACGGCACCGACGAGGGTGATCTTTCCGAGGATCTTCTGAATGTAATCCGCCGTGGGTCTGCCCTGACGGATACCGGCGATCGTGCCGCCCTGTTTTTTCAGGTTATTGGCGATTTCTTTCGGGTTGAACGAGATCTCCGTATAGAAATACGTGAAAGCCACGATCAGCACGAGGAAGATGACGGGGTAGAACCAACCGTCGGTCGCCAGGAAGTTGTTGAGTTTATCCCAGAAGGTCGTGCCGGTTCCGTCGATACGGCAGAGCGCAAGGATCGTGGGAATGACCGAGACGATCGTGCTGGCGAAGATGACGGGCATGACGCCGACCATGTTGAGTTTGATGGGAAGAGAGGACGACTGACCGCCGTACATCTTACGTCCCTTGATCTGCTTTGCGTACTGAACGGTGATTCTTCTCTCGGAACCCGTCACCCAGATGACGAAGACCGTCAGAGCGATGACGATAGCGATGAGAACCAGCGAGAACGCGATGGCAGCGATGCCTCTCCAAACGGGATTGTCGTCCAGTTTGAAAGCGGCGATCACGAACTCAACAAGATAGATGATCTGGTTCGGAAGCACGGTAATGATATTCGCAAACAGGATGATGGAAATACCGTTACCGAGACCGTTTTCATTGATGCGCTCGCCGAGCCACATGATGAGTGACGCACCGGCGCAGTAGCAGGCGATGATGACGCAGGCGTAGAGCCACGCGTTTTCGCCCGTCGCTTCATCGGCAAGGAAGCTGTTGTTCTTCAAAAGGAAGAAGTAACCGATCGCGGTAACAAGAGAAAGTGCGACCGTCACGATTCTCGTGATGAAGTTCATCAGTTTCTTTCCGGCTTCGTCTTTGGAGAGTTCGCCGAGTTTCGGGAACGCGACCGCGAGAAGCTGGATGATAATGGAAGCGTTGATATAAGGCGTTACGCCGAGGGCGAAGAGAGTCGCCGTCTCCAGAGAGCCGCCGGAAAGGATGCTCATATACTGAAGAATGTTACCTTCAAACGCCGAAGCAAAGTTCGCGGCGTCCACGAAGGGAACGGGGATGACCGTTCCGACGCGGTAGATGGCGAGAATCAGGATCGTAAAGAGGATCTTGTTACGGATATCTTTCGTTTTCCATGCGTTCTTGAGTGTCTGAAGCATCTTAAATCACCTCAGACTTTCCACCTACTGCCTCAATCTTCTCTTTTGCGGATTCCGAGAAGACCGACGCTTTAACAGTGAGTTTCTTGGAAATTTCGCCGTCGCCGAGCACCTTTACGCCGTCCAGCACCTCGCTGATGAGGCCTGCGGCGAGGAGTGCCTCGGCATCCACTACGGCACCGTCGTCAAAGCGGTTCAGCGCGTCAACGTTGACGATCGCGTAGTGTTTGGAGAAAATGTTGTGAAAACCTCTCTTCGGAAGTTTTCTGTAAAGAGGAAGCTGACCTCCCTCAAATCCCGGGCGAACACCGCCGCCCGAACGAGCGTTCTGACCTTTGTGTCCCTTGCCGGCAGTCTTTCCGTTTCCGGAGCCGGTGCCTCTGCCCTTGCGGAAGTGTTCTTTCGTAGAGCCGGCAGCGGGTGAAAGTTCATGGAGCTTCATAGATTTATCCTCCTTTCCTTTCGATTAAACGTTCTCTACCTTGACAAGGTGAGAAAGAACTTTAATTTTACCTGCGAGGACAGCGTCGTTATTGGCTACGACGTTGTCGCCGGGGCGGTTGAGGCCCAAAGATTTCGCGGTTACGATCTGGTTGGGTTTGCAAGCGATAAGACTTTTCTGCAAGGTCACTCTGACCTGTTCCGTTTTCTTCATAACGAACCTCCTCAACCTTTCACTTTTTCTACGGAGATGCCGCGGAGTTCAGCCACTTCTTCGGCGGTTCTGAGTGCTTTCAGACCCTCGAAGGTTGCTTTCACGACGTTCGTAGGATTGGTGGAACGCAGGCACTTCGCACGGATGTTCTTGATGCCCGCGAGCGTGAGGATGGTACGGACCGTACCGCCGGCGATGATACCGGTACCGGGAGCGGCGGGCTTCAGAAGCACCTTTCCTGCTCCGTATTCACCGATGATCTCGTGAGGAATGGTGAGACCGTTCAGAGAAACGGTGATCATGTTTTTCTTTGCGTCTTCGATTCCCTTGCGGATCGCGTCGGGAACTTCGGCTGCTTTTCCGAGACCGAAACCAACGTGACCATTGCCGTCTCCGACAATCATGATGGCTGCGAAACGTGCGATACGTCCGCCTTTTACGGTCTTCGAAACACGGTTGAGTACGACGAGCTGTTCCTGAAGTTCAAGTTCGCTCGCGCCTTTGAAATTTGCCATGTGCAATTACTCCTTCATAAATGTTTCGTAACGAAACAGTGTATAAACCGGAAAATCAGAACTTCAGGCCGCCTTCTCTGGCGCCTTCAGCGAGTTCCGATACACGTCCGTGATAAATGTAGCCGCCGCGGTCGAATACGACAGCGGTAATGCCTTTTTCCAATGCTCTTTTTGCGAGCGTATTGCCGATCTTTCTGGCTGCTTCCTTGTTGGAACCGTTACCTTTGAAAGCGGCTTCGTAAGTATTGGCGCTTACGAGCGTAGTGCCGGTCACGTCATCAATGATCTGTGCGGCGATATGAGCGTTCGAACGGTAAACGGCAAGACGAGGTCTTTCCGCGGTACCGGAGATCTTGCCGCGGACGCGGACGTGTCTCTTCAAACGCTGACGGTTACTGTCTGTTCTCTTAACCATGATTTACGCTCTCCTTTCCTTATTTACCGGTCTTTCCGGCCTTGCGGCGGATTCTCTCACCGGAGTACTTGACGCCCTTACCGAGGTAGGGCTCGGGAGGTCTCTTGGCACGGATCTGCGCCGCGACCTGTCCGACCATCTGCTTGTCAATACCCTTGACGAGGATGGTGACGGAATCGGGGCACTCGAATTTCACGCCGTCTTTTTCTTCAAATACGACGGGGTGAGAATAACCGAGACCGAGAACGATCTTTCCGCTCTGTTTTTCCACACGGTAGCCGACGCCGACGATCTCGAGCTTTTTCTCGTAACCTTTGGTAACACCGGTGATCATGTTGGAAATCAGGGTTCTCGTAAGACCGTGGAGCGCACGGTTTTCTTTGTCGTCGTCGGGACGGGTAACGACTACGTTTCCGTCTTCCACGGCGATCTTAAGGTTTTCGGCAAACTTATCGGTGAGTTCACCGAGCGCGCCTTTGACGGTGACGACGTTTCCGTCAGCGACCGTAACGGTCACGCCTGCGGGGATGGCGATAGGCATTCTTCCAATTCTTGACATCGTTCTGCCTCCTTACCATACGAAGGCGAGAATTTCGCCGCCGACGTTGAGTTCTCTTGCCTTCTTGTCCGTCATGACACCTTTGGAGGTGGAGACGATAACGATGCCGAGGCCGTTCATAACTCTGGGCATATCTTCGCAGTTCGAGTAGATACGAAGGCCGGGTTTGGAAACACGGCGAAGTCCGCGAAGAACTTTCTGTTTGTTTGCGGTATATTTCAGGGTGATACGGATGATACCCTGTTTTCCGTCTTCCACGATCTGATAATTTCTGATGTAGCCCTCTTCGAGAAGAATCTCGGCGATGGACTTTTTCAGATTGGAAGCGGGAACGTCAACCGTTTCATGCTTTGCGTTGTTCGCATTACGGATACGCGTGAGCATGTCGGCGATTACGTCTGTAATTTGCATGATAAATCCTCCTATATGCAAGTATCTTTCTTGCTGCCGCTGACGCGGCGGCTGACCGACGGTTAAAACGGAATCGCTCCGTTTTCCTGTCGATAGTATAGAGAGAGAATATTCTCTTCGTTTGGTAAAATCTTACCAGGATGCCTTTCTGACACCGGGAATCTCGCCTTTGTAAGCAAGTTCACGGAAACAGATACGGCAGATACCGTACTTACGGAGATAACCGTGAGGTCTTCCGCAGATTTTGCATCTGTTGTAAGCACGGGTGGAATACTTCGGCTCTTTCTGCTGCTTCAGTATCATCGACATCTTTGCCATATCAATTCCTCCTTAATTGGCAAACGGAGCGCCCATCAGCGTGAGCATCTCTTTGGCTTCTTCATCCGAACGGGCGGTCGTGACAAAAACGATGTCCATACCGCGGATCTTCTCTACCTTATCGTACTCGATCTCGGGGAAGATCAACTGCTCTTTGAGACCGAGAGCGTAGTTGCCTCTGCCGTCAAAGCCGTTGGGGTTGATGCCCTTAAAGTCACGGACACGGGGGAGAGCGAAGCTGAAGAGTTTATCCATAAACTCGTACATACGCTCACCACGGAGGGTGACTTTCACACCGATCTTCATACCCTGACGGAGTTTGAAGTTTGCGATGGATTTACGGGCGTAGGTAGGAACTGCGCGCTGACCGGAGATCAGCGTGATTTCTTCGATGATGTTGTCGATCACCTTGGCGTTGTCTTTCGCATCGCCGGCGCCGACGTTGATCACGATCTTATCGAACTTCGGGATCTGCATCACCGAGGTGTAACCGAATTTCTTCATGAGTGCGGGAGCAACTTCATTCTTGTATTTTTCAGCAAATCTTGACATATTCCGTTACCCCTCTCACTTGATTTCCGCGCCGCATTTAGCGCAAACGCGGATCTTCTTGCCGTCTTTTTCCACGTGCTTTACGCGGACGCCCTTATCGCATTTGGGGCAGACGAGCATGACTTTCGATGCGTACATAGCGCCTTCGGTCTTGATGATACCGGAGGTCTCGCCCTGTTTGCGGGCTCTCGTATGTTTGGATACGACGTTCGCACCTGCGACAATGACCTTTCCCTCTGCGGGAGCGGCCGCGATGACTTTACCTCTCGTACCTTTGGAGTTTCCGGAGATCACAACGACGGTATCGTCTTTCTTAATCTGAAGCTTACTCATTCTTGCGTCCTCCTATCTCAAAGTACTTCGGGTGCCAGGGACATGATCTTCGTGAAATCATGCTCACGGAGTTCTCTTGCCACCGGGCCGAAGATACGGGTGCCGCGAGGCGTTTTATCATCTTTAATAATAACGGCAGCGTTCTCATCGAATTTGATGTAAGAACCATCTGCACGGCGCGTTTCTTTCACCGTTCTGACTACAACGGCTTTCACAACGTCGCCTTTTTTCACGACGCCGCCGGGTGCTGCCTTTTTCACGGCACAAACCACGATATCACCGATACCGGCATAGCGACGTCCGGAACCGCCGAGAACACGGATGCACATAAGTTCCTTGGCACCGGTGTTGTCGGCAACTCTCATTAACGATTGCTGCTGAATCACTGTTTTTTCCTCCTGTTTCGGCAAGCCTTTAACCTGCCTACTGGTTTTAGTGACTGAATTATTTTGCCTTTTCTACGATTTCGACAAGACGCCATCTCTTGGTCTTGGACAGCGGTCTCGTTTCCATAACGGTGACGGTATCGCCGATTTTGCATTCGTTCTTTTCGTCATGAACGTGAAGTTTCACGGTTCTTTTGATGATTTTTCCGTATTTTGCGTGACGGACGTTGTCCTTGATGGCTACGACACAGGTCTTATCCATTTTGTCGCTGACAACGATACCGGTTCTCGTCTTTCTGAGTTGACGGGTTTCTTCCATTTTCGTTTCCTCCCTCAGGCGTTCTTCTCACAGAGAACGGTCATGATGCGCGCAATGTCGCGTTTGACGTCTGTGATCTTGTGAGGATTGTCAAGCTGATTGATAGCAAGCTGGAAACGGAGATTGAAGAGCTGTTCTTTGAGCTCGCCGAGCTTCGCGTTGAGCTGTTCGGCGGTCATTTCTCTGAGTTCATTCGCCTTCATTGCTTAAGCCTCCTCGTTGGTTTCAAAGTCCTGCTTGGTCACGAACTTACATTTAATAGGAAGTTTGTGGCTTGCAAGACGCATAGCTTCTTTCGCCTGTTCCTCGGCAATACCGTCCATCTCGAACATAACGCGTCCGGGTTTTACGACGGCTACCCAGTACTCGGGAGAACCTTTACCGGAACCCATACGGGTCTCGGCGGGTTTTTCCGTGATAGGTTTATCGGGGAAAATCTTGATCCATACACGACCGCCACGTTTTACGTATCTGGTCATGGCGATACGGGCAGCCTCGATCTGGTTGGAAGTGATCCACGCCGGCTCGAGTGCGACGAGTCCGTAAGAACCCTCGGAAATGGTATTGCCGCGAAGGGCTTTACCCTTCAGACGTCCGCGCTGCACACGTCTGTATTTGACTCTTTTCGGCATCAGCATTATCGTCTGCCCTCCTCTGCGTTTTTATGGAAGGGACGGCGTTCGCCTCCGCGGGCATCTCTGTTCTGCGGACGACGGTTTGCGTCGTTTCTTCTCGGGCGTCTTTCCTGGCGCTCGCCGTTTGCGGCTTCCGCGTTCTCGGAAAGGACTTCGCCCTTATAGATCCAGACTTTGACACCGACTTTACCGTAGGTGGTGTTGGCTTCCCAGACACCGTAATCAATATCGGCTCTCAGAGTCTGAAGGGGAATGGTTCCCTCGTGATAGTGCTCGGTACGTGCGATCTCCGCACCGCCGAGACGGCCGGCACAGGCAACTTTGATACCTTTCGCGCCGAGACGCATCGTTCTGCCGATCGCCAGTTTCATGGCGCGGCGGAAAGAAACTCTCTTTTCCAGCTGTGCCGCGATGGACTCGGCGACGAGCTGTGCGTTGAGATCCGGATTCTTGACTTCGATGACGTTGACCACGACGGGGCGGCCGGTCATTTTCTCAAGTTCCGCTCTCAGTTTTTCGATTTCAGCGCCGTGGAAACCGATGACGACACCGGGTTTCGCGCACTGAATAAACACTCTGACACGGGCGGCGTCACGTTCGATCTCAATTCTGGGAATGCCGGCGCCCTGCAGTTTTTCTTTGATATACTTTCTGATCTTGTGGTCAGAAACGACGTTATCTCCGAAGTCCTTGTCTTCCACGAACCAACGGGAATCCCAGTTCTTGATCACGCCTACGCGAAGACCGTGCGGATTTACCTTCTGTCCCATGTCAGACTGCCTCCTTCTCTTTTACTACCAATGTAACATGGCTGGTTCTCTTCAGAATCTGAAATGCTCGACCCTGTGCTCTGGGCTGAATTCTCTTCAAGGTCGGGCCGGGGCATACGAAGCATTCAGAAACGTAGAGATTACCGGCATCCATGTTGAAGTTATGTTCGGCATTTGCTACCGCGCTTTTAAGAAGTTTGATCAAGGGCTCGCAGGCGATCTTGTTGGTGTTCTTCAGGATTGCCATAGCCATATCGGTATCCTTGCCTCTGATAAGGTCAAGTACGATCTTAACTTTACGCGGAGAAATTCTCACATATTTAAGATGTGCTTTTGCTTCCATTTAGGAAATTCCTCCTTAGTTTCCGTTGTTCGATGTTTTGGATCCCGCGTGACCTTTGAAGGTACGGGTAAGTGCGAATTCGCCGAGTTTGTGTCCGACCATATCTTCGGTGACATATACCGGCACGTGTTTTCTGCCGTCGTAAACGGCGATGGTGTGTCCGACAAAGTCAGGGAAAATGGTGGAGGAACGAGACCAGGTCTTCAGCATCTTCTTCTCATTTTTCTCATTCATTGCGACGATACGGTCGAAAAGTTTCTTTTCAACATAGGGCGCTTTCTTCAAGCTTCTGCTCATGATGTTTCTCCTTCCTCACATTACTTAGCGTTTCTGCGCTTAACGATGAACTTATTGGTTCTTGCCTTCTTGTTTCTCGTCTTATAGCCGAGAGCGGGTTTGCCCCAAGGCGTGACAGGACCGGGATGGCCGATCGGGGATTTTCCTTCACCACCACCGTGCGGGTGATCGCAGGGGTTCATGACGGAACCGCGAACGGTAGGACGGATGCCGAGGTGGCGGGTCTTACCGGCTTTACCGAGTTTGACGGTCTCGTGTTCAAGGTTGCCGACCTGACCGATCGTTGCCTTGCAATCCAGACGGATGATACGGACTTCGCCGGAGGGAAGACGGACCTGTGCCGCACCGTTCTCTTTCGCCATCAGCTGCGCGAACGCGCCGGCGGAACGGACGAGCTGTGCGCCTTTTCCGGGATAAAGCTCGATATTGTGGATGACGGTACCCACGGGAATCGCGGAAAGGGGAAGAACGTTACCGGGTTTGATATCGGCGTTTGCGCCGGATTCGACCACGTCGCCGTCCGTCAGACCGACGGGAGCGAGGATGTAGCTCTTCTTGCCTGCCTCGTTTTCGATGAGTGCGATATAGGAAGTACGGTTCGGATCGTATTCCACGCCGATGACCTTTGCGGTCTCTTCGGCCTGTCTCTTGAAGTCGATCAGTCTGTACTTCTGCTTGTTGCCGCCGCCGTGGTGACGAACGGTGATCTTGCCGTAGCTGTTTCTGCCGGCGTTCTTTTTCTTTTTGACGATCAGACTCTTCTCGGGAGAAAACTTCGTGACTTCCTCAAAGGAAGGAACGGTCATGTTTCTGCGGGAAGGCGATGTCGGCTTATACTTGATTGTTGCCATTTGCTTTACCTCCTGCCTCAGTTCATACTGTCGAAGAAGGCAATGGGTGCGGAATCTTCCGTCAGCGTGACGATCGCTTTCTTCCACTCACCCGTGTAGCCGGCGTGAACGCCGTATCTCTTCGGCTTCTTCTTCATATTGATGACGTTGACCTTGGCGACCTTGGCTTTTTTGAACATGGTCTCGACGGCAGCGGCGATATCCGCTTTCGTTGCGTCCTTTGCCACTTCAAAGCTGTAACGCTTTGCGGGAACGGAATCCATGCTTTTTTCCGTGATCAGAGGTCTTACAATGATATCTGCATAAGATTTCATCTTGCATATACCTCCTCAACTTTTTTGACGGCATCCTGTGCGAAGACGATGGTATCGCAGTTGAGAATGTCGTAAACGTTCAGACTGTTCCACTGCGTCGTCTTGACACCCTCAAGGTTAGCGGCGCTGCGGATCACGAAATCACTGACTTCGGGAAGGACGATGAGCGTCTTCTTTTCCGCGCCGATGGCTTTGAGCATGCCGAGGATCGTTTTGGTTTTGTACTCGCTCATCACGATCGCGTCAACGACTCTCATTTCGGTCGCTGCGACTTTCGCGGAAAGAGCGGAGGCAAGTGCCACTTTCTTGACTTTCTTATTAAGAGTCACGCGGTAGCTGCGGGGCTTCGGGCCGAGTGCTACGCCGCCGTGCGTCCACTGAGGAGAGCGGGTGCTTCCCTGTCTTGCGTGACCGGTGCCCTTCTGCTTCCAGGGTTTCTTACCGCCGCCGGAAACTTCCGTGCGGGTAAGCGTGGACTGCGTACCCTGTCTCTGGTTGAGCAGGAATGCTCTGACAGCAGTGTGAAGAACGGCCGTTTTCACTTCCGCGCCGAAAAGCGCTTCGGAAAGTGCGAGAGTGCCGACTTCTTTGCCTGCCATATCCGTAACTTTGATATTGAGAGCGGAAACCGCTTCTGTTTTCTTCTTAGCCATTTCGTGTTCCTCCTCTCATTACGCTTTCACAGAATCACGAACGAAGACGATGCCGCCCTTGGAACCGGGAACCGCGCCTTTGACCGCGATCAGATTTTTTTCGGAATCAATTTTGACTGCGACGAGGTTCAGGATGGTGACCTGCTCGTTGCCGTACTGTCCTGCCATCTTCTTGTTTTTGTAAACGCGGGACGGCGTGGAGTTGGCACCCATGGAACCGCACTGACGGTGAACGGGACCGGTACCGTGAGTCATTCTCAGGTGATGGTGTCCCCATCTCTTGATGCAGCCGCTGAAGCCGCGACCTTTGGTAATACCTGTGATGTCGACCTTCTCGCCTGCGGCGAAGGTATCGACGGTTACTACCGATCCGGTCTCATAAGCGCTGATGTCGTCAAGACGGAACTCTTTGAGATGTTTTTTGGGAGCGATGCCGCTCTTCTTGAAGTGACCGAGCTCCGCTTTGTTCAGATGCTTTTCCTTCGCGTCTTCAAACGCAAGCTGGATCGCATCGTAACCGTCGGTTGCCACGGTTTTCTTCTGTGCTACCACGCAAGGACCTGCTTCAATCAGAGTCACGGGTATCACGTTGCCTTTTTCGTCAAAAATCTGAGTCATGCCCAGCTTCTTGCCGATAATACCTTTTTTCATGTTGTTTCCTCCATTCGGTTATTGGTTGACAGGGTTGAATTTTCGCCGTAGCGGACCCGCCAACTTGACCACGAGGCCGTGGTATGGGAATTGAAGTTTCCCGGATCTTGTGCCTTTCGGCTCACTCAAGCTTTGATCTCGATCTCGACGCCGGCGGGAAGTTCGATAGACATAAGTGCTTCTACCGTCTTCTGTGCGGGATCCAGAATGTCGATCAATCTTTTGTGCGTGCGCATCTCAAACTGCTCACGGCTGTCCTTGTACTTATGAACCGCACGAAGGATCGTAACGATCTCTTTGTCGGTCGGAAGCGGAATCGGACCGCTGACCTTGCTTCCGTTTCTCTTTGCCACTTCAACGACCTTCTGCGCTGCGGCGTCGATGATCGTGGAATCGTAGCTCTTGAGTCTCACTCTGATTTTTGCCATTTTGATTTCCTCCTTCAAATTTCTGCTCGAACCGTTTTAAGGAGGGCGATAGGTTTCACACCGTGCCGGGCGTATCAAATACACCCCAATAAAAGCAGTTCAGAAAGCCATCCGCAGCGGCTTTTGAACCGTCTTACACACGATTTGCCTTTCGGCACAACTCTTGGTTCGCCCGGTTAAATATCGGACATACTCCACGGAAATTCCCTGCAAAATGCAGCAACCTCCCGCTTCAACGCATATCAAGCTTTTATATTATATAAGAAAAAACAGTAAAAATCAAGAGCTTTTTGCGAAAAAATCGGCGGTATAAAAGAAAATATTGAACAAACTTTTGATTAACTTTTTGTATAGATTGTACAAAAATTATTTTTTTTCACAAAGCAAGTGAAATGCCTTCTTTTTTTTGTTATCATATAGGTATTCCGGGATTTCTCATGAAACCTCCGCACCGTTTTGAAAGAAACACCGCAAATTCCCTTCGGCGTACGCCCGCCGACGCGCGGCGCGCGCATATTATAAATAAGGAAGAAAACCGATGAAAATGAGTTTGGATTTTTTCAAAAAACATACCTCTTTTTGCCTTTCCTGTCCGGCGTTTTTCGCCGCGCTGATCCTGCGGATGATCGCCGTGTTCCGCGATTACCTCCCGAACGGATACTTTGAAAACGCGGCGCACGGCATATCGGCGGTTTTGATCCTGTTCAGTACCGTCGTTCTGTTTGTCCCGTCTTTCACGGAAAAAAACAGGAATAGCGAAGAGCTTTCCGTTCTTCTGCCGGACGACCGCACGCCCCTCTTTTCCGGGATCCTGTGCGCCGGCGCGTTCGTGTACGTTCTCTCTTTTCTGTTCTCTTCGCATGGAAACGGGATAGAGACGTATCCCGCCTTACGTCTTTTCATCGGTGTTCTCGTTCTCGCTTTCATCGCCCTGACCGTGATTTCGCTTTTCCGGGGCAGAGAATCCCTCTTCGCCCCTGCCGCGCTGATCGGCGCCATCGGTTTTTGTCTGTATCCCGTCTATCTTTATATTGAGCAGTCCATGCCGCTCAACGCGGACGAGAAGATCGTCGAGGAATTCGCATATCTTTCGGTTTCCGCCTTTCTTCTCTGCCTTGCCCGCACGGATATCGGCAGGATGCCTTTCCGCTTTTTCCCGGCTTGTTCCCTCGCCATGGCTTATTTCGCACTTTACGTTTCCGTTCCCGCCATTCTCTTCTCTTCCGTCCGGTCTTCCGTTCTGACGGAATGCTCGGGGACGCCGTACTGGTTCTTCGCCGTCGCCGTATATGCCCTTTTTACGCTCCTGCGCACGGGCAGAGAGACGGCGGAAAAAACCGCTCCCAACGAGGACTCTGAAATTGTAAAAGAAGAGGACGAAGCATGAAAAAGATTTTGGTCATCGACGGAAACAGTATCATCAACCGCGCGTTTTACGGCGTCCGTCCGCTATCCACGAAAGACGGAAGACCGACGAACGCGATCTTCGGTATGCTGAGCATCATCAGCCGTCAGCTCGACAGAACAAAACCCGATTACGCCGCCGTGGCGTTTGACGTGCATCAACCCACTTTTCGTCACAAAATGTACGACGCGTACAAGGCGGGGCGGCACCCGACGCCCGAGGACCTGCTCGCGCAGTTTGACGACGCCAAAGAAGTATTGCGTCTTTTAGGTCTGCACGTCCTTGAGCGCCCGGGGTACGAAGCCGACGATATACAGGGAACGATCGCAAAAATGGCGCACGGCGCACCCGATACCTGCAGCTACGTTCTTTCGGGAGACAGGGACCTTTTGCAACTGATCGACGATAAGGTCACGGTCCTGCTCGCAACAAACGCCGACACGCTCGAAATGCACAGAGACGAGTTCTTTGCCAAATACGGCATTGAGCCGACCTCTTTCGTCGATATGAAAGCCCTGATGGGCGATTCTTCGGACAACATCCCGGGCGTTCCGGGTATCGGAGAAAAAACCGCAGGCGGACTGATCGCCGCTTTCGGTTCCCTTGACGGGGTTTACGAGCATATCGACGATCCCGGTATCAAAAAAGGTGTAAGGGAAAAACTGCTCGCCGGCAAAGACTCGGCATATCTTTCAAAAGAGCTCGCCGCCATCGTGACGGATATGCCACTCGGCAAAGATCTGTCGGATCTGCGTTACGAGGGAATGGACAGAGACGGGCTTTATAACAAGCTGAAGTCTCTCGAACTGCAAAGTTTTATTAGCAAATTCGGACTATCCGCACCAAAAATCGCAGAAAATACGAACACTGTACCGAAAGATGCCGACAAAAGCGAAGAACGGCAGTCTGCTTCGGCAGCGTCGGAATGTGCAAAAGAAGACGCGAGCGAAGCGGACGAGACGGCGGTCAACAAGCTCAAAGAATCCCCGCGCCTCGCGCTCTTGGCAGACGATGGCGGTTATCTTCTGTCGGACGGGGCACTTACCGTTCGTTTTCCCACCGCGTCCCCCGCTTTCTTCTCTCTGTTCACCCCGGAAAAAGAAGTGATTTCGCACGACGCGAAAAAGTTTTTGCACGTCTGCCTTGACGCCGGATGCGATATTGACGCTTTTCATCTTTCGGATCTCGCCCTCTACGCCTACGTCCTCGATCCGGGACGGAAGACGCCGACACTTTCCGCTCTCTGCGACACATATCTCGACAAGCCGAAACCCGCCCCGTCCTGCCTCTTCTCTTTGGAAGCCGTTCTGCGGCGGCAGGTCGAAAGCGACGGGCTCTCTGCCGTTCTTGACGATCTCGAGCTTCCGCTCTTGCCGATCTTGACGCACATGGAGCACGACGGCATCCGCATCGACGACGCCGGTATGCGGGAATTCGGCGAAGCACTCGCCGATCTCGCCTCCGACCTCACCGGGCGGATCTATATGCAGGCAGGGGAAGAGTTCAATATCAACTCTCCGAAGCAACTCGGCGCGATCCTCTATGAAAAGCTCGGACTTTCGCCTCTGAAGAAGAAAAGCAAGACCGGCAGTTACCCCACCGACGCCGAGACACTCGAAGAATTGCGCTTTGCGGCGCCGATCGTCGAGGATATTCTCGAATACCGCCAGGTCAAGAAGCTCGAAACAACCTACGCCAAAGTTCTCCCCGGGCTCGCGGACAAAAATCACCGCGTGCATACCGATTTCAAACAGGCGCAGACCGCGACCGGCCGTCTTTCGAGCGCGGATCCCAACCTCCAGAACATACCCATACGAACGAGAATGGGACAACAGATGCGGCGGTATTTCGTCGCAGACGAGGGTTTTACCCTCGTTGACGCCGACTATTCGCAGATCGAACTGCGCTTGCTCGCCCATATTTCGGACGACTACAACATGAAAGAGGCGTTTCTTGAAGGGCGCGATATTCACAGAAGTACCGCCGCCGCCGTTTTCGGTGTACCGGAGGAAGACGTCACCGAGGATATGAGAAAGCGGGCAAAAGCCGTCAATTTCGGTATCGTTTACGGTATCAGCGGTTTTTCTCTCGCCAAGGACATCGGCACGTCGGTCAAGGACGCGACGAAATATATTCAGAATTATCTGCACAACTACCCGTTCGTGGACGCCTATCTTGAGAGAGTCGTCGAGGACGCGAAAAAAGACGGTTATACGAAAACACCGCTCGGAAGACGCCGCTATATCCCCGAACTCAAAGGGCAAAACGCGGCTCTTCGCGCGTTCGGAAAGCGCGTGGCGATGAACGCACCGATCCAGGGTGCCGCCGCCGACGTCATGAAAGCCGCCATGATCCGGGTTTACGAGAGACTGCGGCAGGATCTGCCGTCTGCCCGTATCGTCATGCAGGTGCACGACGAACTGCTCGTGGAAGTCAGAGAAGAAGATACGAAACGCGCGATGGCACTCGTCAAGGAAGAAATGGAAAACGCCGTCAGTCTTTCGATCCCTCTGACGGTTGACGTCACGTCCGGGAAGAATTGGCTCGAACAGGTCTGACCTTTTTCCGATTGTCACGGAGAGCCAAAGAGTCGGTTATCACACCATTTTGAAATACGCCAAAGGACCGGGAACGGAGGAAAACCCCTCTCATTCCCGGTTCTTTTTATGAAATGCTGCTTTTATCGCGGGGCGCCGTACGGTTCGCCGCCGTATCCGGCGTGCGCCGGATCTGCCGAACCCGTCCCGGATCGCTTTGGCTCCGGCAGTTGCCCGATGCGTTTTCCGAAACGCGCGCCCGGACTTGCCGAAGAGGTTTAACCCTTGATCATGATCCGCTTAGGCAACGGTTCGCCGCCTGCCGTAGCGGCGGTTTCGGTCAGTCCGTTCTCCGCCGCCAGCGAGGAAGCCGGGACGTGAAACGTCTTGGCAACGTCGTATACCGTTTCCCCTTTTCCGGGATAATAAACCGTGATACGGTAGGGATCGTGGGATACGGGGCGATCTTTTTGCGTCTGTGCCGAGGTAACGACGGTCGCCGAGGCGCTCTCCGTTACGCGCACGGAAAGAGATAGATCGACCGTCGCGGCGAGTTTATCGCCGTCGATCTTCACGTCCGAACAGTAAGGATAACAAAAGACGTCGGCACGGCGATCGTTGCCTTTTTTGATACCCGTATATTCCTTTTCAAAAGGCAGGGTGATCCTGCCGTGACAGTACACGACTTTTTCGTCCTCGGTCCTGACGCTTCCGACGAAAACGACGCAGGCCTCCCCTTTCACAACCAGCCGATTGTCCGAAAATTCGGTCTCGAGTATTTTCGCCGTCGCCGTCTTATAGAGAATATCGCGCATTCCCTCGCAATCCTCGGGGATCGCTTCCTCGCCCGCCACGGTCAGCGTGCCGTTCTCGGCATAGAGAAGCGTCTCGCCGCGGAACTCCGAACAGGTGATCTCCGTTTCGTATTCGTTGTGGTATAAGTCGAGTATGACGGGGGTTTCGACGTTTTGCTCGGCGCCGACGCGGTGTTCGCAGATGCAGGAGAAAGACACGTAGTTCTCTTCTTCCCCGGCGACGGCGCTCGCGCTGACGGATGTCAGAACCGCATCGGCAAAAACGTTTGCCGCCTCCGATACTTCGGTATGACGCAACAGTTCTTCGTAAGGGATCGTCTTGTTCACGTAAAAAAGACTGCCGTCTTCCGCGCGAAGCAAAGAGAAAAGGTAAACTTTTCCCGTCACCCGCACCCCGTCTTCGGTTTTTTCCGCGCGCTCGGTATAAACGTCACCGCCGGATATCAGGATCTCTGCGCCGGAAAGTCCGGGTACGGGGTCGCTTTTTTCGGCATATTCCCGTTCCGCGGTTTCAAGTGTCCGAACCGAACGCAAAGGCAGCGCGGCAGTCTTCGTCTCATACTCTTCACCGACGGAAAAAGGCAAAACATCCTCCTCGAGCACGTCGGCTTTTCCCGTCAGACTCGCACGCAGTCCGAGCTTTCGCGGTCCGGACGGGCGTGCCGTCACGGACGCAACGGTGACGCAAGCAAACGCGTCTTTCGTCTTTTCTCCGTCAACAGGCACGGAAATCTCATAGTCCGCTGTCGTAGTCAATGGCGTCAGTTTTCCCTCGGAGTCCACGTAAAGGACGTCAAACTTCACGATCCCGCCGAATTTTTCGGCGTTGTTGTCCGTATAGTGCCCCGCCGGGATCGCCTTTGCCGATGCCGACAGGATCTTTTTGATATCCCCCTCAAAATCCGCCAGGATATAATCCGCGGTGCATTCTGCCGTGAGGGTGCCGACAGTTCTGTTTTTTTCGTAAGTTTCCATAAACCTCTCCTTTGCTTCATCGTATGAAAGAAAGGAAGACGGTAGAACAAACCGCGACGGATCCTCAAAGAAAAAAGCGGCAGTCGGGTTTCAAGCCGTACTGCCGCTATACGCATTCTGCGTGCGGTTATATATTTTTCAAAGAAAAGTCACCACGTGGTCACTCTTTCGCGGCATAAGACTCCACGAGACGGTTGTTAAACTCCTTCGCCGTGTTGTAGCCCATGCGCTTCTGCCTCTGATTCATCGCTGCCACTTCAATGACAACCGAGAGGTTTCGCCCGGGGGAAACGGGAATCACGATCGTCGGGATCGGGATACCGAGAATGTCGGTCGTCTCCTCATCCAGGCCGAGTCGATCGTACATTTTATCTTTCTGCCAACTTTCCAGTTTGATGACGAGATCGATCTTTTCCGTCTCTTTGATCGCGCCCATACCGAACAGACGGCGGACGTCCACGATACCGACGCCGCGCAGCTCCACGTAATGGCGGATCATCTCGGGCGCTCTTCCGATCAGCGTCGTAGCGGAGACGCGTTTGATCTCCACGGCATCGTCGGCTATCAGACGGTGACCGCGTTTCACAAGTTCGATCGCGGTCTCGCTCTTTCCGATGCCGGAGTCGCCGAGAAGCAGGACGCCCTCGCCGTACACCTCAACCAGCACCCCGTGGCGGGTGATCCGGGGTCCGAGCTCGACGTTCAGATAGGAAATCAGCGCCGCCATGAATTCGGAGCTGCGCTCCTCGGTACGAAGCACGGGAATGCCGTATTTCTTTGCGTAAAACAACATTTCGTCCGTCGCGGGGATCGAAGACGTAATGATCACGCCGACGGGCGCGGAGTGGAAGAAATCGTCAAGATTCTTCTTGCGTTCCTCCGCCGACAGATGCTCCATAAAGAGACTTTCCACTCTTCCGATGATCTGCAGACGGGCCGCCTCGTAATAGTCGTAAAATCCCGCGAGCTGCAAACCGGGACGGTTGACACGGGCGCAGGAGACCATGATCTTTTCGGGACTGTCCGGCATATAAAGCGTTTCCAGATGAAACTCAGCGATGACTTTGGATATCGGAACCTGATATTGGACTTCCATACGATCCTCCGTTTTTCTTTTTTTCCATTGTAGCACAGTTTTTTACGATTTTCAATTTTTCTTCGGAAATATTGAATATTTTTCCCGCGATACCGCCGTAGGAGGCGGGAATTTTTCCTTTTTCTTGATTTTGCGCGAAAATTATGGTAGAATGTAAAAAAATCCAAAAAACAAGAGAGCCGTGCCATGAAAAAGATCCTTGCCCTGCTTCTGATCTTCGCTTTCGCCTTTTCCCTTGCTTCCTGCGTCAAATACAAACCGCAGAAAAGCACGAAAGAAGAGTCGAGAGTTCTTTACGAACTGAAAGACGGCAAAAACGGATATGACGTCAAGTATGAGCTTTACCGTCTGTTTTTCCTCACCTACCGCGACAGCATCGACGGCGGCGATCCCACGGTGTGGTCGGGCGACAACGCCGACACTTACGCGGAAAAGATCAACGCCCTGATCCTCGACCGCGTGTGCGAGATCTACGCCGTGTTCGCCCTCTGCGACGAGATCGGCATTGATCTTTACTCGAAAGAAACCGACAAAAAAGTGGAAGAACTCCTCGCCGTCAGCGTAGAGGGCGGCACCTACGGAGGGGAGTATTACGAGGGTTTTGACTCTTACGACGACTATCTCGCCGAACTGAAAGCCGCCGGCGGCAACTACGCCGTGTCGGATCTGCTCTTCCGCTACGCCATCGGACTGACGGTGCTCGCCGAACACTATGCGGGGCTCGGCGACGGTCTCGGCAACCTGATGCCGACCGACGAAGAACTCACGGCGTTTTTTGAAAGCGATGACACCGCACGGATCCTGTTTTTGTATTTTGACCGCGCGATTGCGGAGGACAATCCCGCCCGCGTCACAAATATTCACGATACCATCGAAGACACAACAAAATCGGAATTGAGTAAAGAACAAAAAGACGATAAGATCACCACCTACGTTTTAGGTCAAATGAGCAATATGGCGGAAGCGAACGTGAAGAGCGGAGAAATCGTCACCGCCTATACCCTCGACTCCGTTTCTTACGCCGGCGTAGCCGACGTCATCTTCTCGTGCTCGGACGGCGAAGTCTCGGAACTGTGCGATATCGTGAGCGACGCATTTGACGGCGTGTATTTCATTTACCGGATGTCGAAGCCGGAAAATTATCTCACACAGAACCGCGACCGCGTCACGGACGCGTATATCGCCGACTACTGCGGTGAAAAGCTCGCGCAAAAGAAAGCGTCGCTCCTTGAAAGCGCAAAAGCCACGGCGGTCCTCACTTCTCTGTCCTACGCGGATATACAGGTGAGCGAATGAAAAAGCAGAAAATCAGAGAAGACAATCTCTACCGCGGACCCCTCCGCGACTCCACGTACCGTGCCATCACGACCGAAAACTTTCGAGATTCCGTCGAACGGTTCCTTACGGAAAACTACGCGGGCGCCTTTGAACTGGAAACCACAGGGGTTTTCAATGGATTCGTGCGATTGATCCCGGTAAACGCCGCGTCCTTTCTCACCTCAGTTTTCAGGACCGTGTGCCTTTCCTCCGTCATCCGTATCTCCATTCACGGAGAATACGATTCGTTCACCGTTACGCTCTCTTTTCCGAAAACGGTCAAATTCGACCGTGAGGCACCGAGAACTTGGGTGAGTCTTTCGGAGTCCTCCGGGTTCAACGTTTTCACAGGCGCCGACGGTGACAGAAACGTCATGCGCGTTACCACCCGTGTTTACACCTTTGCGACCGTATTCCGCGCCATCTCCGCTTTCGCGGACTTCTTCGAAGCCCTCACCGCTTCCGAAAACGCCGCAAGACTCCAGCCGTAACGCCAAAAAAACTCACCGCGTGGCGGTATAATACCCAATATCCAAAGAAAAACGCCTGTCTTTGTGACAGGCGTTTTTTGTCATTCTGTGAAAAAGCGATGGCTTCCCCGCTTGGTGAGATCACGTCCTGATCCGGAGTTCCGGAAAACGCGCCGGATTCACTCGGACAGGGAAAGGATCACGGGAGCATCGGGAAGCGAAGCAAGGGCGGTACGCGGTCCGACAACGGCGAAATGACCGTCGGCAAACGCCGCGTCTATCGCGTCGGCGCAACGCAAAAGGTCTTCCCTTGTCGTTGCGAGCAATTGTCTGCGATATTCACACTCTTTCTCAAATGTCAATCCGCACAAGTAACGCGTGTTCGCGACGATCGCGCTCGCGCGGGGAGAAAGCGCCGCCTGTGCCGAGGCACCGATGACGAAACGCGTGAAATCGTTTTCCCGGACGTACGAGCGGACGAAGTCCGTCATGCCGCGGTAAACCGACAGGGAACGCGCAGGTTTCGGATCACGGTAGGAATAATCTGCCAGAACACCCGAAACACGGGCAAGAAAGCCGGAACCGTAAGCACCGTTCTGTACACGCACCTTATTCCAGAGATATTCATAGGAACAGAGGTTGCGCAAAACGGCAAAAGCCCCGTGATACTCGGGTGTAAAGCCGCCGAGAACGGCAAAAGAGGTCTGCGCGGCAACGGCAATACCCTCGCGGCAAACGCCGTTTCGTTTTTCCGTGAAAACGACAGGGGTATAACTGCCCGAAGGCAGTACGCCGATCAGACGGCGTGCCGACGCCTCATCAGAACGTCCCGAAAGACTGACGACCGCGCGTGCCCTCGTGAAATATTTTCCGATCATTGCGCGGATACGCTCGAGAATGGCGGGCAAATCCGCGTCTTTGCACCTCGCAAGCCACCCCGTGGCGTCAAATCCGCGGATTTTTTCGTTGGCAAAGCCATCGGCGGTGAGATAGCTTCCTATCCTGCCAAGCGCGACCTGATGTCCTGCCGACGAAAGATATTCTTCCCCGGCGATCTTCATCTGCCGGAAATATTTTTTCAGATCCTCACAGGTGGGGGCGGAGCCGGAGATCACCTCGTCAAGGATGGTGAGAAGACTATCGAACTTGTTCTCCAGGATTCCGGCACTCATGTGAAGATAGATCTTCGTTTTTCCGGCATCGCCGTTTGGGGCGGCGGTAACGGGGGTAAAGGCAAAAAATCCAAGTTCGGAAGTGATGAGATCCTGCAGCTTGAGGGCGGTGTGCCTGTCGGTCGCGACGTTTCCGAGAAGACAACCGAGCGGAGCCAGCAGGGGAAGATCGTCCTTTTCACAATCCGAGACGTCAAAATAGACGTCAACGTAAAGGATCCCATCCGTCGCGATATCATGATACAGAACGGTGGTGCCGTCGATCGTGTCGATCCGTGTCGGGATACGATCGGGCAACGGATCAAGATCGGAAAGTTTTAAGGTCGGAAGCGTAGCAAGTGCCGCTTCCGTATCGGGGGTGCTCTGAAACGCTTTGAGCGCCTTCTCTGCCTTTTTGAGCGCGGCGAGCTTTTCTTCGTTCAAAGGAGAAAGACGGGACAGATACCGCCGGTTCTCCTCTTTTTTTCTCTCCTCCGCAAGGGTGAGAGAGGGGGTCATCGTGAGTTTTACGCGGGATGGGTTGTCAAGGAACGCACGTTTTAACTGTTCTTCAAAATACCCGTCGGAAAGGTGCGCGCGCAGGAAAGCGAGATCGTCGTCAAAAATCAAGCCGTCGATAGGATCACCTCCGTACAGCCAACTTTCAAGCATGGAAAGCCCGAACACGATCCCGCGCGGTTCCGTGCCATAGTCACGTTCCCGCAGGAAGAACTCTCTCTGATTGAGTGCCGCGGCAAGCCGCTTTTCGTCCAGATGTTCCGCCGCTTCCGTAAGAACGCGGAAGACGGTCTTTTCGATCTCTTCGATCTTTGACTCCTCGGTGTTGATGACTTCGATGGTGAAAAAAGATTGTTCCGTGCCCGTCGAGATCTGCATATCGACGTCTTCGCAGAGCCCTGCGTCAAGCAATGCCGCTTTGAGCGGAGATTCGTTCGTTCCCGCCAGGACCGAAGCGATCACCGAAAGCGCAAAATGCGTACGTTTTTCGGAGTAAGAAAACCCGAGAAATCCGAAGACCACACGGACTTTTCCCTCCGTATCTTTGTCCGTTACTTCATACGGAAGCGTCACGGAACGGGGTTTGACGGGGGTTTGGAGGGGGATTTCGGGCAACGGCGGTTCTTTTTCGTAATCACAAAGGAATCCGTCGAGAAGCGACAGGAGTCTTTCTATATCAATATTCCCGTCCGCAAAAATGCGGGCGTTCGAAGGATGATAGAACTTTTTGTGTGCCGCGAGAAATCCCTCGTAGGTCAGATCCGGAATGACGGCCGGATCGCCGCCGGAGTCTTTTCCGTAACAGGTATCGGGGAAAAGCAGCGACATGATTTTTTCCTCGGTATAATCCTCGACCGAAGAATACGCGCCTTTCATTTCATTGAACACGACCCCGGATACCGAGGGGTTTCCCTCTTCATCGACCTCGTAGTGCCACCCCTCCTGCAAGAAGATCTCGGGCGTATGCAAAATCGAGGGATGCAGGACCGCGTCCATATACACGTCCACAAGGTTGAAAAAATCCTGTTCGTTACGCGATGCGACGGGATAGACGGTCTTGTCGTTATAGGTCATGGCGTTGAGAAACGTATTGAGCGAACTTTTGAGAAGCTCGACGAACGGTTCCTTGACGGGGTATTTGCGGGAGCCGCAAAGGACCGAATGTTCGATAATATGGAAAACACCCGTGCTGTCCTCCGGTACGGTGCGGAAAGCGATCCCGAACGAGCGGTTATCGTCGTCCCGTTTCAGAAAAACAAGTTCGGTCCCCGTCTTTTCGTATATCATCTCGATCATCTCGGCGTCGAGCTCGCTCGGTTTTCGGATCCTCGTCACGCGAAAGCCGTGGATGATTTCTCCCTCTTTCATAAACGTCTCCTTTGTTTTTTTCGTTATCTCTATTATATCATACTATGAGGAAAAAATCCCCATAAAAACCAAAGCCCCACGGAAAACCGTGGGGTTGTCTGGAGCTGCTAATCAGAGTCGAACTGATGACCTCGTCCTTACCAAGGACGCGCTCTACCAACTGAGCCATAGCAGCATTTCATTCGCGTATGCTATTATAACAAACTATTTTTCCTTTGTCAATAGATTTTTCGAGGATTTTCGGGGATTTCTTTTTCCGGCACAATTATATTTGCGGTTACACCGCAAAGTATTAGTGTGCGCAAAACGCACAGTTTTAATGTGCCTACGGCACAGTTATGATTTGCGCAAGAGCAAAGTTATGGTTGCGCGGAGCGAACAGTTATGATTTGCGCAAGCGCAAAGTTTTGATTCTCGCTCCGCTCAAAGTTATGAGGTTCGCTTTGCTCACCGTTATGGTTTGCGGTTGCACCGCAAAGTTATGAGATGTGTTCCACACGGGAACCCCCAAAACTCGGCAAGCTCGCTTCGGGGAACCCCTATCCACGGGAACCCCCAAAGCTCGGCAAGCTCGCTTCGGGGAACCCCTACCCACGCCCGCAGGCACATCACTCGCCGCAGGCGTACATCACGCACGAAGTGCGCATCACGTTCCGCGCGAGCGGAACACATCGTTCGCCCGCAGAGCGGGCGTCGGTCTAACCGGTTTTCACCGCAGAAGAGATCGGCGAGGGAAAAGTGAGGCAGAATCGTCGAAAAGCGCCCCGCGAGCCGTACAGGCGTACGGCAAGGGCGGTTTTCGGCGATAGAAAAGGGGATCAAATAAAGAAGAAATCCGTTAGGATTTCAACATCAGATATGGGGTAGCAATCCATAAAGCACAAACGAAAGGGAAGGAGTACATATAACCCCTTCCCCTTTTCGGTCTGACCGGTTTTCACCGCCGAAAGTCAGCGCTGGATACGACCGGTGCCGTTCCCCCCCGCCAGTGCGCGGACTTCGTCCGCCGGCACCAGGTTGAAGTCACCCTCGATAGAATGCTTCAGGCAGGATGCGGCTACGGCAAATTCCACCGCGTCCTGGGTGGAATAACCGTTCAGGCAGGCGTAGATCAAGCCGCCGCCGAAACTGTCGCCGCCGCCGACGCGGTCAACGATATGCATGTGATAGCTCTTCGAGAAGCAATACTCTTTTCCGTCGTAGAGAAGTGCCTGCCAATCGTTGTCGTTCGCGCTGATGGAAGAACGCAGGGTGATGGCGACTTTCTCAAAGCCGAATTTTTCGGCAAGCTGACGGGCAACGGACTTGTAACCGTCCTGGTTGAGTTTTCCGCCGGCGATATCGGTATTTTCAGCGTCGATGCCGAACACGTCGTGTGCGTCTTCCTCGTTCGAGATACAGACGTCAACGTACTTGCAAAGTTCGCTCATCGTGGCTTTCGCCTCTTCGCGGGACCAGAGTTTCTTTCTGAAGTTGAGGTCGCAGGAAATCTTCACGCCCTGTGCCTTCGCGGCTTTGCAGGCGTCAAGGCAGATCCCGGCGACGGTGGGATTCAGAGCGGGCGTGATGCCGGTGAAGTGGAACCAATCGGCACCGTCGAAGATCTTTTTCCAATCAAAATCTTCGGGCTTTGCTTCCGCGATCGCGGAATGTGCTCTGTCATAGATGACTTTCGAGGGGCGCTGAGACGCTCCTTTTTCGTTGAAGTAGATACCGACGCGGTCGCCACCGCGGACGATCATCGACGTATCAACGCCATAGCGGCGCAGTGCGTTCACCGCCGCCTGACCGATCTCGTGTTTCGGCAGTTTCGTCACGTAAGCGGCATCAACCCCGTAGTTTGCCAGGGAAACCGCAACGTTCGCTTCTCCTCCGCCGTAAACGACACCGAATTTGTCCGCCTGCGTAAAACGAAGATAGCCCTCGGGCGCAAGACGGAGCATAATCTCACCGAATGTAATAACTTTCATGATTATCCTTTCTCTCATATCACGAGTTGTGAATACATATATTGAAGTAACTTATCTTCCATGACAAAGTTCATGGATACAGTCCGCGCAAATCCGTTTTTCGCGGAAAAGAATGACGTTTTCGCCCGCACCGCAGAAAATGCAGGTCGGCTCATATTTCTTCAGAACGATCTTATCTTCGTCCACGAAGATCTCCATCGGATCATCCGTCCCGATATCCATACTGCGTCGCATTTCCTTCGGAATCACAAGGCGGCCGAGTTCGTCGATATTGCGAATGATTCCCGTAGCTTTCATCTTGACCTCCTACGTTTTATTCGTCCAAAGTATAGCACTTTTTCATGACAAAGTCAATCGTTTTTTGAAAATATTTCCAAAAAATTGTTAAATTTTGTAAATTTTTGTAAGTCGGACAAGAACCGGGAAGTGTCGGAAAGGAGACGGAAAGTGAAAGATATTTTAGCCGTTTTGCCACCCCGTGTGGCTATTGAAATAGAAGGGCTCTCTCGATCATACGCGGATTTTTACGGTTCTCTTTCGGAGATACGCCTGCGAACACCGGGGGCGTGTGCCGTCGTGCTCGGCGGAAAGAATCTCCTTTTGTCGGCAAGGGTCGGAGAAAAGGAGATCGAAGAAACCGTGGGAAAACTCTGCCACGGTTCTCTCTACGCCTACCGTGACGCGATCGCGGAGGGATATCTGCCGTTTTCGGACGGGATCCGCGTGGGAGTCGTCGGGACAGCACGATACGAAAGAGGAACGCTTTTCGGTATCTCGGAGATCCGGGGGTTGACGTTCCGCATACCGCACGAAAAATGCGACACGCTCCCCGCTCTTCTCTCCCTTTTTGAAACCGCGAAAGCGGGGATGCTCCTCTTTTCTCCGCCCGGCGTCGGCAAGACGACCGCCCTAAAAGCCCTGTCAAAAGCCATCGGAAGCGGAAAAACGCCGAAAAGAGTCGCCGTAATCGACGAACGCTTTGAGTTCCCGCCGTCCTGCTTTTCGGGGACGACCGTTGACGTCCTCTCGGGTTACCGCAGAGAAAAAGGTCTGGAGATCGCCGTGCGGACGCTTTCACCGGAAGTCATCGTCCTCGACGAGATCGGCGGAGAAGACGAGGCACGCGGTTTGCTTGCCCTCTGCAAAAGCGGTGTTCCGCTCCTCGCCTCGGCGCACGCGGACAGTATCAATGAAGTCCGAAGCAAACCGTCGCTTTTGCCGTTCACAAAACTCGGGGTTTTCGACGTTTGTGCCGGCATCCGCCGGACGGACGGGGCGTATTCTCTGTCTTACGCGGGGGTGTTATGAAAATCCTCGGAAGCATTCTCATCCTACTCGCGGCGATCGTCTTCTCCCGGGGGTACGCGGCGTTTGAAAAGAAAAAAATCGCCGACGAAGAGGGCTTTTGCCGTTTTTTGTCCTTCGTTCAGAAGGAGTTTCTGCTTTTCGGAACGCCGCTGCCGACGATCGCGGAAAAAGCCGAGGAACCTGTTCTGAAGAAAAACGGATACCTCGCGGCACTTTCTCAAACGGAAAGTGCAAAAGCGGCGTTTCTGAAAACGAAAAGCCGCCTTTCGTTGAGTCCGGATTTTTCCGCGCTTCTCTCTGACTTCTCGGAACATTTCGGACGCGAAAGCGCGAAAGAAGAAGAAAAACGCCTCGCGCTCTGGACAAAGGACGCCGATACCATCGAAAAAAAGGACGCCGAGGAAGCGAAAGCTCGCATCCGTCTATGCACTACGCTCTCCTTTTCGCTGGCGCTCGGGATCATTCTTCTATACCTCTGAAAATGAAAGGAAAAAACATGGACGTTTCTTTGATTCTGAAAATCGCCGGAATCGGCATCCTCGTCAGCGCGGCGTGCTCGGTCCTCGGAAAAGCCGGCAGAGAGGAACAAGCGACGCTCGTCTCCGTCGCCGGCATCGTGATCGTTCTTCTCGTGCTCGTCGGTGAGATCGGCAATCTGTTTTCCGCGGTACGGGAGGTGTTCGGTCTGTGAATGTATATTCATTTGCCGGAGCGGCGCTTTTGCTCGCCGTCTCGGGATTCTTGCTCTCCGCTTTCGGGTGGCGGGGCGCTCCGCTCTTCGGCGTTCTCGGCGTTCTTCTTTTCCTCGGACGTGCCGTCGGTGCCCTGTTCCCGTCGCTGCTCGACCTGTTCACGTCGGTACCCGTGGCGAGTTCTTTCGTCACCGCTGCCGTCAAGATCCTCGGCATATCCTATCTCGGAAGTCTCACGTCGGATATCTGTCACGATCTCGGCGCGTTTTCGGCGGAACGCATGGCGATCGCGGCGGCGCGGGCGGAGATCGCGATCCTGACACTTCCGTTTTTCTCGCAGATTTTGAATGCGGGGCTTTCTCTCCTATGACAGGGACACCGGATTTTTCGGATACAGAGGGGGCTCTTTCGGCATTCTATGACCTCCTGCCGAAAGAAGTGACGGGCGCCGAAGATCTCGCTTCCCGCTTCAGTATCAAGGGGGCTTTTGCCGCCGTCTGGGAATGGCTTTTCGGTGAAGGCGACCCTTTTTATCTCTCGCTCGTCTTCCTCTTCGGCCTCGGATTGCTTTTCTTTCTCGCGGAGACGCTTTCATCCTCCTCGGCGCTCGGCGACACCGCAAAAAACGGGCTTTCGGTTGTTTTCGGTGTCGGCATTGTTTCGGTCGTTTCCCCGCTGATTACGGGGTTATACGAGGGTTTAACGGGGGTTTTCGAGTTTTTTTCCGCGGCTTTACCCTTTTTGTTCTCGGCAGGGATCTCGTGCGGAGGCACGGCTGCCGCCGGCACTTTATACGTCGGGAATCAGACGCTCCTGTGGTTGCTGGAAGGTGTCATGAGCGTTTTCTTGCCGTTTTCCTCCCTGCTTCTTTCCCTTTCCCTCGTTTCCTTTCTTTCTCCCGCCGTCTTCCGCTTCTCCCGCTCTTTGAAACGAGGGATCACAGCGCTCCTCGGGTTTATCGGCGTTCTGTTCTCCGCCGTCCTCTCTTTCTCGGCGTTTCTGACGAACGCAGCGGATACGATGACTCTCCGTACGGCAAAGTACGCCGTCTCTCAGATGGTACCCGTGGTGGGTTCTTCCGTCTCTTCTGCCGTTTCCGCGCTCGCCGCGTCGATGTCTTATCTCAAAAGCACCGTCGGTGCCGTCGGGATCTACACCGTAGCCGTCATGGTTGCGCCCGTGTTTCTGCGGCTTTTGCTGTTGCGTCTTGTCCTTTCATTTTCCGCCGCTCTGTTTTCCGCCGAGGACGGGGGGATCGGTACGGTCCTTTCCTCCTTTGCCGACGCCGCGGACGTCGCGATCGCCGTCGCGGTCTTTTCTTCCGTCCTTTACGTTTTCTCTTTCGTTCTCTTTATCATGACCGGCGTTGCCGCTTTGAGGTGAATATGAAAACCTTTTCCCTTTCGGTCTTTTCCCTCTCGTTCGTTATCGGTGCCGTTTCCTTTCTCCTGCGCGGCAACAAACTCGAGGGCTTCTGCAAAAGAGTGCTTTCCTGGCTTCTTTTCGCTTCCCTTCTCCCGTTTCTTCCTCTTCTCGGCGAAAAGATCGGGGACATCCCCGATTTTACACTCCCGCAAACCCCGTCCGCGCTCACGGAAGTGACGAAAGAAGCGACAGAGACGGGACTTTCCGCGGCGATCGCGGAGCAGTACGGCGTCAACCGTTCGGATATCCGCGTCGTCCTCATCGGTTTTTCTTCCGAGACGATGCAAGCGGACAAGGTGGCGGTTTTTTTGTCGGGGAGCGCCGTTCTGAAAGATCAGATCGCGATCCGGTATTTCGTCGAAGAACAGGATCTCGGTCCCTGTGAGGTGGTATATGAATAAGGAAAACGCTTTTCTCGCTTATCTGAAATCCCGCAAAGAGATTTTTTTCGTCGCGTTTCTTCTGCTTTCCGGTATCGCGTTGCTTTTGCTCGGCGGTACGGATTCCTCTTTCTTTTCCGAAAAAAAGGAAGTATCCTACGAGAAGACCGTCGAGACGGAGGTCGAAAATCTGCTCCGTAACGTCAGGGGTGTCGGAGAAGTGTCCGTCCTGATCCGGTTCGAGGACGCGGAAAAAACGTCCCTTTACGGACAAAGTTCGGACACGTCCCCCCGCGTCGCCTCCGTGACGGTCGTCTGTGACGGCGGAGACAACGCGACGGTGTGTGCCGAGCTGACGAAGATGCTCTCGGCACATTTCGGCATCGGCGCCAACCGTGTCACGGTTCTCAAACGAAAAGCATAAAATCGGTCATACCTGCAACGATCGGCTCATACATTGAATCAGAAACAAAAATCGAGGTGTGTTTTATGAAAGTCAAAACCGAAAAACTCAAAAAATTCTTTTCCTCCCGCGGAGGAAAAAGCGTCATCATCGTCACGTCCTGTCTTCTGATCGGTCTTTCCGTGTATCTCAATTACCGTCTTTTCTATAATCCTCTCGACGCCATCGGTTACGGAAACAACAATATGGAAGACAACTACGCCGCTGCCGCCTCGGCATCCGGCGAACAGAAAGAAGAATCGACGTATTTCACCGCCACCGCTCTGACGAGATCGCAGTCCCGCGCCGAAGCTCTCGACGTGCTCAAGCTCGTCGCCGATAACGAAGAGGCCGACGAAGCGGCACGTGCCGAAGCCGAAGAAAAGATCTCACAGATCGCCGTCAATATCCAGAACGAATCCAACATCGAATCCCTCGTGAGGGCAAAGGGCTTTGAAGAGTGCGTCGCCGTCATCGGGGACGACAGCGTCAGCGTCATCGTCAAAGCCGACAGTCTGCAGGCCGCGGAAGCCGCCGAGATCTTCACGATCGCCTACGAAACGACCGGCATCAATCCCGAAAAAATCTCGATCATGACGAAGTAAAAAAGCAGCCGGGTGTCTGCCGACACCCGGCAAATCCTGTCGGACAAGCCATACAAAGCCCCTACACGCGGCGAAAAAACGGTTTTTCCGCCTGCCGCGCTTTATGATAGTTGACACGCAAAAGACGAAGCATCCCGCCGTCTGTCCGTTTTTCGCGGACGCGACGTTTTCACATGACGCCGATACGAATACCGAAACGTCCTATTGACACGCCCGCATGTATGCGTTACAATAAAAGAAAAACCACGGGGCGGACTTGCTATGAAATCATCCACGCTATTTCGTCTGTTATTCGCGTTGCTTCTGATACTGTTTACACTCACGGCGGCATCCTGTCTGGATCTCGCACCTCTGCCGGATGAACCGACGGTGCCGGAACAAAGCGAGGACGATCCGCCTCCCTCCGGGCAGGAAGAACCGGACGATCCGCCCGCAGAGGTCACCGTTCGCTTTTTCAAGGACGGAAAAGCGCTCGGCAGCGGACAGGCCGTGAAATCCGGTAACCGCGTTCTCGCACCCGATTATGCCCTCTCCGACGACGGACAGTATTCCTACACGGTCATCGGATGGGACGCCGACGGTGACGGAAATCCCGAGACGTTCCCCTATACGGTGACAAAAAATACCGATTTTCATCTTCTCTATACGAAGACCGAAAAGAAATACGACGTCGAGATCTACGACCGCGGCACCCTCTTATCCGCCGCCTCGTACTCTTACGGTCAAAAGATCGGATATCCCGACTTAAACGCCTTCATTGACGAGGATACCGCGTATCTGCCTCTCGGCTGGGCGTACGACGGGGTTTTCGACGGATATTATTACCCCTACGTTACGCGCTCCGTCCGCATCGACGCGGTTTACGCCGAAAACGCATACGTTCTGAAACTGTATTTCGGCGATTATCTTTACTCGATCATCAAAGAAGCGGGCGATTCGCTCGACTTTGGCGGGGATTTCGGTGTCTCGGCGGGTGAGGGAAAAGTCATCCGCTACTATACGGACGACACTTACACGACGCCCCTGACGCTGACGTTCATGCCGGAAAACAACCTTACCCTCTACGCTCGCGAAGAAAGCGCCGACGCCTCCCTCCCCACCGTCCACGTAGGATCCAGGGAAGAACTGCTCGGGATCTTCAGCCGCAATCTCATCAACCGCGAAACCGCCATGGAATTCACGCTGGACTACGACGAAAACGCCCCCGAAGGGCTCCTTTCGTACCTTAAAGACAACAGTGAAACCTACACCGCCTATACCGTTTCTTCTTCGTTGAGCGCCGGCATCCTCAAACTGGATATGACTTACGGCGAATCGGCGACAAAAACGAGCGAAACCGTGTACTATCGGCAGATCGCCAGTCTGAATGCCGACGGCAAAGTCGGGGGACGCAGTGCGGTTTTCGACGATTTTGCTTCGGATAAACGGGAAAACGGATTCCCCGTCAAAAACTCCGACGCGCTTTATCACGCGCTCGAAAACGGCTACCGTCCCGACATTGATCCCGACGCGACGGACGTGATCGCGCTTTACAATACCATGAAGATCTTTCTGCGCGAAGCCGTATCGGACGACATGACAGATTTTGAAAAAGTCCGCGCCATTTACGAAAAACTGATCCTCGAAACCGTTTACGACAAAGCGGTGCTTACTCTGGTCGAAAACGGCGAAGAGGGGCTGACCGCCTACCGCGCCTTTGCCCTCGAGGGCGTCTTCATCGACAAACTCGCCGTCTGTGACGGTATCAGCAAAGCGTTCGCTTCTCTCTGCGCGATGGAAGGGATCGCCTGTATCCGCGTCAGCGGAACGACGGTTGACGGCAAAACGCCCCACGCCTGGAACAAAGTCAAACTCGGTGAAAAATGGTACGTCGTGGACGCTACTGCCGGCGGAACGATCGTCGGATCCGTTGAAGTGCTGACTTACGCGTATTTCCTGCGTTCCGACGCCGCTTACGCCGCGCACGCCACGGAGAATGAGAATGCCTGCGACGTCCGTGCCGAGGAAGAGTACGGCTTCTACGATTCTCTCACCGTCAGGATCGGAGACACCGATTTCGCGCTCGACGTCACTTCAGCGGAACAGGGCGGCGCCCTGCTGAGGGCCGTGATCGAAAATTATCCCCTCTTTGAGTGTTCCGTCGATCTGCGCCTGTCGTTCGGCACTTCGACCGAAGAGGCGGTGCGTGCGCTCATGAACGCCGCCGGCATCTTTGTTTCTCTGCGCTACGCCGAATCTCTCGGCAACGTGATCCTCATTTTCCAATCCTGACAAGGATCGGTTGTCTTTTTCCATCCCGACAAAGATCGATCCTCCGTCACAGTACCCAAACAAAAAACCTCCCGTGCGGACGGTTTCCGAAAAGTATCTTTCGGTCACCCCGTATGGGAGGTTCTTCTTATTTTGCGGTGATTACCCGCGTTTCATCCAAAGGATCAGAACAACGGCAACGGCGACACAAAGAACGGCGCCGATCGCCCAGATGACGGTTTCTTTTTTGCGCATAGCGGAAGATTCTCCCGCCGGTTTCTGCCAGCCGACACGGCGCATGGCGGTGATGATCGGCTTGTAGAAAAGCGCGACGGCGGCGGCGTTGAGAAGCCCTTTGGCAAGATTGAACGGGATAAGAAGCGGCAAAAGCAGACCGACGACAGCGTCCCGCGTGACTTTCATATAGATCGGCGTGATGAGAAGATTGGCAGGGACCATCACGACCGTGAGCGCCAGCACACCGGCAGACAGGGCAAGCACCGCTCCGCGTTTATTGTGATTGACACGGTAAAGGACCGTGACCGTCGTCGAAAAAGCGACACTCGACAAGACGTTCATGAAAAAACCCCAGAACTGCGTATTGCTGATCGTAACGGCTTCCAGAAAACAGGCAACGAGGGACGCGGCGACGGTCGCGTACGGTCCGTAGAGCAGACCGGCAAGGGTGATGACCGCCGTCTTGAAATCCAAGGTCAGAAATCCGACCTTGATCGTCGGAACGACGAGCACCACGACGTACGCCAGCGCCGAAAAGACGGAGATCCCCACATACGTGCGCAGTTTTTCGCTTTGACCGATTCTTTTCGTCATGAATCATTTTCCTCTTTCCCGACGTGAACGACAGGTGCGGGATCGAAAACGGACAGAACGCCGTCTTCCCCAACAGTCTTCTTTTCCCCGTTGACACGGTAAATGCCCGCCAAAAGATCGGCGATGAAAAGCATTTTACAGCCCGCAGGTAACGATACTCTGAAAGATTTTGCACAGGTCGTGTCTTTTTTCGCAAACAAAACGACGTTATCGCCGACGACGGCACCCTCGTGGGAAGCCGTGGAGATATAGGACGAAGAAACGTGCTCTTTGCCGGTATCACCGATACCGACGACGTGGAGGAACGTGTCTTTCTTGCGGGACGCCGCGGGGCTGATCTCCACGCGGTGACCGCCGCCCTCGTTTCTGTGATCCTCGCGCATGACCTTGGCGAGATACCGTACGCCGTTGACTTCAAAGGCATCATCGCCGGACAATACGCGGGTTTTCACTTTTTTCGGCAGGAGCGTACGGAGCGTCAGTTCGCCCGTATAACCCTCGCCGGGATCGGCGGCGTAATAAGTGCCGTCCGAAAGTCTCGGTTCTCCGAGGGTATGAAGCAGAAACGTCTTCTTGAAAGACGCTTTGGCACTCTCCACGCGATCGTAGATCACGAGCGCCGCCTCGTCCTCATTTCCGGGATGCGGCAGAAAGACGAAAGAACGGGTATAGCGCGTGACTTTTTCGGAATAAGCGGGGGCAAGATCGCCTTTGAGGTAAGTATAAGAGGGGTTTTCACCCTCCGCGATCCTGTGCGCCAGCACGTTGCCGACGCGGTATCCGTTCTCGGGATTCAGAAGATCGTCGAGAACTCTCGCTTCTTTGGCGTTTTCGGGATACCTCTGACCGCCGTCATTCGCGAGATCGGTACGGTCGTAATGCGCAAATTTTTCGTCGGGATCGAAGACGAGCATACAGTTATGCGCTACCGTCCTCTGACTGTATGAAAGAAAATGCTGCGAGCTGTAGTCGGTATTGCCGGACGCGGGATCGCGGTTTTCGCCGTTGCGGAATGCCTGATAGTATCCGCTGTCGGTCGCGAGATACCCGTGGTAAGAGATCTGGAAAGCACCGCCGTCGAGATGCTCGTGGTTGGCGGTATAGATCCCGTTGACTTTCATCTGACAAACGACGGCGTCGGCATCCCAACCCGTCCTGGCGATCATTTCTCCGCGGGGATCACCGAAATAACGGGAGAGCGGCAGACCCGCGGGGGATTCCGGCTTCAGATCGGGATCGGCACCGAGAAGATACTCCACGACACCGAGAACCTGGTTTCCGCGTTCCGCAAAAGCGTCGTCGGGACGCTCACGCTGTGCTTCATAAAGCAACCGTCCGTCATGTTCGTATGCGGCGCCGTGGAAATACGCGCGATACATAAGGTGATCGCCGTCACCCGTACCGACGTCCGTTTTGTGGGCGTCCCCGTCGTAAAGGAAATGCCGGTCGCCGCGCATAAGATAAAGATACCAGTAGAGCGGCTCCCGCTGACGGTCGCCGAACACGTGAGCAACACCGAGACTGTCCCAAAGACGCGTCGCGAGATACTCCCACTGCATACGGTAGGAGATATAATGCGACCCCTGCGGATAGGCACCGAAGGAGTAGAAAAACTCTTTGGATCTCGGAAATTCGCGGAAAAAGATTTCTGCGGTACGTTGATAGAACGCCGGACGTTCGTCCGCCATGGCGATCGCCGCGCTCATCAAATCGCGCATCAGCTGTCCCTCGGCTCCGTGTCCGGTCACGGCACCCTGTTTGAACACGGGGTACCCCATCTCCATCATTTTCGCCGTCTGTTCCGCGGCGCGGAAAAAGACGTCCTTTTCCCGATCGGTGAGCAAAGGATAGCACCAGTCATAAACGAGACCGAGCGTAAACAGTTCCTGTCCCTCGGTATTGTAATCCGCGTGAACGACTTCACGGTGATAGGTCAGAAGCGCATCTATCGCGGCTCTTCCGCGCGCCTCGTCCCCGTCGATGAGGTAAGAAAAGGCGTAACACTCGATCACGCCGAGCACGTGCGAATCGGCGTTCGAGTAACGGAGACCGTCAGGATCTTTCAGCGTCCCGTCCACCTTCTCCGCAAGGCGCGAGAGATACGCGTCATAAGCGTCGGACAGTTCTTTTCTCACTATTTTTTCCCGAAGGGCGGGAATATCTTTTTTCTGAACGAAAAGTCGTGGGTGTCCGGCGGGGAGCACGGGCACCGTTATTTCGGAGTCTGTCATGATGATCCTTTCTTATTCCGAAACGGAATCGTCCTTATGTCCGATTTTGATTTTGTTTTTCAGTTGCGTAAAATCGATTTGCGCCGATGCCACGGCAAGGAAGACGAGAATACAGCCGCAAATCTCACGTCCCTTCAGGCATTCCCCGAAAAGCCCCGCAGCGATCACGGCAAACACCGACTCCATGCAGAGAAGAAGAGACGCGACGGAGGGATCCGTGCCCCGCTGACCGACGATCTGCGCCGTATAGGCAACACCGCTCGACATGACGCCGAGATACAGAATACCGAGGTAAAGAGCCGGTTCCACGAAAAACGTCGGATTTTTCTCTCCCGTGATAAGGAGAAGAACCCCCGCGAGGACACCCCCGGCAAAAAACTGAACGAGGGAGAGGCGGATGGGACAACAGTCGGCGACGTAATGATCGACGACCATAATCTGAAGCGCGAACACGAGCGCGCAAAGCAATGTCACAAGGTCCTGCGGTTCTACCGTAAAGCCCTCTTTGACGGAGAGCAGGAAGAATCCCGCGACCGCGACGGGCAGACAGATCCATATCTGCGCTTTCGGTCTTCTGCCGAGAAACAGGCCGAGCACGGGAACAAAAACGGAATAGAGCGCCGTGATAAAGGCACTCTTGCCCGACTCGATGCCGATCTGCATACCGAGCTGCTGGAGAAGTGACGCGGCAAAAAGCAGAAGTCCGCACACGATGCCAACTTTCCATTCTTTCGCCGTGATATCGACCGCTTTTCCGTGGCCGAACAGATGCCGTCCGGTACGGGTGACTTTATCGTAAAATACGACGACGAAACTCAAAAACACCACCGCGATCAGACTGCGAGATGCGTAATAGGTAAATAATCCGAGTTCCGACACGCCGTTCTGGATGGGAAACGAAATCCCCCAGAAGAAAGCCGCTGCCAGCAAGAGGAGCGGGGAAACGTATTTTTTCATCACAAACCCCCATAAACTCTTCCAGTATACCATTATACGTGCGTAAAGTCAAGTTATTTTTGCGCGCCGCCCGAAAGAGACAACCCTAAAAGTACGTCGTCAAAGCAAAAGTCCGACGAAAGATCGCCCGTCAGGCGCACACCCCCGATTTTGAGATACCGCGCGTAGTCGTAGGTATAAGAGGACAGCGGACGATTCAGCGCGTTGTCGGTCTGCGCCGCCACGAGAGGATCTTCACCGTCGTAACCGACGATCAGAAGCGTGTGATAATAACCGCTTTCGTTTTTGGCAAGCTGGATCACGTCGCCGATCTCGGTTTCTTCGGGACGGCATTCTCGCCCGAAAGGACCGACCCCCTCGTTTCCGACGATAAAATTGTAAAAAAAATTGACGCCGGACCAGGACGCGGTGCGATCTTCCATGGAAATGTAGTACCAACCGAATACCGCCTTGTAGTTCATCCGGCAGCATCCGGCATACAGGCATTGGGAGACGAAATTCGTACAATTGCCTCCGAATCCCTGAAAACTACCGAAAAGAGGATTCTGCCCGTACGCCCATTTGGCGGCATAGGCGACGGCGTGTTCGCGATTATAAGGTTTCTGAATCAACATACGATTCTCCGTTCTTTTTACTCTTTTCAGTGTATGAAAACGGCAAAATCGCGCGAATCGCTTGCAAAAGCCGGGAAATCTGCTATAATGGAGGTGAAAAGAGGAGGGTACTATGGATACTTCAGTCATCAAAGGATGTGTCGTCCCGAAGCTCGGATTCGGCACTATGCGCCTGCCCACGAGAGAGGACGGTTCGATCGACGAAGCCGCCGTGGACAAAATGATCGACACCGCGATGCAAAACGGCGTCAACTATTTCGACACCGCCTATCCGTATCACGGAGGAATGAGCGAGGTGATCGTCGGAAGATCGCTGTCCCGTTATCCCCGCGATTCGTATCTTCTGGCGGACAAGTACCCGGGACATCAGATCCGTGAGCGCTACGATCCTGCCGAGATCTTCGAGGATCAACTGAAAAAATGTCAGGTCGATTATTTCGATTTTTATCTTCTTCACAACGTGTATGAAAAGTCACTTCCCGTCTATCTCGACGAAAAATGGGGTATAATTGACTACTTTTGTGAGCAAAAACGGACCGGAAGAATCAAACATCTCGGTTTTTCGTCTCACGCCGACATTGTCTGTCTGAAAGAGATCATCGCCCGTTTTCCCGACCTTTTCGACTTTTGTCAGATCCAGTTCAATTACCTCGACTACACCCTGCAAAAGGCAAAAGAAAAATACGAATTTCTGACGAGAGCGGGTATTCCCGTCATCGTCATGGAACCGATCCGCGGCGGTCGTCTCGCCAAGGTGTCCGAGGAAGAAAAAGCGGAAATAACCGCCATACGGGGTGGGATAACGCCCGCCGAAGCGGCGCTTTCCTTCGTCCGACGCTTCCCGAACGTTGCGATCACCCTGTCGGGTATGTCGTCTCTTTCGCAGATGGAAGAAAACATCCGGACGTTTACGGTCGGAACGCCCCTTTCCGACGACGAATCCGCAAAGATGCTCGCACTCGCGGAAAAAATGAAAAAGTCTCTCCCCTGCACCGCCTGCCGCTACTGCGTCGGGGAATGTCCAAGAAAACTGGATATCCCGACCTTGCTTTCCTGTTTCAACGATATCAGATTTTCCAAAGAAGGCAGTATGACCGCCGCGATGCGCCTGCAATCCCTGCCGGAAGAAAAATGTCCCGCCGCCTGCATCGGTTGCGGACACTGTACCTCCATTTGTCCGCAAAAAATCGACGTACCCGGTGCGCTCCGCGAACTGGCCGCCATGATGCCCACTTTGCTCGACTGGGAAAAAGAGTCGAAAAGACGGGAAATTGCGGAAAAAGCGTTGAGAGAAAAGCTGAAGGGGTGACACGCGGTTGATAAATCGCCGTTTTTGATCGTCATTTTACCCCATAAAGAAAACCTCCGCGCAGGACACGGGTCCTGTGCGGAGTTTTTTGTCGGATTACGATCCTCTTTATGTTTTCGTTTTTTCGGCTTTGGATGGCCTGTCTTTCGCTTTCCATTTTGGCTCTTTGCCTATTGAAAATCCGAAGGAGCCCTCTATACGGAGAAATCCTATCATCGCCCAGTTCAGATCGTCTTCAGTCCCGGATCAAATGACGGCATAAGCTGAAGTTTGAAGAGATTGGCGGCGTGCTTTTTGTCGATGATCTCTTTGAGTGCGGGATCGTCGATCTCGCCCTCGCGGATATAGCGATCGAGCACGGCGTAGGTAAACCCGAGGTTGTCTTCATCGGTCTTTCCGCAAAGTCCGTCACTCGGCGTCTTTTCGACGAGACTGTCAGGCAGACCGAGAAAATGACCGATGGCTTTTACTTCCGCAACCGTCAGACGGGACAGCGGACTGAAATCACCGGCGGCATCGCCGTACCGTGTGGAATATCCGACCCAATCTTCCGAAAGATTGCAGGTGTTGACCACCCGTCCGTCGAGACTCTGAGAGACCGCGTAAACCGTCGCCATACGGATACGGGGTGGGAGATTGACCTCTGCCTGCGTCGTGAGAGGCACGTCTTTCGGCATAGCGGCTTTCAGCCCCTCCACCGCGTCTTTGATATTGACTTCGACGTATCGGATGCCGAGATGCTTGATAAGCGTATAGGAAGCGTCGATATCCGCCTGCTCTCCGCAGGGCATCAGAACGCCGACGACATTCTCCTCTCCGAGTGCCTCGACACAGAGCGCCGCCGCGACGGAACTGTCCTTTCCCCCGGAAATACCGATAACGGCAGGGCATCCTTTCCCGTTCTCCTTGAAAAACTGCCGGATCCAAAGGATACACGCAAGTGTAACTTTCTCTACTTCAAACATTTTCTCACCTCGTACCATGAGATTCTACGATCATTGTACCAAAAAGCGCGCGGATTGTCAAGAAAAAGAAAAGAGAGGACGCCGGGAGTTGTACCCCGAGGCGCCCTCTTTTTTTGTCGGAAACCGATCAGGAAAGCGAATCCACGTAATCGCAGGCACAGAGCGCCGCGATCGCACCGTCTGCGGCGGCGGTCGCCACCTGACGGATACGTTTCTGCCGGCAATCTCCGGCGACGAACAAACCCTCGGTCTTCGTTTTCACGTCATCCTCGGCGAGAAGATATCCCCGATCGTCAAGCGCGGCAAGCGCCGAAAACGGTTCATTCTGCGGGACGAGCCCGATGGCGATGAAAAGTCCGTCCAACGGCAGGAGCGTCTCACCGTCTTTTCCGGTCAGACGAACGCCCGTAAGTTCTCCGTCTTTCTGTTCAAAACCCGCGACGACGGTGCCGAGGAGAATCTTCACGTTCTCTTTCGCAAGAAGCGCCTCCTGGAGTTTCTTTTCACCCGTCAGAAAATCAAGATTCTGGATCACGGTGACTTCCCCCGCGAGATCGGAAAGCATCAAAGCTTCCTGCAAAGCGGAATTACCGCCGCCGACAACGCCGACTTTCCGTCCGGCATAAAACGCACCGTCACAGACGGCACAGAAAGAAATGCCGTTGCCGACGAGTTCTTCCTCTCCCGCCACACCGAGCATACGGTGTTTGGCGCCGGTGGCGAGGATCACGCTTTTTCCCGCGAACGTACCGCCCTCGGTAAAAACGGAAAAACCGTCCCCGTTCTTTTCGATTCCCGTCACTCTGTCGTATTCGACTTCGGCACCCTGTCCGAGAACCTGGTCCACGAGTTTTTCGGCAAACTCGTTTCCCGTGACGGCGGCAAAGCCGGGAATATTCTCGACTTTCGGAGAAAAAGTGATCTGTCCTCCGAAAACGTCTTTTTCAATCACAAGCACGGTTTTATTTGCCCTCCGTGCATAAAGGGCGGCGGTCAGTCCCGCAGGACCGCCGCCGACAACGATGACATCAAACATGATGTATCTCCCTCATAAGGTTCAGGCGCCGAGATATTTTTTGATATCCGAAACGCCGACGTATTTTTCGACTTTTCCGTTCTGATCGAAGAGCAGAGTCGGTGCCTGCCTGATTCCGTATTTTGCGGCAAGGTCCGGCTCATCGTTCGCGATCACTTTCCGGTACGCGACACCCGCTTTATCGAGAAGCGCCGCCGCGATCTTGCAGTTCGGGCAGGTCGCCGTCGCGAAAAGATACACCGCGTCCCCGCCGTTGCCCGCGTTTTCGGTTTCCGGCTTGTCGTTTTCGCTCTCGCAAACGCAACCCTTGTGCGTCAGATGCGAATGTGCGATATCGTATACTTTACGGTCCGCGAATTCCTGTGACTTACCGTCGTTCCAGTTCTGGACAGGGCGGTAATAACCGGTAATACGGCTGTAAACTTCGGTCTTCTCACCGCAGACGGGGCAGGTATAAACCTCGCCGGGGATATAGCCGTGCGTTTTACATACGGAGTAAGTGGGAGACAGCGTGTAATACGGCAGTCTGTAGTTTTCGGCAATCTTGCGGACGAGTTCCGCCGCTGCTTTCCAGTCAGGCAGTTTCTCCCCGAGGAAGGCGTGGAACACGGTGCCGGACGTGTAGAGCGTCTGGAGGTTGTCCTGAATATCACGCGCCGAGAAGATATCCTCGGTGTAGCCGACGGGCAGATGCGAAGAGTTGGTGTAATACGGCGTGTCGCCCTCTTTCTTGGCGGCGGTGATGATGCCGGGGTAGCGTTTCACGTCGTGTTTTGCAAGACGGAAAGCGGTGGACTCGGCGGGCGTCGCTTCAAGGTTGTAAAGATCGCCGTACTGTTCCTGATAATCGGAAAGGCGTTCTCTCATGTGGTTGAGGACGTCGGCGGTGAAATCCTGCGTCTTCTTATGCGTCATATCGGCGCGGAGCCACTTCGCATTCAGACCGACTTCGTTCATACCGACGAGACCGATCGTCGAGAAGTGGTTGGCAAAAGTGCCGAGGTAGCGTTTGGTATAGGGATACAGACCGTTTTCGAGAAGTTTCGTGATAACGGTACGTTTGATCTTCAGAGATCTCGCGGAAATGTCCATCATACGGTCCAGACGGGCGTAAAAATCCGCCTCGTCCTTGGCGAGATACGCAATTCTCGGCATATTGATGGTCACGACGCCGACGGAACCGGTGGACTCGCCGCTGCCGAAGAAACCGCCGGACTTCTTACGGAGTTCGCGCAGGTCAAGACGCAGACGGCAGCACATGGAGCGGACGTCGGAGGGCTCCATATCGCTGTTGATATAGTTAGAGAAATACGGCGTACCGTATTTTGCGGTCATTTCAAAAAGAAGACGGTTGTTCTCGGTCTCCGACCAGTCGAAGTTTCTCGTGATGGAGTAGGTGGGGATCGGGTACTGGAAGCCGCGTCCGTTGGCGTCTCCCTCGATCATGACTTCGATGAACGCTTTGTTGACGATGTCCATCTCGTGCTGGCAGTCTTTATATTTGAAATCGACTTCCTTACCGCCGATGATACAGTTCAGCTCGGCGAGATCGGCGGGAACGGTCCAGTCCAGCGTGATGTTCGAGAACGGCGCCTGCGTGCCCCAACGGGAGGGGGTATTGACACCGTAGATGAAAGACTCGATGCACTTCTTGACCTGGTCGTAGGTCAGATTGTCGATCTTGACGAACGGTGCGAGATACGTATCAAAGGAAGAGAACGCCTGTGCGCCCGCCCATTCGTTCTGCATGATACCGAGGAAGTTGACCATCTGGTTGCAGAGCGTGGCAAGATGTGCGGCGGGAGCCGACGTAATCTTTCCCGTCACGCCGCCGAGGCCTTCCTGGATCAACTGTTTGAGCGACCAGCCGGCGCAGTAACCGGTGAGCATCGAAAGGTCGTGCAGATGGATATCGGCATTTCTGTGCGCGTCGGCGATCTCCTGGTCGTAGATCTCCGAGAGCCAGTAATTCGCGGTGATGGCACCGGAATTGGAGAGGATCAGACCTCCGACAGAATAGGTGACGGTCGAATTTTCTTTGACGCGCCAGTCGTTGATCTTCAGATAATTATCCACGATCGTCTTATAGTCGAGCAGCGTCGATCCGATATTGCGGAGTTTTTCTCTCTGTTTACGGTAAAGGATATACGCCTTTGCCACGTCGTCGTATCCGGCTTTGATCAAAACCGACTCAACGCTGTCCTGAATATCCTCGACGGCGATCTTTCCGTCTTTGATCTTCGGCTGAAATTCCGCCGTGACCTTCAGTGCAAGAAAGTCCAGAACGTCGGCGTGATACTGTTTTTCGCAGGCATCAAAAGCATGGACCATGGCCTGCTTGATTTTGTCAAGGGTGAATTCGACGACCTTGCCGTCTCTTTTACTAACGCTGTACATAAGTCTCTCCTCGCGGTTAAATTGCTGTAAAAGATTATAGCCGAAAGGGGGGCGAAAGTCAATAGAAAAAACTACATATAGTCATTTTTGTGAAAACTATACACAATATATGGTGTATTTTGGGTAATTTGATAGCAAGCAACCAAAAGAAAAATCACCCGCCTTTTCGGGGCGGGTGACGATAACTCAAGCATTCTCAAGGGCTGCAAGCAAAAAGGACAATTTTTCGGGGTCGAGACGTTTTTTGTCACCTTTGACGAAAAGGGAGCAATTGGCTTTCGTGAAAATCGTTTTCGCGGCGTTTTTGAGATCCTCCGGCGTCACGCCGGCGTAAGCGCGGCTGCGGTCGGAGAGGGAACGGTACGGGCAACCGAGGATCCGGCACTCGTAGCCGAAGGTAAAACCCGTCTCCGCCATATCGTCGGCGAGAAGACCTGCGTTCTCCACGTAAGGGGCGTACGGCATTTTCTCCGTCGAGAGAAGCGACCTTTTCACAGAGCAGAGAAGATCGACCGTGCGGCGGATCACTTCCTCTGCGTCGCGGCTTTTCACTTCCACGGTGAAAGAAAAACTTCCTATATTGATATAGCGGTCGATCGAACCCGTGATATCGTAGCACAGACCGCGTTTTTCTGACAGTTCGGTAAAAAACAGAGAACTGTTGCCGGTGAAAAGCACGTCGTAAAGCATATCCGTCGCGGGAACCGACAGTTTTTCCATATCCATATCGAACTGGAAGCGCAGAACGGTATAATCGGCATTTCTGACGTAAACGGCGCCACCGCGGTTTCCGAACGTCACGGGCTTTTTGACTCTCGCCTCCCGCCGGGTGCCGGCGCAGATATTCTTCTCCGAAATCGCCGCGGTCAGAATCGCGGCATCCTCCGCCGAAACGTTCCCCGTGACGACGAAAAAGACGTTCCCCTCGCTCATGGCAAAACGGCGGTATGCTTCGAGCTTCCTCGCGGTGACAGCGTCAACGCTCCTGTTCGATCCCAAAACGGAATGGGCGAGCGGCGTCCCGGCAAACAGCGTTTTCGCGGAAAAATACGCGAGCGTATCCTTTTCGTTGCTCTCGCGGATCTCGGCTTTGATCCTGGCTCTTTCGGTATCGACGTCGTCTTTCGAGAGAGACAGCGGGGACAACAGTTCGGCGATCACCGACGCGCCCTCGGCGAACGCTCCGCTCGAACCGCTGACCGAAAACAAGATCATTTCGCGATACGTGGAGGCATTCAACTCCATGCCGAGACGGTCAAGCGCCTCGTAGAGCGTCCCGCCGTGTCTGACGTTGAGATTGCGGATGGCGGCGTGTTCCAGAAAATGCGCCGTCCCCTCGTTTTCCTCCGTTTCATAGATCGCCCCGGCGCGCACGAACAGAGAAATGCAAAAACCGTGCAGCGCACGGTTTTCGTAAAAATATACGGGAATGCCGTTGTCCGACACTCTCACGGTCTCGGGAATCAAAACGGAAGGCATCATACGGTATGGAAATCCTGATCGTCGATATAATACTGCTTCAGACGGTTCATCACGTAATTCGGTCTGCCGAGATGGTTGAAATGGAACGTCTTTCCGACAACGTGGACTTCCGCTTTCGCGTTGAACAGAAGATACTTCTGGAAAAAGTTCTGGTCAAGGGAGGTGGAAATGACGCCAAGGAAGATGTAGCGGCGCTCGTACTTCGTAATGATACCCCAGCGGTCGATGACGCAGTCTTCAAAAAACGTCACGTAGTGTGACTTGACCACGACGATGCGCCAGAGGAATACCAGAACGGCGGGCAGGAAAGAGAGTGCCGTGATGATAAGGAACTGCTTGAATTCTTCGGTGCCGGGATCCGGCAGTACCATATCGTTGATAAAGAACTGAGCGAGAAAGACGAGTGCCGGAATCAAAAGCCACAGGACGAGAAAATCGAACCAGCGAAGCGCACAAAGCCACGTTTTCGAGCACGTGACGATCTTATGTCTCTCTACCTGCGAACCGCGAAGTCTTCTTGCCATAACGGTCTCCTTTCCGTATTTGCGATACTATTCTATGGTTATTATATCTGTTTTCTTTGACAAAGTCAACGGTTTTTTTGAAAGATCACGCGATGGTTTTGTCGATCTTGAAACGGACGATCTTTTTTGACGTGTTTTTCGGGAATTCCGTGTCACGGATCTTCACGAGTCCGACGTGCTTGTAAGAGACGTTCTTTTCGTTGATCTTCCGGACGGCGTCGTCAAAATATTTCTGCACGTCCGTGATCTCGTGCCGTTCCAACGCCTCGGCGTCGGGATAGATCTCGGCGACGATCACTTCCTTCGACGGATCGGATTTCGACTCGCCGGCGTAAACGACGACTTCGGAAACGCCATAGACGCCCTGAATATCCGTTTCGATCTCCTCGGGATATACGTTTTTGCCGTTGGAGAAGATGATGAGATTCTTGAGACGTCCGGTGATATAAAGCCACTGGTCGTCGCCGTCGAACAAAACTTTTCCGTAATCGCCGGTATGGAAGAAGCCGTCTTCGTCGATCGCGGCTTTCGTGGCTGCCTCGTCATGGTAATAACCGAGCATGACGTTGGAGCCGCGGTAGGCGATCTCCCCCTCGCCGTTTTCGTCGGGGTTTATGATCTTCATTTCTCCGCCGACGATGGGAAGACCGACCGAACCGTCCTTGCGGTACTCGTTGCGGTTACAGCAGATGAGCGGCGCACATTCCGTGATCCCGTATCCGTTCAGGATCGTGATGCCGATCGACTCGAAAAAGTCGATCATCTTCGGGTTCAGCGCGGCACCGCCGCAGATGATCATGGAGACCTCTCCGCCGAACTTGGACGCGACGGAGCGGAACAGAACGGAACGCAGGTCGATGCCGACCTTGCGAAGCGCGTCGGAAATGCGGATCGCGGTCATGAGTTTTTTGAGCTGACCGGTTTTTTCCGCCTCCGCCATAATGCGTTTATAGAACGTTTCCACGAAGAGCGGGACGAGGATCAGATGCGAAGGTCTGAACTCTTCGAGTTCTTTCATGATATAACGCAGTCCCGAAGAGATATAGATCTCGCAACCCTGTGCGTAGTGACCGACGAGGTTGACGGTCGAACAGAACGTGTGGTGCGGGGGGAGGACGCACATGGTCTTATCGGTGACCTGAAAGTTATACATACCCTGTTCCATATCGGAGCAGATATTGCGGGAAGAGAGCATGACGCCCTTTCCCTTTCCGGTCGTGCCGGACGTGAAGACGATCGTGGCGAGAGCGTCGGGATCCAGCGGATTTTCGTAATAGCGGTGATCGCCCGCAAGATATTTCGCGGCGCCGGCGGCGCGGACCTCAGAGAGGGGAACCTCCCCTTCGGCGAGTTTGTCGCCCCAGACGATAAAGGTTTTGAGTTCCGGGCAAAGCGTCTTCAGTTCTTCCTCTTTTTTGGAGACGGAGGAAGAACAGATGACACATTCGCATTCGGCGCTGTTGAGGATAGACGCCATATCGGCGGCGGGAAGTTCCTTATCAATCGGAACGGATACGACACCCGACGCCATCATGGCAAAATACGAAAACACCCACTCGGGGGCGGCTTCGCCGATGAGGGCGACGTTCTTTCCGCACAGACCGCGGTCGATCAGTTCCGTACCGAGATCGCGGACAAAATCGCGCCCCTCGCCGTAGGTATAGTGGGCCGGCTCTTTGTCGTTCGGCTTTTTGCGGTAAGAAAAGCACACTTTATCGGTGAAACGTTTCCCCGCGTTTTCGACCATCTCGCGGATGTCGGAAAAATGCGTCGTCTGATAGTAAGGATAATTCTTTTTTCTATTTCTGAAAGCCATGCTTTTTCTCTTTTCTCGGATATTTGTGCAGAATATTCTCCGATTATTTTACCACAAAGTCCGTCCTGTGTCAAGATACCATATTTTTATAAAATAATTATCCGCGCATCGGGTATGTTTTGGTGTGATCCCGTCAATAATCCTAAAAACGGGAGGATGGGCATGCATCATTACAGAGTCGAAATCGCCGGCATCGAAACGTCGGAACTCAAAACTTTGACCGACGAAGAAAAAAAGGCGCTCCTTTTGCGGGTGAAGCAAGGGGACGCAAAAGCGCGGGAGGCACTCGCCGTCGGAAATCTGCGGCTGGTGTTATCCGTCATCGGACGGTTTTCGTCCCGACGGGAAAGCGCGGACGACCTTTTTCAGGTGGGCTGCATCGGACTTCTCAAAGCCATCGACAATTTCAATCCGGACCTTGACGTCAAGTTTTCGACCTACGCGGTGCCGATGATTATCGGCGAAGTGCGACGGTATCTGCGGGACAACAACTCGCTCCGCGTCAGCCGGGGCATGCGGGATCTCGCCTGCCGTGCCCTCGCGGTGCGGGAGGGGATTCTGAAAAAAGACGGGCGCGAAGCCGGGATCGCGGAGATCGCGAAGCTCGTCGGCGAAGACGAAAAAGACGTCGCGGCGGCGCTCGAAGCCATCGTCGAACCGATGTCGCTCTACGACTCCGTCTATAACGACGGGGACGACCCCGTTTACGTGATCGACCAGTTGCGGGACGCGGAGGACAGCAGCGAAAACTGGGTGGAAAACATGGCGCTCAAAGAGGCGGTGAAAAAACTCACGCCAAGAGAAAAAAACATCATCGGCAGGCGCTTTTATAAAGGAAAAACGCAGATGGAGATCGCCGACGAGATCGGTATTTCCCAGGCACAGGTTTCGAGATTGGAAAAAGGCGCGATCGAAAAACTCAGAAAATATATGGCGTAAAAAGCCGCATACAAGGCGAAAAAACCGTGTTTTGACAGGAATGGTCAAAACACGGTTTTTGTCTGAAAGCGACGGCTTCCGATTATCGGTTCAAAAGGGAAAGCAACGTGGTTTTTCCGAACGCCTTTTCCCAGTCTTCGCAAAAGCCCCGAATCGAAGTATCCGTCGTGGTATGGGCGAGCAGGCGTTTGAGCACGTCGGCGGCAACGGTTGCGGCTCCGGCACCGGTGAGCGCCACGTCAACGACTTCTCTCGCAGTCTTGAAGCTCGCCGCCAGGATCTCCGTCTCGGCGTTCATCGCGTCAAAGATCGCCTGGATATCGGCGACGACGCCGACGCCGTCTTCGGAAATATTCTCAAGACGGCTCACGTAAGGTGCGACGTACGACGCACCGGCGTTGGCGGCGAGAAGTGCCTGACCGGCGCTCAGAACGGCGGTCACGGTGATTTTGATGCCCTCCGAGGAGAGTTGTTTCGTCGCGCGCAGACCGACGTCGGTCGCCGGGATCTTCACATACGTGTTCGCGCCGAACGTCGCGACGATCAGCCGCGCTTCTTCGAGGATCTTTTCGTAGTCCGTCTCGGTCACCTGGATATGGAGTTCCTTTTCGTCACCGATGATAGCGCGGATCTTCTTGAGATGGCTGACGATATCGCCGCCCTCTCTCGAAAGGATCGTCGGATTCGTGGTCACGCCCTCGATGGGGAAATACTCGTTAAAGTAGCGGATATCTTCGATATTCGCCGTATCCAAAATCAATTTCATGGATTTCTCCTTTTTACTCAGCGTTTGAGCTGGAGATCGTAGTGCAGATCGTATGCCTTTTCTTCTTCGGTGAACTTGTGGAGCGTGTTGATGGTCTCTCCGCCCTTCCATTTGCGGTCTCCGACGTCATCGGTCGTGCCCATGACGGTCACGTTGAGCTGACGGTGACGGGCTCTGACCTGATCCCAGTCGATGAAGTAAACGTGAGCAAATTCGCCTCCGTCCAGGACGCCGTCCTTGATCGTCATCGTTTCGCTTCTGCCGAAGAAGACGGAACGGAGATGGCCGTCGGTGTTCATGCTGGTGAAATCGCCGGGTTCGTCAACGTATCTGCCGAACTGCGCGTGGATCGGACCGGGATGGCGGTACTGATGCTCTTCCTTGAAATCGGGGACGAGCTTTCTCATGATGTCGAGAAGGTCGTGCTGCAAGAACTCGAGATCGAACGAATCGATATCGTGGGAGCATTCCTGTACCATGACGGAACAGGTGGTGTGGTGAGACGCGATGCAGACGGTACCGTTTTTGATACCGGAAGCGGCTACGATCTCACGGATCTCCTTGGACACGTCGTGAAACGTGGGGATCCAGCCGCGGGACTGCAGTTCAAGTTCTTTCTGAAATACTTTGAATTCCATTTTTGTTTTCTCCTGTGTATGTTGATTTTTTGATTTTCGGATTTATTTGGCGTTGAGTCTTTTGCCGACGGCACCGCCGGGGTGGATCACGGCAAACTCCTCATTCCGAAAGCCCGTCAGTTCCATGACGGCACTCTGAAGCGCGTCAAAGATCCCGCAGGTGACGGAAAAACTCGTCGTTCCCTGGCAGTTGTATTTATCGCACTCTTTCGTGACTTTCATCAGAATGACGACGTCGGATTTCTCGGCAAGCGGGGATGCGGGGTTCTCCGTTACGCCGATCACGGTGACGCCTTTCCTTTTACAGATGTCGGCGATCGGCAGCAGTTCGTCGGTCTTTCCGCCGCGGGAAGCGAGGACCATGACGTCACCCGTCTGCATATAGCCGAGCCCGCCGTGGACGGCTTCCGCCGGGGAAATGAAGCGGGCGGGACGCTCGATACAGCACATAAGATGTGCCAGATGGCGGCAGGCGATCCCCGTGTGACCGCAACCCGATGTCCCGATCCTCTCGGCGCCGGCGAGTGCCTCCGCCGCTTTTGCGAAAGCGTCGCTGTCGATCACGCCCTTGGTGGCAAGGAGCGACTCCGCCTCGGTATCGAAAGCGGACATGGCAAAATCGAATACGTCCTTCGTCATTTTCCGTGAACCTCGTCCCAGGTCTTTCTGAGAGTGTAAAGCATTTCTTCGGCGGCGGCCTCGGGATCCTTCGCTTTGAACACGCCGCTGGTGCAACCGGTCGCCTGTGCGCCGGCGCGGATCACGTTGGCAACGTCGTCGGGACCGGAGATGCCGGCACCCTGGAGTACCATGATATCGGGATTGATCTTTCTGACGGCTTCGATGGTGTCGCGGACGTAACCCATATCGCTGGCGACGCCGGTCCCGATGAGCTCGGTCGGCTCGGCAACGATAAGGTTCGGTCCCATAGCGGCGATCTCGGCGATCTCGGCGACGGAATCGGCGCAGACGATGGTGGCAAGTCCCACCTCGTCGGCTCTCGCGATCGTCGAACGGATCTTATCCATGGTGAGTTTTTTCTCGGCGTGGTTGAGCATGACGCCGACAGCGCCCGCCTCTTTCACGGATTCGGGAAGCACCGATCCGAGACCGCGTCCGGGGTAAAGATCATCCATGTGCTGCGCGTAAATATGCACGTAGTGGGTATTCTCCGCCAGAAGACGGATGTCCGCATACTGCGGCGTCAGAATGACGTCAAGATCGTATTTATAAGCGATCTTATCGACCTCTTTGGCAAGCTTGAGCATACGCTCGCCCCACATAAAACATTTGGGGCCGATTTCAAAATAGGGGGCACGGATCTTGTAATTTTTATACATGATAACGTCCTTTTGCAAACAATAATTTACAGTTCAACGACTTTAATGCCGAGGATGGAACAAAGATCACGGATAGCGCGTCTGTTATCACCGTACGTGATGATGTAATGCTGGCAGGCGACGTTCTCGGCAAATCTTTCGACGGAGGGAATGAAGATCTCAAGCGCGGAAAGCTGCGGCGCGGGCTGATCCCATCCGCACTCCTCCCATTTGGGAGGCGTTTTTCCGTCGCCCGGAACGATCTGCATTTCGTACTCGCCGTTCTTGTAGGTCAGTCGGCACATGGTGACTTTTCCGGTCTTGACCTTGGAAACGTTGAGGATGCCCTGATTGAGCGCGCCGAAAGCGGCGGGAAGAACGGTATACGCGTCGCCGTCCACCATATCGGCAGCCACGAAGTCGGGTACGCCGGCAAGGACGCTGTTGACGAAGAATTCGTAGAACTCAAGGTAACCGGCGAGCTGACCGGTCAGACGGTTCATCATCAACTGCGTGACGGCACCGAGCGAATCGTTCTCGGGCACGGTGGTGTAACCGTCTTCGGAAAGCAGCATGAAGATGGGCGCCGGGGGAAATCCGCAGAGTTTTTTCATACCGTCAACATCTTTGATGGAGATGGAACGGTAGTGACGTTCTTCGGCGATGGCTTTGACGGCAAGATAGTAGCCCGCCGCCATCATCATGGCGTCGTCGTTCGCGGGCTTGAGGAAATGCCAGCGTTTGATACGTTTCTCGACGACCTCGCGCTTTTCGGCTTCGGTCAGTTTGTCGTATCTTTGCTGGATCTCGAGCATTTCAAAGGTCTCGATCTCGATGCCGGTCTTGTTTTTAAGGGAAAGCCCGTCGTAAAGCGTGCCGTAAAGGTTCATATCACGGAAACCCGCCATCCCCACCTTATCGGAAAGCAGGGATTTTGCCGCCTGCGCTGCACGGCAGTAGTTTGCCACCTTGTCGCTCTTGGAGGGCTTTCCGATGACGTCGTATACATACTTGAACTTGTAACCCAACCCCTCGAAGGTTGCCCGCAGACCCGTCGTTCCCGCTTGGTCGGCAGTGGTAACGAGGCGATCTCCTTCATACCAACCGCAAAGCCCCCACAACACCATGGGAAGATGTCTGTACTGCTCGGTAATCTTTATC
>JAZLLY010000014.1:0-4681 GCA_045598385.1 Eubacteriales bacterium | reverse complement strand
CTGCGGGGAAGTCTTCGCCGAGCTGATTCTTATACTCTGCCTTGAACTGAGCGGCCAGCTCCTTGAGGTCGGCTGCGGTCAGCTCGATATCGAGGGTGACGCCGCGGGCTTCCTTCCTCTCGTCGGTGGGCTTTTCGAAGTACTTCTTGCCAACTTCCATAACGACGTCGGAGAACATCTGGATGAAGCGGCGGTAGGAGTCATAAACGAACCGCTCGAACTTGGGATCGGGGTTGCCTGCGATCATGGCGGGGACGACGTCGTCGTTCAGACCGAGGTTCAGAATGGTATCCATCATGCCGGGCATGGATGCGCGTGCGCCGGAACGGACGGAAACGAGCAGCGGATGCTCGAGATCGCCGAACTTCTTGCCGTTGATCTTCTCCATGGTCTCGACGTTTTTCATGATCTCTGCCATGATCTCGTCGTTGATTTTACGACCGTCCTCGTAATATTTCGTGCACGCTTCGGTCGTGATGGTGAAGCCCTGAGGAACAGGAAGACCGATGTTGGTCATTTCGGCGAGGTTTGCACCTTTACCGCCGAGCAGGTTTCTCATGTCTTTGTTACCCTCGGAGAAGAGATAAACGTACTTGTTGCTCATAAGTACCCTCCATTAAAAAATTGATATCAAATTTCAAGACACACTTTTACGTGTATCATATCCTTGACATTATAGCACATATATTTTGAGATTTCCATAGTTTTTATAAAAAAAGAAAAAATCTTGTATTTTTTTTACAAAATACGCTTTTTTTCTCATTTTTCATGGATTTTTTGTCGTTTATGAAAGCCATCGGGATAATCCGATTTTGTGGATTATAGCCAAAAACCGTTGTTTTCAATCGTCAAAAACGCCGTATTTTGAAAATACACCTTGACTCCGGTCCGCGCGCATTATATAATAAAGGTGAAAAATAAAGAAAGGTATGATATGCCATGAAAAAATCATTGATCGCACTTATCGCACTTTGCCTGGCAGCGATGCTGGCACTTTCTTCCTGCACGATCCCCGGTCTCAATATTGACACCGACGATCTGCTTGCCAAGATCGGACTCGGAAAAGATCCCGTAGATCCGCAGCCCGCAGAAGATCCCTCACAGAATCAGGATCCCGAACCCGTAGTTGAGCCCGAAGAGCCCATCGAGATCCCCGATCCCGAGGGCAGAAAGGATTCCAACACCTACGTTCTTCAGTTCCCGCTTTACGTTTATGAGGAAGAAGGGACTATCCGCGCCGTTCAGGTCGAAATGAACAAGACGCTGACGATGCGTGTTTACGCCGTTCCGGAAAATCCCGTAGACGGAAAACAACCCGTTATGACTTTCTCCCGCGCCAACAAGACCGGCGTCGGTTACGGTAAGAAAGATGACGTTTGCGCTACGCTCGGCGATAACGTTTTCTGCTTTGAGTACACCGCAGTTCCCGTTTCCGTGCTCGGCAAAGATAAGGTCGTTGTCCCCGAAGGCAAAACCGAAAAAGAAGCTGCCGCAATGAGAAAGAAAGACCCCTCCAATATCGTTATCAGTCTTGCCAACACGAACGAGCAAGCCGTCGCCGGCAACTACTGTGCGATCATCGAGTATTTCTCGTTTATTGATTATTTTGAAGCCATTAGCGCCAACGACGAAGTGGTCGCCGAGGCCTACCGTCTTCTGAAAGAATACGCGAAAGCACTTAACGACTACACCTCTGCTCTCAGCGACGTAAAAGTTTACGGCAAAGAGATCGTCAGCAGATACGCGGATGCTTTTGAAGAGTACGGCAGAAATTACTGGAAATATCAGCGCGGCGAAATTACCGAAGAACCCGTCGCTCCCGAACTTCCGCCTCTGCCGGATTCGATCCCCGTTGAAAAAGTTGACGAAGATATCCCTGCCGCGACCGTCGAGGGCTTCACTCTCCCCGAAGGCGCGAAAGAGTTTGAACTGACGCCGTCCACCAAAAAGATCGAGAATCTCAAGAATTACATTGCAGGCGTTTATCTCGACTTCACCGGAACGGCTCCCGTTCTCGTATTCCGCGTTGCGCTTGACAACACTTCCGACATCGACGTTCGTCTCAACGACTACCGCATTACCGAAAACAACCTGAAAAAGGCGAAAGAAACCGCATCCTCGAGCGTAGTCGCCGAAACGATCCTGAACGCCGGTATCGCGGATCAGATCACCAACGCCGATGAGCTTGACGAAACCGTTTACTATCTCATCAAAACCGATACGCTGACGATCGAGACGATTTCCAAAGTATATACGCTGACGATCTACGATGAAGAAAACAACATGATCGAGAGTCTCAGTTACAGCGCGGCTGATTATATCAGAGCTTTTGCCGCAGGACGGGACATCAGCGAAGACGTGCTCGAAGCTTTGAAATATACGCAGGAAGAAGTTCTCGGCGCTTACGAGTATGAAAAGGACAAAGACGGCAATTACATTCTCGACGAAGACGGAAGAAGAATCATCATCTATCAGACGGATGCCGAAGGAAACTACGTCCTCGATAAGAGCGGTAATAAAATTCCCGTTCCCCTGGATCTGATCATTTACGAGGTCGATGAAAAAGGTGATTTTGTTCTGGATAAAGACGGAAAGAAAGTACCGGTTTACAAGATCAAATACCAGAAGGATGCGAATGGCGAACTTATTCTTGACGGAGACGGCAATCCGATCCCCGAATACAACAAGTACCTTCAGACGGAAAAATATCAGGTCAACGGAAACGGCGAATACATCCTTGACGGCGACGGTAATAAGATTTTAGCGTACAGCAAGTATAAGAAAGACGCTGCCGGCGCGTTCCTGCTCGACGAGTACGGCGCCAAGGTCCCCGACGATGGCGCAACGGTTCTTATGACCAACGCGATCGACGAATACGGCGCCAAGATCCCCGATCTTGAGAACGGTGCAGTCGTTTTGAATGAGAAAGATTCCTCCGGTAATAAGATCCCCGAAACGATGCCTTACGTCGTGGAGACCGAGATCGTCACCTACCATTATCCCGTTGCCGCAGAAGAAGCGCTCGGCAATCTTCTCATCGCTTGGTATAACCTCTCTTTGAATGAGTATCTTACCAAATAATAAGTTATCATAATCCCAACAAAAAACGGCACGCAGGCGCGTGCCGTTTTCGTTTATATTTTTTCTTTTGCTTTACTGGGAACGCAAAGCGTCGATCGGGTTGAGTGCCGCGGCGCGTTTCGCCGGCAGTATGCCGAATACGACGCCGACAAAGAGAGAGAACAGAGCCGCGAGCAGGATCGTCGAAACGCTGTAGGTAAAGGTGTAGCCGATCGCGACGGACGCGAGATAGGAGATCAGCATACCGAAGCCGATGCCGAGGATGCCGCCGATTGAACTGAGAATGACCGATTCCGTCAGGAATTGATAGAGAATGACGGACGGCCTTGCGCCGAGTGCCTTGCGCAAACCGATCTCCGCCGTTCGTTCGCTGACGGTGACGAGCATCATATTCATGATTCCGATACCGCCGACGATCAGGGAAATGACGGCGATGCCGGCGAGCATACCGAGCACGAGGTCGGTGACGGTCAGGACGACGTCGGTCACTTCTTTCTGGTTGACGAGGGAATAATAACTGCCGTCGGGAGAGTTGAGAAGCTCCGCGCAGAGCGCGTCCACGGCGACGATGACTTTGTCACTCAATTCGGCGCTTTCAAAGTAAACGTCAAGGGAAGTCGGCAGTCCCGTCTTCAGACTGTTGATCGCGGTCGTGTAAGGGACGAGAACGGCGTTGTTCGCGGTGGTATCGAGACCGACCGTCTTGTTCATGATACCGACGATCGTGAACTCCACGTTTTCGATCTTGAGCGTTTCTCCGATCGGCAGATAGTTGCCGTAGAGCTGCTGCCAGCGTTCGTAACCGAGCACGCAGACGTTCGTCGCGGAAGAAACGTCAAAGGGAGAGATCCCACGGCCGTAGGCGACGCCTTTCTGATTGTTACTGTTTGAAAAATAGTATTCGCTGACGCCCAGGATCCTTGCGGACTTCGTATAGATGCCGTCGTATTTGCTCGTTGTCAGTTCCGGCATCAGGACGAGCATTTTGGAGACGGAAAGACTCGGAGAAACGCCGCTGACACCGTCGATATCGGCGAAGAGCTGCAGTTCGGATTCGGAGAAGCCCTTTTTGACGTTCTTATTGTTGATGGAGACTGTCAGATTGTTGCCGCCGAGTCCGGAGATTTTGGCGATGACGGAGTTCGTGACGCCCTGACCGATCGTCAGAAGCGCGATGATGGAGGCAATACCGATGATGACACCGAGCATCGTCAGAAACGTCCGCATGGCGTTGTTTTTGAGATTCTTGAAACTCATTTTTATCATCGAGAAGAAGTCAATCATGGGCTTTTCCTCCCGGTGAAGCGTCTGCTTCCTTTTCCGTCAGTGCCTCGTATTCTTCGGAGGAATAGAGATTCCCGTCGAGAATATGCACCGTTCGTGAGGCGTAGGAAGCGATTCTTTTGTCGTGGGTGATCATGATGATGGTCATCCCGTCGTTATTGAGTTGTTTGAAGATCTCCATGATCTGCGTGCCGGTATTGCGGTCGAGAGCGCCGGTCGGCTCGTCGCAGAGCAAAAGGGACGGATGCGTGACGAGGGCGCGGGCGATGGCGACGCGTTGCTGCTGACCGCCGGAGAGCTGTTTCGGCAGATTGTC
>JAZLLY010000013.1:0-25698 GCA_045598385.1 Eubacteriales bacterium | reverse complement strand
CGCGTGATATGATAAAATTGTATTTTTGTTCACCTATTTTCACAACAGATGAACATTTCCGGGGCGGTTTTTTAGATTCCGGGAAGCAAAAAGGGAAAAGAACGGACGTTCTCTTCCCTTTTATTTTTGTATTGTTTTTTTACAATTTCCGCCCTCGCCGCCTCGCGGCGAACGATGCGTTTCGCACACGAAACGCATCTCATAACTTTGCGGCAAAGCCGCAAATCATAACTGTACCGTAGGTACATCATAACTTGCCGGGCGGGCAATCGCGCCGCCTCGCGGCGAACGATGCGTTTCACTACGCGAAACGTGATGTGCACTTCGTGCGTGATGTACGCCTATGGCGAGTGATGTGCCTGCGGGCGTGGGTGAAACGCATCTCATAACTTTGCGCTACACGCAAATCATAACTGTGCCAACGGCACATCATAACTTGCCGGGCAGGCAATCATAACTGATATTTGTTCTGCGCAAAAAGCGCACGTTTTACTGCGCAAAAAGCGCACGTTTTACAAGAAAAAAGAGCCGGGGAAAGTCCGGCTCTTTGGTCTGCGCAAAAAGCGCACGTTTTACAAGAAAAAAGAGCCGGGGAAAGTCCGGCTCTTTGATCTGCGCAAAAAGCGCACGTTTTCAAGCGCAAAAAGCGCACGTTTTTAATTAGCGCCATCCCAGGTGATATCGTCCTCTTTATACCCCTTTGTCTCCAGTTTCTTTACGACCAGTTTCACAATGAAACCGCTGGCGAAGACGATCACGGTCAGGAGCCAGCCGCAAAGAATGTTGGAAAGCAGGGTGTAACCGTCGCCCGCGCCGTAAACGAAGCCGCCCTTGATGAGCGAAACGAGGTTCCAGACGAAAATAGCGGTCAGAACGGCGGGTGCGATATACTTCACGGACGGATTGAACCAGTATTTCGGCATGACGAACTTCTTGCTGTTTCTGTTGACTTCGCCTAGCACCTTATCGGGTTTGAAGAACCATCCGACCGCGATGCATTCGAGAATGCCGACGATCACGAGGTTGAAGGTGTTGCACCAATTATCGACGACGTCGAGGATCGCGAGACCGGCACCCGTCGTCATGGTCAGCGAGAGAACGCCGGCGATGAGGCAAAGGGTGAGCGTGGTCTTCTCGCTATTGAGATGGAACTTGTCGGAGACAGCCGCGGAGACGCCCTCCACGATAGAGAACGCGGAGTCGATCGCCAGCGTGCAAAGGCAGAAATAGAAGATAAAAGCGAAGATCGCGTTGACCACGCCGCTGCCCGAGAGATTGACGATGGCGGTCGGGTAAATGATGAACGCGGTCGCAACGCCGGAAGCAGACATATCGGCAGTCGTCATTCCGACACCGTACATCGTGGAGAACAGAACGATCGAGGACAAAAGACTGGTGAGGAAGTCTGCGGCGGCGATGATAACGGCGTCCGAAGCGACGTTAGCGTCGTCCTTAACATACGAGCCGTAAGCAAACATGATCGCCATCATGATGGAAAGCGAATAGAAGACCTGTCCCGCGGCGTCCGCCCACAGAGAAGCGTCACCCCACTGCGTGAAATCGGGGACGAAAAGGACCTTCATACCTTCCCACGCGCCGTTCATGGTCAGTCCTTTCACCGCCATGATGAGAAGGCAGATAACGGGGAGAGAGACCGTATATTTGACGACTTTCGACACGGAATTCGCGCCGTGACGGATGCAGTACCAAATGAAGAACCAGGCAATGACAAGACAACCGAGCACGAGCGGGGAGATCGTGCCGAATCCCGAGAAGTTTCCGGTCGTTTTGATGGCGTCTGCCCAAAGACCTTTCGCCGCCGCGGTGTCACCCGTGATACCGGCGAACTTGAAAGAAAGGATCGCCATCATGATGACCCACGCGAAAACGACGGCGTAGTACACGACGATCAGAAAAGCGTTCGCCGTCGCCGCCCATCCGATGGGCTCGAGTTTCTTGTTCATACTGCGAATGGATTCCGGCGCGCCGCGGCGCGTCTTTCTGCCGATGGCGATCTCCATCATCAGAAGCGGAATGCCGAACACGACCATAATAAGAAGGTAGGCAAGCAGGAAAGCGCCGCCTCCGTGTTTTGCCGCCAGGCCGGGAAAACGCCACGCGTTTCCGAGTCCTACCGCGGAGCCGATGGAAGCCAGAATGAACGTCAGTCTGGAGTTCCACGTTCCTCTTTTTTCGTTACCCATAATGTTTCTCCTACTTTTCAAAAATAACTTAATCATTTTATCATGAAAACGCCGTTTACGGTTTATTTTTCAAATTATTTACAAAATATTAACAAATTACAACAAAAATATGAATGAGGCGGCAAAAAAAGACCGAAAAACCCAGAAAAAACGCTTGAAAAACGGCGGGAAATGATTTATAATATTCACGATTAACGGAGAACTTCTCCGACTCCACTCACAGGAAGGATACAATATGAGCACGTTTCATCTCATTGACCACCCTCTCGTACAGCACAAACTGACGCTGATGAGAGACAAAAACACCTCGACCAAGGATTTCAGAAGACTTCTGAATGAGATTTCCCTTTTGATGGGTTATGAGACCACGAGAAATCTTCCCCTGCGCGACGTCGTCGTCGAAACCCCCGTGGCTACCGCGACTTTCAAAAAACTGGCAGGCAAAAAACTCGCCGTCGTTCCGATCCTCCGCGCCGGTCTCGGTATGGTGGACGCGCTCCTCGAACTCTGCCCCTCCGCGAGAGTCGGTCACATCGGTCTTTACCGTGACCCCGAGACGCACGAGCCCGTGGAATACTACTGCAAGATGCCGCCCGACATCCAGGACAGACTCGTCATCGTCACAGACCCGATGCTCGCTACCGGCGGTTCTTCCGCCGACGCCATCACGATGGTGAAAAAGAGAGGCGCGAAGAACATCATCCTCATGTGCCTCGTCGCCGCTCCCGAAGGTGTCAAGAGAGTACAGGAAACGCATCCCGACGTCGATATCTACTGCGCCGCTCTGGATGAAAAACTCAACGAAAACGCCTACATCGTCCCCGGTCTCGGAGACGCCGGCGACCGTATTTTCGGTACGAAATAATCATAAAAACGACAAGATCCGGAGAGCCCTCCGGATTTTGTTTTAAGGGAAAGCCATGAGAGAACTCACGATCCAAAAAAACGACGCCGGGCAGAGACTGGACAAGTTTCTGACCAAAGCTTTGGCGTTGCCCGTGAGTTTTCTTTACAAAGCCATCCGCACGAAGAAGATCAAGGTCAACCGCAAGCGCGCCGAGCCGAACACGATCCTCGCCGTCGGCGACACCGTCCAATGCTTCATCGCCGAGACGTTTTTCACGGGAAAGCAGACGGCACGTTCCCTCGACGGGATCAAAGTCAATCTTTCCGTCCTCTACGAGGATGAAAATATCCTGCTCGTCAACAAACCGGCGGGCGTATCGGTACACGAGGACGAGAACGAAAAGACGAACACGCTGATCACGCATATTCAGGCGTATCTGGCGCAGAAAGGCGAATACCGTCCCGAGGACGAACAGAGTTTCGCGCCCGCCCTCTGCAACCGGATCGACAGAAACACCTGCGGCATCGTGATCGCGGCAAAGAACGCCGAGGCGCTCCGCGTTATGAACGAAAAGATCAAAAACCGCGAGATCGACAAGTATTATCTCTGCGCGGTCCACGGCACGCCCGAACCGAAAGAGGCGACGCTCTTCGGTTATCTCAAAAAAGACGAAAAGACGAACACCGTCAAGGTTTACGACAAAGATCCGCCGAAAGACGCGAGGACGATCAAAACGCGCTACCGCGTTCTTGCCGAGAAAAACGGCACTTCCCTTTTGGAGGTGGAACTTCTGACGGGACGCACGCACCAGATCCGCGCTCACCTCGCTTTCATCGGGCATCCGCTCGTCGGCGACGGCAAATACGGGATCAACAAAGCCGACCGCGATCGGGGATTTTATCACCAGGCACTCTGCTCTTACCGTCTGCGTTTTTCGTTTTCCGAGGGGGAAACAACGGCGCTCGATTATCTGCGGGGAAAAGAATTCGGGATCCCGAAAAACGAGATCCCGTTCGTGAAAGACTATTTTACGTTCGACCGCTGATCCGGCGTTTTCCCGGATCAAAAAAAGCAAGAGAATACCGTTTTTCGGTCTCTTGCTTTTTTCTTTTTGTCATAGAAGCCCGTAAAGGACGATCCCCGCCGCGGCGGAAAACAGGATGATGAAGATGCCGGAGATCTTTTTTCCGGTCTTCTTTTTGATCAGCGGGACGAGGACGGCGATCAGGGCGAAAAGACCGATCCCGCGCCAATCGGGCGTAAGGGCGTCCGTCACGGTCTTCAGGGAAAAGAGCGTCGAGAGAAGCATCGTGGCACCGGTGCCGACGATCAGAGCGATGACGGCGGGGCGCACACCCTTGAGCACCTCGCGGCATCCCTCGCTCGCCAACAGGCGGCGGAATACGACGAGAAGCAGCAGGATGATGAGAAACGACGGCAGAACGACGCCGAGCGTCGCAAGAACGGCGCCGAAAAATCCCGCCTGCGAAGAGCCGATAAAGGTTGCCATATTGATGGCGATAGGACCCGGCGTCGATTCCGAAACGGCGATGAAATCCAGAAACGCCTCTTCCGTCAGCCAACCGTTCGCAAGCACTTTTTCCCGGACGAGGGCGATCATGCCGTAACCGCCGCCGAACGAAACGGCGCCGATCTCGAGAAACGTCAGAAACAGACGAAGATAAATACTCATTTTCCGTCCTCCTTTCCGATCTTACGGACAAGATAAAGGACGAGCGCGAAGACGGCGGCGATCAGTATGTAAAAGACCGTCGAAAACTTCACGGCAAAAAGCGAAAGCGCGACCATCACCGCGAGGACGGCGGAAAACACCGCGATCGGGACGGGCTTTTTCTCCACGTTCTTGAGCATTTTGATCCCCGCCGACAGGATGAGATAGACGACGGCGACACGGATGCCGGAAAAAGCGTATCCGACAAGCGCGAGGGCGCGGAAACTCTCAAAGAAAAGCGAGATCAGATATATGATGGTGAAGGACGGCAGCACGACGCCGAGCGTCGCAATGACCGCGCCGAAAAAGCCCGAGAGGCGATAGCCGAGATACGTCGCCGAATTGATGGCGATCGGTCCCGGGGTGGACTCTGCCATGGCGATCATATCGAGAAACTCCTCTTCGGTCATGAAGCGGCGCTTCGTCACGAGTTCTTCCCGAATGATGGCGATCATCGCGTAACCGCCGCCGAACGTGAAAAGCCCGATCTTGAACATGATGGCAAAGAGCCGGAAGACCGAAACTTTTTTCTTTTCTTCCGTCACGCTTGTTCCTCTTTCGCGTCCGCAGCGGGCACTTCTTCCGCTTGGCTTTTCAGTTCCTCGTCTCTCTTCTTGTTCAGATAATCGACGAGGAAATACACGCCGATACCGGCGAGAAACAACCAGATCGACCAGAACTGGGAGGGCGAGAGTCCGAGAATATTCGCGCCTCTTTCGTCGTCACGCACGAATTCGATGAGAAAACGGAAGACGGCGTAGGAACAGAAATAGACGGATACCGTATGTTTGAAGTTGCGTTTGAGATAGAAATAACTCAAAACGCCGTAAGCGATAAAGAGGAACGCGGCTTCGTAAAGCTGCGTCGGATGGCGGGCGGCGCCGTTCAGATAGGCGTGAGAACCGCGCGGGAACGCGACGCCGAGGAACGAATCCGTCGGTGCACCGTAGCAGCAGCCGGCAAAGAAGCAGCCGATCCTGCCGAAGCCGTGCGCGACAAGCACGCAGGAGGGCAAAAGCGGGAGAACGTCGATCATTCTGCCCTTCAGACGCTTTCTCCAGAGCAGATAAATGCCGAAGAACGCGCCGGCACCGCAAATGAAGCCGGGCATGAAGGACATACCGCCGATCGAAAAGCCGCCGGCGGGATTTTTCAGATAATTCAGAACGGACTGCACGAGCGTCGCGCCGACAAAGCCGACGGCGATGGCAGCCACGCCGTCGTAGAACAGAAAGTCGATGAGATTTTCGTCGATCTTCTTGATCTTCGCGAAGCCCCAGAGCGTCAGAAAACAGCAAAGCATACCGACGGCGATCATCACGCCGTACATATACACTTCCAGACCGAATAATTCAAAAATGGGATACGGTAACATAATAGTTTCTCCTTGATGTTTTCAGTTTTTGCCGGTCGAACCGAAGCCGCCCTCGCCGCGCTGTGTCTTTGAAAGCGCGTCGGTCTCGGAAAACTCCGCTTTCAGATACGGTGCGATCACGAGCTGGGCGATGCGCTCTCCCGCCGCGACGGTCTCGTCTTTTTGCGTTTCGTTGTGCAGAGCGACGATGATCTCGCCGCGGTAATCGGAATCAATGACGCCGACTTTATTGGCGGGGGCGAGCCCGCGTTTCGCGGCGATGCCGCTGCGTGCGTAGATGAACCCCGCGCAGCCGTCCGGAATCTCGAGAGAAAACCCGAGCGGTATTTTGACGGTGGTCCCGGCGGGGATCTTGATATCCTCCCCCCGCATCACGTAGAGATCCGCGCCCGCGGCGAACGGCGTCGCGTAGGTCGGCAGGATCGCGTTTTCGGATAAGCGTTTGACGGATACTTTCATTTGTCGCTCCTTTGCAGTTTGTCACGAAGATATTGTCCGGTAAACGAACCCTCGCACCGGGCGACTTCTTCCGGGGTGCCCGTAACGATGACGGTACCGCCGCCGTCGCCGCCCTCCGGTCCGAGGTCGATGATATGATCGGCGGTCTTGATGAAATCAAGGTTGTGCTCGATGACGATCACGGTATTCCCGGTATCGGTCAGCCGTTGCAGAATCGTGATCAGTTTGCGCACGTCCTCGGTATGCAAACCCGTCGTCGGCTCGTCGAGGATATAGACGGTCTTTCCCGTCGGACGTTTGGCAAGTTCGGTGGCGAGTTTGACGCGCTGTGCCTCACCGCCCGACAGGGTGGTGGAGGACTGCCCGATCTTGATATATCCGAGTCCGACGTCGAAGAGTGTCTGCAATTTCCTTTGCAGGGACGGCAAGCCGTCGAAGAAGGATATTCCCTCTTCCACGCTCATTTCGAGAACGTCGTAAATATTTTTGCCCTTGTAACGGACTTCCAGCGTGTCGCGGTTATAGCGTTTTCCGCCGCAGACGTCGCACTTCACGTAAACGTCGGGCAAAAAGTTCATTTCGATGCACCGCACGCCGTCGCCCTCACACGCTTCGCAGCGTCCGCCGCGGACGTTGAACGAAAACCGTCCGGGACCGTAGCCGCGCGCTTTGGCGTCGGGCGTCACCGAAAAGAGATTCCGGATATCGGCGAACAGTCCCGTATAGGTGGCGGGGTTGGAGCGCGGCGTTCTGCCGATGGGGCTCTGGTCGATGGCGATGACTTTATCGAGATATTCCGTGCCGAGGATCTTTTCGACTTTGCCGGGACGCGTCATGGCACGGTTGAGATCCCTCGCGAGCGTGCGGTAAAGCACGGCGTTGACAAGCGAGGACTTTCCGCTCCCCGAAACGCCCGTCACGCAGACGAAAGTGCCGAGGGGGATATCCACATTCACGTTTTTCAGATTGTTTTCCGAAGCGCCGACGATCGACAGAAAATGACCGTTCCCCTTTCGCCGCTGTTCCGGCACGGGAATACGGCGCGTCCCCGCGAGATACTGCCCCGTGACCGAGGTTTCGCAGGCGGCAACCTCCTTTGGCGTACCGACCGCGACGACTTCTCCGCCGTGGATGCCGGCACCGGGTCCGATATCGACGATATAGTCCGACTCCCGCATGGTTTCCTCGTCGTGCTCGACGACGATGACGGTATTGCCGAGATCGCGCAGATTTTTCAGCGTCCCGATGAGTTTTCCGTTATCGCGCTGATGCAGACCGATGCTCGGCTCGTCGAGGATATAGAGGACGCCGGTCAGCGCGGAGCCGATCTGCGTCGCCAGACGGATACGCTGGGCTTCTCCGCCCGAAAGCGTGCCGGCAGTCCTGGCAAGACTCAAATAATCCAGACCGACGCTGACGAGAAAACGCAGCCGCGCCTTGATCTCCTTGACGATCTCTTTCGCGATTTTTTCTTCGGTTTCGGTAAAGATGAGCCCCTCCACGAACGCCAGCATTTTCGAGACGGAAAGACGGCAGATCTCGTCGATATTGAGCCCGCTGACCGTCACCGAAAGGACGAGATCGGAAAGACGTCTGCCGTGGCAGACCGAACAGGGGGCTTCCTCCACGAATTCCTGGTAATAGTCGCCGCCCATCATTTTCATGCGGCGTTCGATGGTGGGCAGAATGCCCTCAAAATGCGCGTCCTGGCGTTTCGCTTCTTTTCCGAAATAGCGGACGACGTCGTAGCGCTTTTCACCGGTACCGTAGAGCAACGCCTGCATGGCGGCGTCGGAATATTCGTTCAGAGGGGTATCGAGCGTGAAGCCGAAGTCGCGTCCGACGGCTTCGAGCAGAGGTCCCGTCCAGGACTCCTCCGACATACTTTTGAAACCGTTGACGGCGACGGCGCTGTCGCGCAGGGAAAGCGTTTTGTCGGGAATGATCTTATCGGCGGAAAGCCGTTGCAGATTCCCGAGACCGGCGCAGGCGGGGCAAGCCCCGATCGGATTGTTGAACGAGAACATACGCGGCTCGAGCTCCGGAAAACCGATCCCGTGCTCCTCGCAGGCGTATTTCTGCGAAAACTCCGCCCTCTCACCCTCGGAACCGTCGGGGTTCAGAGAGAGGATCGCCACTTTTCCGTCGGCGGTGCGGAGCGCCGCCTCCACCGAATCCGAGAGACGGGCGCGGATATCGCCTCGCATGACGAGACGGTCCACGACGATCTCCACGGAGTGCTTGACGTTTTTATCGAGTTTGATCTCCTCGGTGAGGTCGTACATATTGCCGTCCACGCGGACGCGGGCGTAGCCGCTTTTAGCGGCGTCGGCAAACACCTTTTCGTGCATACCTTTCTTTTCGTGTACAACGGGCGCGAGGACGAGAAATTTCGTATTTTCCGGAAGCGCGAGAATGCGGGAAACGATCTGATCCTGCGACATCTGACGGATCTCTTTTCCGCAGACGGGACAGTGCGGGATCCCGACTCTCGCGTACAGAAGACGCAGATAATCGTAGATCTCGGTGACGGTGCCGACCGTGGATCTCGGATTTTTGGAGGTCGTCTTCTGGTCGATCGAGATCGCGGGGGACAGTCCCTCGATGAGGTCCACGTCCGGCTTATCCACCTGCCCCAAAAACATACGGGCATAGGACGAAAGACTCTCCACGAAGCGGCGGTGTCCCTCGGCGTAAAGGGTATCGAACGCCAGACTGGACTTTCCGCTTCCCGACAGCCCCGTCAGTACCACGAGTTTGTCGCGGGGGATCTCGAGATCAATATTTTTCAGATTGTTGACGCGAGCGCCTTTAATGATGATACTTCTTGCCATTTTCCTGTTTTCCCAAACGTAATTCGCGTATCTTGTCGCGGAGGAACGCCGCTTTCTCGAAATCCAGCGTGCGCGCCGCTTCCTTCATCTCGACCGTCAAATCCGCGATGAGTTTTTCTCTTTCGGTCTGTGTCAGTTTCTTCTTCGTGTTTTCTTTCACCGGTTTTTTGCCGAGTTCGATGAGGTCCGCCACTTTTTTTCTGACGCTGACGGGCGTGATCCCGTGTTCGTCGTTGTATTTCTGCTGAACGGCGCGGCGGCGGTTGGTCTCGTCGATGGCGCCGCGCATGGAATCCGTGACGGTGTCGGCGTACATGATGACGTGTCCGTCCACGTTTCTCGCGGCTCTGCCGACCGTCTGGATGAGGGACGTTTCACTGCGCAAAAAGCCCTCTTTGTCGGCGTCGAGGATCGCCACAAGCGAAACCTCGGGGATATCGAGTCCCTCACGAAGCAGGTTGATGCCCACGAGGACGTCGTATTCGCCGAGACGCAGATCACGGATGATCTCCATCCTTTCCATCGTCTCGACCTCGTGATGGATATATTTGACGCGGATGCCGTGCGAGGCGAGATACTCCGTCAGATCCTCCGCCATCTTGGTGGTCAGCGTGGTGACAAGCACGCGCTTTGACGCCGCGACGGTATTTCTTATCTCTCCGATCAGGTCGTCAATCTGTCCGTCGATCGGCCGGACGTCGATCAAAGGATCGATCAGTCCCGTCGGACGTATCAGCTGTTCGACGACGGAAGAGCTCTCCGCCTTTTCATAGGGACCGGGCGTGGCGCTGACGAAGACAGTCTGTCCGATCTTCTCTTCGAACTCCTCGAAGAAAAGCGGGCGATTGTCGTACGCGGACGGCAAACGGAAACCGTATTCGACGAGGTTTTTCTTGCGGGCAAAATCACCGCCGCTCATGCCGCGCACCTGCGGCAGCGTTACGTGGGACTCGTCGATGAAGAGCAAAAAGTCTTTCGGCATATAGTCGAGAAGCGTATAAGGCGTCGAGCCGGGGGCTCGTCCCGAAAGCACGCGGGAATAGTTTTCGACGCCGGAACAGAATCCGACCTCTCTTAACATTTCAAGATCGTATTTCGTGCGCTGCTCGATCCTCTCGGCTTCCAGCAGCTGACCGTTGCTTTTGAAATAGGCGACGCGCTCTTTCATCTCCTCTTCGATCTCGAGGAGCGCCGCCTCGCGGCGCACGTCGGAGACGGCGTAATGCGTGGCGGGAAAGATCACGACGTAGGAAAGCACCTCCGTGACCGTGCCGGTCAGCGGCACGACGTAGGAGATCCTCTCGATCTCGTCCCCGAAGAACTCGACTCTGACGGCTTTTTCCTTGCTCGACGCCGGGAAGATCTCGACGACGTCGCCGCGGACGCGGAACTTGTCACGGACAAAATTCACGTCGTTGCGCTCGTAACTGATGGCAACGAGGCGGCGGATCAGCTCGTCCCGCGACATCGTCATGCCGGGGCGCAGACCGATCAGAAGCGACTCGTATTCGGAGGGATCGCCGAGCGAATAGATACAGGAGACGGAGGCGACGATGATGACGTCGCGGCGCTCGAGGAGCGACGACGTCGCGCTGTGACGGAGCTGGTCGATCTCGTCGTTGATCATCGCGTCTTTTTCGATATACATATCCCGCCCGGGGATGTACGCCTCGGGCTGATAATAGTCGTAATAGGAAACGAAATACTCCACGGCGTTCTCGGGAAAGAACGAGCGGAACTCGGTGCAGAGCTGCGCCGCGAGCGTCTTGTTGTGCGCGAGGACGAGCGTCGGGCGGTTGCACCGCGCGATGACATTCGCCATCGTGAACGTTTTTCCGGAGCCCGTGACGCCGAGCAGGGTCTGGGCACGTTCGCCGGCTTCGATGCCCGAAACGAGGGCTTCGATCGCCTGCGGCTGGTCACCGGTCGGGGCAAAGGGACTGTGAAGAACGAAACGGCTTTCTTTCATAAGTGCCTCCTCCCCCATAGTAATGATCTCGCTTTACAGTTTACCACGTTTTGCGCGTAAAGTCAATAAGAAGCGCGCAAATCGTGCGCACGCGCAAAACACTTTAATCCGTCCGATTTTTTGCGAAAAAGACTTGCAAGAGGCGTGCGGATATGGTAAAATAAAATCAGGCAGAAATTTTGGAGGGCATCATGCTGAATCTTGCTTGTCGAAACACAAATAAACTGATACGTAACAAATCAAAGAGCGAAAACGTCCGCCTCGGCCGCCTTTTCACCAAAAAAGAAACGGCGAAGATCATGGTGGGAATGTTCCGTCTCGAAAAGGACAGAAAAGCGTATACGATCCTGGATCCCGGCGCCGGAACGGGTATCCTTTCGGCGGCGCTGATTGAGCGCATCTGCAGCGAGGTGCCCGCCTGCAAGAATATTTTTCTCACCTGTTACGAAAACGATCCGGTCTTTCTGCCGGTGCTTCTCGACAATCTCGAACGTTTGAGAAAGAAAGTCAGACACGATTTTGACGTGCGTCTTCTCTTCACGGTGTACGAAGAAAACTATCTGCTGTCCGCAAAGGACCATTACACCGTCACGTATTTTGAGTCGGCGGAGGACACCTACGATCTTATCGTCTGCCATCCCCCGATGGATCTCTGTGACAAAACGTCCGACGAAGCGCAGAGCGTCAGCGGCGTCACGAGGACGAAGATCCGTTTGTGTTATCTCTTCGCCGAGACGGCGCTTCACCACATGGAAAAAGACGGGCAGGCGGTCTTCGTCCTCCCGACGGAACTCGCCAGCGCCGACGCGCTCTCCGCTTTCCGCGCAACGCTCGAGGAGGCGGTCGCCGTCAGTTCCATGCACCTGTTCGTCGGAAAGGCAAAGAATAAGGACCGCGCCGTTCCGCTCCGGAAAAATATGATCCTCGCCCTCTCCAAGGGGCAAAAGCCGGAGACCGTCGCGATCTCTGTTTCTCCCGAGGGTGCGTCGTCTGCCGGGATTGAAAAACTGCCGCCCCTGCCCTACCGCTTCATCGTTCACGAAAAAGACGGAAAACTCACGCTGCCGAAAAGCACGGAAGACGCCAAGATCGTGCGTTTCATCGAAAACTTTTCCGATACGCTCGGATCGCTCGGTCTTAAAATGTACACCGGTCTGATCCTCGACTCCCGCTGTCGTGAGTTGATCTTCAACGACGAGGGGGACGGCGTTATTCCGCTGATCCGTCCGTACTGCCTCACCGAAGGCATCGTCAGATTCCCCGGCACGGTCCAGACGCCGACCTCGCCGTTTCCGATCAAGCAAAAACAGCAGTATCTCGCGCCGGACGCCAAATGTCTGATGCAGAAAAACAAAAATCTTCTGATGATCAAACGCGTTCCCGCAAAATCGGACGGCAGACTCGTCAACGCCGCGATCTATCTCGCCTCTTCTCAACCGAAATATCAGTATATCGCCACCCACAACAAGATCACCTTCATCGACATGAAGGACAAGAACAAGGAAATGGACGCGAGGGTCGTCTTCGGACTTTACGCGCTTCTCAATTCCACGATCTACGACCGCTACCTTTCCATTGTTTCCAAATCCAAACAGATCAATGCCAAAGAATTCAAAGATCTTCCGCTCCCGCCGATGCATCTGATCGAAAACATCGGTATGCGCCTTTTGGATACTCGTTCGACGAGCGTGACCGAATGTGACGCTATTGTCAATAAAACTTTACATATCATCGACAAAAGAGAAAATTGATTCTCTTTTCAATAAAAAACGCAGACATTCGCCACCCGGCGGATCTCTGCGTTTTTTATTTGGTTGTATCGGGGGTATCATATAATTTTTTCGGAATCATGACCAATCCCGCGAGATAATCGAGAGAGACGTTATAGTATTTGGCGAGGCAGACGGCGATATCCAGCGGCAATTCCCGCTCGCCCCGCTCGTATCTCTGATAGGTCGTCGTATATAAACCGATATCCGCCGCCACCTGTGCCTGCGTTTTATCCGCGTCTTCTCTCAAATCTTTCAAGCGTCCGTATGCCATCGTTCTCTCCTTTCCTTTTCTTTTATTGTAGACAAAAAACACCAAAAGGTGTTGACAATAACACCAAGCGGTGTTATACTGTTTTTGCAGATAAGCTATTATCTTTACAATTTTTCAGACAGTAAGGAGTGTTACCATGGATTTCCCTGATTTTATCGATACCGCCGAAACCAAGCCGGTCAAGCGGCTCAATAAAAAACCGCTGATCATCCTCGGCTCGATAATCGTCGTGCTGTTTTTGATCCTGATCCTCACGGCTTTTCATCCCGTCAAGCAAGTCAAATACTGGATTGCGAAGAGTTATTTGAAAAACGAACAATATTCCGACGCCTACGCCCTGTTTCTCGATATCGGAGATTTCCGGGATGCGCAGAAATACGCCGGAAAGTTCCATTACGTCTGGAAACAATTGACAGTGAGCAGCGACGGCACGACAGTCGAAAAAGTCGACATGAATTTCGATAAGAAAGCCGGCTATCTTCCGACAAAGGTCGACTTCGTTTATTATTATTTGAGCGATTCCGGGACGACTTATGATCAAAAAACGGAAATGAACCTCAATCTCTCCTATAACGACGACGGGTATCTTACGGCTGCCAACGGCACCGGAGAGTATTCCGACATTACCGAAAGTTCTACCGAGTACACAACTTTTTCCTCCCAAAGATCTTATAACGGGGGAAATCTGATACAAAAAATAGCAACCGAAGACTGTACTTACGGTACCGATACGGACAGTACTACGGATATTTATAATTACACTTACGACGAAAACGGACGCCTTATCACAGAAGAAGAAATCACAGATAGCGGCAGCACGTATTCCACCGACTATATCTACGATACCGACGGCAATTTGATCAAGGAAATAAATAAATACGATAATAATACGACAAGCAGTTCATGGAACTACGTCTATGACACCAACAACAATCTGATCAAAAAAACATCTTCCTACGGTGCAAATACAGTTTATACCTACGACACCGAAAACCGTCTGATCAAAGAAGTCTACACGGTCAGTTTGAGCCCGTCCAATAATACCGTCACTAACTACTTTTACGGTCTTGACGGAAAATTGATCAAGAAAACGTTTTCTTCCGGCAGTAACTCATACACCCAAAATTACACTTATGACGCTGACGGTTATCTGGTCAAAGAAACGTACAGCGGGGACAATTCTTCTTACACCGTGAATTACCGGTACGACAAAGATCATAATCTGATCAGAAAAACGACCGTATATGACGATGACGAAGGAAATGGCACCGCGGTATTCACGTACGATAAACACGGAAATTTGAGCAAAATGACAACAACCGACTCTGACGGAAACACAATCGTCGTTACGGCAACTTATAAGTTGATTTATACGGACGAAGATCCTCTCGGTATCACGGATTATTTTTTGGCTCCCGATTCGGAAGAAATAATGGATGGTACCTTTCTTGATTTCGTTATGTATTTTCTTCAAGAATTTAGTTATTAATCCAACAATAGTGTAAACCGATTATTTCGAAAGCTATTCATTCGTATTTCCGCACATTTTTCTGCTTCAAAAAGCAAAAAACAAAGATCCGACAGGCATTATCCCCTTTTATGCTTGTATTTTCCGCAAAAAAACTCCCGCCCTTTCGGGATGTCAGTCATTGGGGTTTTTCCACAAGTGCATAAAGCAAGGGCAGAAAGTCGATTGACTTTCTGCCCTTGTGGCAATTATGGCGTTTTTCGTGGCAGGTTAAGAGAATTGCCACAACCGGGATACCCGGATTTCGGAAGTGATGTTGTGCCTGCGGCACAGTGATGTTATGGCTTCGCCATAGTGATGTTTTGCGGTTTTCCGCAAAGTGATGACGTGTTCCGCTCTAACTATCACGCGCGAAGCGCACATCACTCGCCGCAGGCGAACATCACGCGCGTAGCGCACATATCGTTCCGCGTGAGCGGAACACATCGTTTGGCGGCATTCCCTATGGAACGCCGCCAGCGGGTGGGAGTTTTTCGTTTGGTTTCTGCGCGGAACGCGGGAATGTCAGCGGCGTTTTTCGTTGATCTCCGCGCGGAACGCGGCGAGCATTTCATCGACTTTCATCGTGCCGAGATCCTCGCCCTTGCGGGAGCGGACGGCGACGGTGCCGTTTTCCTTTTCGTTCGCGCCGACGACGAGCATATACGGGATCTTTTCGAGCTGGGCTTCGCGGATACGCTTTCCGAGCGTTTCGTTTCTGTCGTCAAGTTTCACGCGCATACCCTCGAGATCCATTTTATCGGCAATCTCTTTCGCGTAATCGTTGAACTCGGGGTTCAGCGGAATGACGGACGCCTGGACGGGGCTGATCCACATCGGGAGGGCACCGGCGTATTTTTCAAGCAGGTACGCGAGCGTGCGCTCGTAGCAGCCGAGCGACGTTCTGTGAATGATATAAGGATTCTTCGTCTGTCCGTCGGAATCGACGTACTCCATGCCGAATTTCTTGGCGAGAAGCATATCGATCTGGATGGTGACGAGGGTATCTTCTTTTCCGTACACGTTGTGATACTGGATATCGAGTTTCGGTCCGTAGAAAGCGGCTTCGTCGATGCCGACGGTGTATTCCACGCCGAGATCGTCGAGGATCTGCTTCATCGTCGCCTGCGCGGTCTCCCACTGCTCTTTCGTGCCCTCGTACTTGTTCTTGGGGTTCGCGGGATCCCACTGCGAGAAGCGGAACGTGCAATCGTCAAGAAGTCCGACGGTATCGAGGAAATATTTGGCGAGCTCGAGGCATCCCTTGAACTCTTCCTCCAACTGCTCGGGACGGAGGATGTAGTGTCCCTCGGAGATCGTGAACTGGCGCACACGGATCAGACCGTGCATTTCGCCGGAATCCTCGTTACGGAACAGGGTGGACGTCTCGGTCAGACGCATCGGCAGGTCGCGGTAGGAGCGTTTTTTATTGAGGAAGACCTGATACTGGAAAGGACAGGTCATCGGACGGAGGGCAAAGCACTCCTTCGTCTCGTCGTCGGGATCGCCCATGACGAACATACCGTCGAGGTAATGATCCCAGTGACCGGAGATCTTGTAAAGATCGCGCTTTGCCATCAGAGGCGTCTTGGTCAGTTGGCATCCCTTTTTCTGCTCGACGTCTTCCACCCAGCGCTGGAGCAACTGGATGACTCTCGTGCCTTTCGGCAGGAGGATGGGAAGTCCCTGCCCGATATAATCGACGGTCGTGAAATATTCGAGGTCTCTTCCGATCTTATTATGGTCGCGCTTTTCGATCTCCGCCTGCTGTTTCACGTATTCTTCCATCTCGTCCTGCGAGCGGAAAGCGATACCTTTGACGCGGGTAAGCATCTTGTTGTTCTTGTCGTTCTTCCAGTACGCACCGGACTGACCGATGACCTTGAACGCCTTGAGCGCCTTGGTGTAACAGAGGTGAGGTCCTACACACATATCGACGTACTCGCCCTGCGTGTAAAAACTGATCTCGGTCTTTTCGGGCAGATCGGCGATATGCTCGATCTTGTATTTTTCGCCGCGGGATTGCATCAGCGCGATCGCCTCCGCTCTCGGCAAGATCGACGGCTTGATCGGCAGATTTTCTTTGACGATCTTTTTCATCTCCGCTTCGATCGCGGAAAGATCGGCTTCCGTGAGTTTTCTGTCCCCGAGATCGACGTCGTAATAAAAGCCCTTTTCGTTTGCGGGGCCGTAAGCAAAATCGGCTTCGGGGTACAGGCGCTTGATCGCCTGTGCCATGATGTGCGCGGCGGTATGACGGATGACGTGGAGTTCGTCCTCCGGCTTACATTCTTCCACCGCACCGTTCGGATAAATGATCTTCATAATATGTCCTCTTTTCAAAAATTACAAAAATAAAACCCCTGACGGAAAAAATCCGTCAAGGGTGCAAAATACGGACGGTTCCACCTTGATTTTTCACTCAAGCCCCTGTAACGCGGGAAAACGTCGGCGCATACTATGTTTCCGCGCCGCAGCTCCGGAACGGTCTTCCCGACGGGTTCGGTAAGAAACTCACAGCCGAGGTTTCTCTCTCTGTCACTTTCACCGACGGTACTCTTTCCATCATTGCTTTTCTTCAGTATAGCACCCGACCTATGAAAAGTCAAGTGTATTTTCCGCGATTTCGACGCGGTATTTTATGAAGTCGCCGCGGTCACGCGGATTCCCTGTCCGACACCGGGAGCGTCCCGCCGCCGAAGCCCGTTTCTCCCGCGGTCTGTTCCTTATCACAGGCGGGGTGCATCCTTTCATTTTCCGGTAAAGTGTCGGCATCCGACGCCTTCGGCTCGTCATCGGGCAGGTGCATCGCCGCCTCCAGACGCCGTTTGAATTTTCTGCGGGAGCGGATGGTAAGACAAACGATCCCGGCAACGATCAGAAGAATAAGAAGTGCGAAGACAGGCCAGATCGGCAGGATCACATCCCACGCTTTTTCCGCGATATCTTTTGCGAACGCGAGGGCAGCCCGCAGCGCCGAGCCGATGCCTTCGCCGATCGAGACAAAGAAGTTTTTGACGTTGTCCGCCGTCGTATTGACAGAACCGACCGCGGTACTGACGGAAGATGAGACGGAGTCTTTCACGGACGTGCTCACACCGTTTGTCAACCGTTTTATTCCGCCGACAAAACTAAGCACCGACCGTCTGATCGCATCGTCCGCCTTTGCGATAAACGCCGCCGTAGCGTCATACGCCGTGCGGATCCCGGAAGCGACGGAATCCACCGCGCTTCGGAACGTACTTCTGACGCTTTCCGCAATACCGGAAAAGAAGCCCGTGATACCGTTCAGGATGCCGGAGAAAAAGTCTTTCAAAACGTCTGTCAACCCGGGCTTTTCCGCTGTGGTGCCGTCCGCCGCATAGCAGGGGAAAGCACAAAGAAAGACAAGCGCAACCATGAATACGAATGAGAATATTCTTCCCGTTTTTTTCACAAGCCCACCTCCCGTTTTGACATTCCGAAAATATTCACAATGATGTTACCATATTTTGCGCGGCTTGTCAAGTTTTTATGCAAAATTAAAGGGGCGCGAAAAAACCGTTTTTTCTTGACAACGGTCCATGCCCGTGCTATCATAAGTTCATCAATTTCTACGATCCGAGGAAATGAAAGAATGCTGACTTTACCTTCCGGCGCCGCCGGATTTGAAAAACCGTTTGCCTTTTTCCGGGAGATCGCGGCGATCCCGCGCGGCTCTTTTCACTGTGAGGCGATCGCCGACTATCTCTGCGCGTTTGCCGAAAAGCGGGGGCTCTTCTGCCTGCGCGACGCGCACCATAACGTCCTGATTCGCAAGAGTGCGTCGGAAGATCGCAAAGACAAAAAGCCGGTGATCCTGCAAGGGCATACCGACATGGTCGCCGTCAAGCGGGACGGGTGCCGAAAAGATCTCGAAAAGGACGGGCTCGATCTCAAGATCGAAAACGGCGAGCTGTACGCGGAGGGCACGTCCCTCGGCGGCGACGACGGATTTTTCGTCGCATCCGCACTTGCCATCCTCGACGACGAGAGTCTGTCGCATCCCCCGATTGAGGCGCTTTTTACGGCGGATGAGGAGGTCGGACTTCTCGGTGCCGCGGGATTTGACTGCGGCGTGCTTGAAGGCAAAACGCTCATCAATCTCGACTCCGACGCGGAGGGCGTTTTCACGTTCGGATGCGCGGGCGGCGTCAGATGTGACAGCGTTTTTTCGGCAACGAAAACGCCCGTGGAGGGCAAAGTCTATACCGTTTCACTCTTTGGTCTTGCCGGCGGGCACAGCGGCATCGAGATCGGCAAAGGCCGCGCCAACGCCATCACGGCGCTCGCGGGGATGCTCGATGCGCTCGGCGGTTTCCGCCTCGTTTCTTTTGACGGCGGAGCGGCGGACAACGTCATTCCCTCTTCTGCATCTATCACTTTTGTTTCGCCCTTTGATCCCACCGAACCGATCAAAAAATCCTTTGAAATGCTAACAAATGATTACAAAAACGCCGAAAACGGTATGAAAATCGAGATCCGCGCACAAGATACGTCCGTCCTCGCTTTTGAAGAAAACACCTCAAAATCGTTGATTCGTTTCATCGCCGAAACGCCTTTCGGCGTGCACGCCATGAGCCGCGATTTGCCGGGGCTGGTGGAGACTTCCGAAAATCCCGGTATCGTAAAAACGGATGGCGGAACCCTCACCCTGACGGTTTCGGTGCGTTCCTCCGTCATAGCGGAAAAAGAAAAACAGAGAGACGCCCTCGCTATGCGGACGGTTGCTGCGGGCGGCACGTTTTCGACGCGCGGGGATTACCCTGCCTGGGAATACAAAAAAGACTCCCGTATCCGCGATACCGCGTGTGAAGTGTTCCGCTCCGTTTACGGAAAAGACCCCGTCTGTGACGTCGTGCACGCCGGTCTGGAATGCGGCATATTTTCCGACAGGATCGAGGGGCTCGACGCGATCTCTCTCGGTCCCGATATAAAAGCCATCCACTCTTCTGACGAACGGCTTTCCCTCACGTCTTCCGCCTCGGTTTTTGCCTTTTTACTTTCCCTTCTCCGATCTTTATAAGAGGTGCCTTATGGTCAAAAAAACACAACTCAAACAGTACGCGAAACTCATCGCCCGCAAAGGTCTCAACGTAAGACACGGGCAGGAAGTCGAGATCTACGCGGAACTCGATCAACCCGAATTCGTAAAACTCGTCACGGACGAATGCTATAAAGCCGGTGCCAAAAGGGTGAACGTCAACTTCTCTTATCAGCCGCTGACGCGCTCGCACGTGCGCTTTCAAAAAGAAAAAGACCTCGGCGAGGTCCCCGACTGGGAGATCAAAAAGTGGGAGCGGATGGCAGATATCCTCCCCTGCCGTCTCTTTATTCTTTCGGAAGATCCGGACGGACTTTTCGGGATTGATCTTTCCAAATACCAGGCGTCCCAGCGCGCCCGCAAAGCCGTGATCAAGCCGATCCGCGAAAGAATGGAAAACCGTCATCAATGGTGTATCGTCGCCGTCCCCGGCAAGGAATGGGCGAAAAAGGTCTTCCCGCGTGACCGCGTTTCCGTCGCGGTGGATAAGCTTTGGGAGGCGATCCTGAAAGCGGCGAGAGTAACGGACGATCCCATCGCCGCCTGGGACGAGCACAACCGGCTCCTCAAGGAAAAATGCGATAAACTGAACGCCCTGCATCTCACAGGGTTAAAGTACCGCTCGGTATCCTCCGGCACCGATCTTTTCGTCGGACTGAATCCCGACGTTCTGTTTGCCGCCGGGGGCGAATACACGGAGGGCAAACACGTCTTTTTCAACCCGAATATGCCGACGGAGGAAGTCTTCACTTCTCCGATGCGAGGAAAAGCCGAAGGCGTCGTCTATGCCTCCATGCCGCTCTCCTATAACGGTCAGCTGATCGAAAACTTTTATATCCGTTTTCACGAGGGAAAAGCCGTGGAGGTCGGCGCCGAAAAGGGCGAAGCCCTGCTCCGCGAGTTGATCGCGATGGACGAGGGCGCTGCCTACCTCGGGGAATGTGCCATTGTTCCATACGATTCTCCGATCCGCGAGAGCGGTATCCTCTTCTACAACACGCTGTTCGACGAAAACGCCGCCTGTCATCTGGCACTCGGTCTCGGTTTTACCAATCTTCTTTCAGGTTACGAAAACATGACCGAGAAAGAGGCATTTGCGAAAGGGATCAACGGCTCGATCATTCACGAAGATTTTATGATCGGCACCGCGGATCTCTCGATCGTCGGGATCACCGCCGACGGCAAAGAAGTCGAGATCCTCAAGGACGGCAACTGGGCGATATGATCGCCGGCGGCAGGTTTTGAGCCTGCGGCAGATTTTCCCTGCGCGTTATCCTGCGGAAAATCAACCCTGTTCGTTTCTTTCTGCGGCGGGTTACGAAAGTCCGTGTGCCGCGCAAAAACCGCTTTCCGCCGTTTTTCAGCCGCGACGTTTTGAAATAAAAAGACCGGATTCGGCAGCGTTCCAAACGGAATGCCACAAAAACCGGTCTTATTTTGTTTTTCGTTTTTCCCGAAAGCAAAAGGCAAGTGCTCTGCCCTTTGCTCCCGGGATTTTTTAATTGTTCGGGATGTTGTTCCGGCACGGTGATCGGGATTTACGTGATCACCGTGCTTTTTGGCTTTGGGGATCAGTTTTCTTTGCTTCTCGTTGTCGTTGTGATGTATTCGGTACAACCCTCGTGGATGCAGTAGATGGATTCCGTCGTGCCGCCCTCGTCGGTGGTATATTCGTCATCGTCATGAGGCAGAGGCGAAAGGGTCGTGCCGGAGGCGTTGTTTGCCGCGAAGACCGCGTCAAGAGACAGGTGGTTCGCGTCGCCCACGTAAACGCAGAGGTTGTCAGCTTTGGTGCGCGCGTCTTTCGCCGGATGTCTTCCTCTTCCGAACGCCGCGGAAACGATCGCGGTGGGAAGTGCGTCGTTGTGACCGGAAGCGACAAGCGTACCGTTGACATAGTAATCCACGTTCTTGTTTTCCACATCATAGACGGCAACAATGTCACCGTAAACGTTGTTGAACAGATCTGCGGAAGCGATGGCGGTGGTACCATCGGTCTGAGACTCGTCGAACTTGTAAAGCGCACCCTCGGTTGCCACGACTTCAAACAGCCAGTAGTCGTTTCCTTCGGCGTCATACACCTGGATACCGTAGCCGGCAGGCGTACCGGAGGTGTGGTTCAGGGACAGCGTAAAGACGAAGAGTTTTTCGGAAGAATAACCGGAGAGGTCAAGGTTGACGATAGCGAAACCGCCGCCGTAAGAACCGTAGTTGTTCGTAGAGCGAAGATCGATATCTTCACCGCAAGCTTTAAGGTCAATGCGGTTTCCGGTACTTCCGGAAGCGATAATATTCGCTCCCGCCCATTCGGAGGTCGACTGGTAACTGATGACTTTAGTCAGATCCGTTGCCGAATATCTCTCATATACGTGTCCAAGTGCGGGGATAACAACCGAGGTACCTGATACGACAGACGTACATCCGGGATTCTTACAATGAATGGACTTGGATCCTGCAGTCTCGCAAGTTGCGGGCGTATCGACCGTGTAATCGTCATCATCGTAAGGCAGAGACGAAAGCGTAGTATTGGAAGCGTTGTTGTCGGAAAGCACAGGAGCGAGAGACAGGTGGTTCGCTTCACCGGCATACACGTTGAGGTTGTCAAAGAAGATGCTCGTGTCCTTATTGGAAGAACTGTCAAGGACGCCTTTCAGTGTCTTATATCCTGCTGCAGTATCCGGCAGCGAGATGATCGTATCCGTCGCACCGGGTACCAGTGTTCCGTTGACGTAATAGGAAACCTTCTTGGTCGCAATATCAATGACGACCGTCACGTCATTCCACGTCTGAGAATATGTGGCAAGCGTCGTTCCGTTGCTCTTCGAAAGCATATTTCCGGTGGCTCTTTCAATTCCGATCAGTTTGCTGACATTACCGAAAGCATCTTCCACTCCAAGCGCAAGTGGTGTATAAGCCGACAGACTGCAGTTGAACTTCCACGAGAAGGTCAGTACAACCTGTTCGGCGTCTGCGCTGAGAGTGAGAGCGTGATTCAGGAACGTCGAACCACTGCCGCCGGAGTTTTTACTTTCCATTCTGTAATAATTGTCTTTCGCGGAGAAGACGGCATAATTGTTGGAACCACTCGTAATGTTTGTAAATTCCGCACCCAAAGTGTTCCACTCGGCGGTGGTGGATCCGGCGACGATCTTCGTCAGAGTATCTGCCGAATGCGTTTCATAAAGGTGACCGAGTGCCGGGTAATTATCCGTCTTCTTGTCGTTACATACCGAGCAGTAGTAAACGTCCCTACCGGCGTTCTCGCAGGTCACGGCAACGGATTCCGAAGCATTCAGAACGTAATTATGCTGACCTGCCGATTTGATCACGGTATCGGTATAAGCAGGGTTCGTCGCGCTGCAGACCTTACACTTCTGCGCTCTGACACCGTCGGTGAGACAGGTCGCGTCCGTCACGACAACGACTTCCCAGTCGTGACCGGGCGCAGCCGTGACTTTCACGGTATCTTTCACGGAGCAACGCGTGCAGACGCGTTCTTCCTGTTTATCCGTGGTGCAGTCGCCGGGAACGGTCACTTCGTACGCGCCCCATTTGTGTCCGTATGCGGGGATGGTCGTCGTCTCGATCGTTGACGAGCAACGCGTACAGTGAATGGACTTCGAGCCGCTCGTCGTACAGGTCGCGGGGATGTCGATCGTAAATTCGTTTTCGATCAACGTCAGAGGTGTCGGCGACGTGTCAGACGCGTTATTCGACGCCAGAACCGGGTTAAGAGATACGTGGTTCGCTTCACCTGCGTAGAACGAGAAGTTGTCAACCATGACGATACCGCCGTTGGCAGTCGTGCCGCGGTCGATATTCACGCTTGCTAAGGTGTCGGGAAGCGTAATGCCCTGCGTAGCGACGAGAGCGCCGTTGACGTAGTAAGCGGCGGTATCGTTCACGACGTCGAGAACAATCGTCACGTCAAACCAACCGTTGCCCGCTGCTCCGACGCAACCGAGTTTTACATCAGTGTCGGAAACGCCGCCGTCCGTGCAGCTCCATACATTTCCATTGTCTCTGATGATCGAGATAAGGCAATAACCGTTGCCGGCAGCGTCATATACCGTGATATAGGTATAGCCGACTCTGCCGCTGCCGTTCGGCGTGCCGTTCAGAGAAACGGTCAGAACGTAATTGTCAGCCGCTTCCATCGTGGGAAGCGCGTACGTGGCAAGAACGGTGTTTTTGGCATCCGTGGTATTTACGTCGTATCTACCTTTGAGCTCAAGGTAAGTTCCTTGGCGGTTGACGTAAGTACCGCAACCGTCGCCTTTACCGCTGTTGGATGTCAGAGACAATCCTTCGGTCGTTGCCCAATCGGCAAAGTGGAAGATCGCGGTCAGATCGCTCGCCGCGTAGGTATTGTAACTGTGATCGAGTGCCGAGAGCGTCTCCGTCTTCTTGTCGTTACATACCGAGCAGTAGTAAATATCTACACCGGCGGCAAGACAAGTGGGCGCCGTGCATTCGGAAGTTTTCAGGACGTAATCGTGCTGACCTGCCGAAACGATCACGGTATCGGTGTAGTCGGTATCGTTCTGATGGCAGACCATACATTCCTTATGTCTCGAGCCGTTGGCAAGACAGGTGACGGGAACGTCAACGACGATCTCCCAGTCGTGCCCGGGTGCGGGAAGAACGACGGCGGAGTTTGCCTTAACCGCGGTACAACCCGGATTCTTACAGTGAATGGACTTCTGCCCGTTCGTCGTACAATCGGCGACCGGGAAGTCGATCGTGTAATCGGCTTCGTCGGAAAGCAGGGACAGCGTCGTGCCGGAAGCGTTGTTCTCGGCAAGGACCTTGTCAAGCGACAGGTGGTTAGCGTCGCCGGCATAGAACGAGAAGTTTCCGATATCATACGCCGATTTGTTTGAAACGGAGCCGACGAAGATCTCCACTTCGTCAAATGCGCCGGGCAGTTCGTTTTCGTATTCTTCCGTCGCGGTCAGAACGCCGTTGACGTAGAAGTACGCTTTGTTCTCTTCCGTATCGACGGCTACCGTCACGTCAACGTATCCGCTCTTCGTAAGCGTGGCAAGCGGAATCTCGCTTTCGGAAGTTTTCAGCAGCTGACCGCCGAGAGACGAATCGTAAGCGCGAACCGTTTCAAAGAGGTTATACGCCGTTCCATCGGAAAGCAGACGGAACGTATAGGGCGAAACGGAACCGGTCGCGGCATCGTTCTCGTAGTTCTGCGTCTTGATAGAGAGTGAGAGAACGTAGAATCTGCCGGTTTCGGCATCGGACAGATCATAGGATACGACGTCGCGGTACTCGTCGGAAGGTGTACCGGAACCGTTTCCGATCAGACGGATGACGGTGGAAGCCATACCGGTAGTCGTAACGATCGTTTTGCTACCCTCGTTTTTCGTAGCGGAACTCTTCACGGTCACTTTTCCGCCGTTCGAGAAGGATTCGACGGTTCTGTAACCGAAGACCTCGGTAAGATCGTCCGCGGTATGTGCTTCATAGCGGTGACCGGTCGCGGATCCGGTATCGGTGACGGTGTCGGTTGCGGTACAATTGTCGCACGTTGCAGTCTTGGTGCCGTCGGTCTCGCATCCCGCGTCACCGTTGCTGACGTAGTTCGTGAACGAGTGATTGAGAGCAGGGATCTCGGTGACGTCTGCTCTTTCGGTACAACCGTCGCGCAGACA
>JAZLLY010000012.1:0-26359 GCA_045598385.1 Eubacteriales bacterium | reverse complement strand
GGTAATCCCAGATGGGCTTGGGACTGCTACAGAAGATTTATCCAGATGTTCTCCGACGTCGTTATGGAAGTCGGCAAGAAATATTTTGAACAGCTCATCGACCAGATGAAAGAAAAGAAAGGCGTCAAATTCGACGTTGATCTTACCGCTGCCGACCTCAAGGAACTTGCCAACCAGTTCAAAGCGGAATACAAGAAACAGCTCGGCGAAGACTTCCCCTCCGATCCCAAGACGCAGCTTTACGAAGCGATCCGCGCCGTCTTCCGTTCCTGGGACAACCCCCGTGCGAACGTTTACAGACGCGACAACGATATTCCCTATTCCTGGGGTACCGCAGTCAACGTCATGCCCATGGTCTTCGGTAACCTGAACGACAATTCCGGTACCGGCGTTGCTTTCACCCGTGATCCCGCCACCGGCGAGAAGAAACTCATGGGTGAGTTCCTCTTCAACGCACAGGGCGAAGACGTCGTCGCCGGCGTCCGTACGCCGATGCCCATCGCCGAAATGGCAAGCAAATTCCCCGAGGCATACGCGGAATTCGTCAAGGTCTGCGGCATCCTCGAAGATCACTACCGCGATATGCAGGATATGGAATTCACCGTTGAAAACGGTAAACTCTATATGCTTCAGTGCCGTAACGGCAAGAGAACCGCTCCCGCCGCTCTCAAGATCGCCTGCGACCTTGTCGATGAAGGCATGATCGACGAGAAACAGGCCGTCCTCATGATCGACCCGAGAAACCTCGACACCCTTCTCCACCCGCAGTTCGACCCGAAAGCGATCAAGACCGCGCAGGCAGTCGCAAAAGCGCTTGCCGCATCTCCCGGTGCCGCTTGCGGTAAGATCGTCTTCACCGCAGAAGACGCGAAAGAGTGGAAAGCAAGAGGCGAGAAAGTCGTCCTTGTCCGTCTTGAAACCTCTCCCGAAGATATCGAAGGCATGAAAGCCGCTCAGGGTATTCTGACCGTCCGCGGCGGTATGACTTCTCACGCTGCCGTCGTTGCCCGCGGAATGGGTACTTGCTGCGTTTCCGGTTGCTCCGCTATCGACATGGATGAAGAAAACAAGAAATTCACCCTTGCCGGCAAGGCCTATCACGAAGGCGATGTCATCTCCATCGACGGTTCTACCGGTAACATCTATGACGGTGCGATCCCCACGATCGACGCTACCGTCTCCGGCGACTTCGGCAGAATCATGGCTTGGGCGGACAAGTACCGCGTACTTGACGTCCGTACCAACGCCGACACGCCCCGCGACGCGAAGAAAGCACGCGAACTCGGCGCTCAGGGTATCGGCCTTTGCCGTACCGAGCATATGTTCTTCGAGGGCAACAGAATCGACGCGTTCCGTGAAATGATCTGCGCCGATACCGTCGAAGAAAGAGAGACCGCTCTCGACAAGATCCTGCCCATGCAGCAGGGCGACTTTGAACAGCTCTACGAAGCACTTGAGGGCTGCCCCGTTACCATCCGTCTCCTTGATCCCCCTCTTCACGAGTTTGTTCCCACCGAGGAAGCCGATATCGCCATCCTCGCAAAGAACCAGGGCAAGACCGTCGAGCAGATCAAATCCATCATCACGGCTCTTCACGAGTCCAACCCCATGATGGGTCACAGAGGATGCCGTCTCGCCGTCACCTACCCCGAAATCGCGAAAATGCAAACGAAAGCTGTCATCCGTGCGGCTATCAACGTTCAGAAGAAGCACGCTGACTGGAACGTCGTTCCCGAGATCATGATTCCTCTGGTAGGCGAAGTCAAAGAACTGAAATACGTCAAAGACATCGTCGTCGCTACCGCTGACGCCGAGATCGCCGCTGCCGGTGCCAACCTCAAATATGAAGTCGGTACCATGATCGAGATCCCGCGTGCGGCTCTTACCGCCGACGATATCGCCAAGGAAGCGGAGTTCTTCTGCTTCGGTACCAACGACCTTACCCAGATGACTTACGGCTTCAGCCGTGACGACGCCGGCAAGTTCCTCGGCTCTTACTACGACGCAAAGATCTTCGAAAACGATCCTTTCGCAAAACTCGACCAGGTCGGTGTCGGCAAGCTCATGAAGATGGCTGTCGAGCTCGGCCGCGGCGTCCGTCCCGGTATGCACTGCGGTATCTGCGGTGAACACGGCGGAGATCCCACATCCGATGAGTTCTGCCACAAGATCGGTCTTTCCTACGTTTCCTGTTCTCCGTTCCGCGTGCCGATCGCACGCCTTGCCGCTGCACAGGCTGCTATTAAAGAAAGTAAGGAAAACAAATAAGAAGCCATTTTGGACTTTCTCCATAAGCTTTGAAGAAGCCAAGCAGTACAGAAGACAATTAATCAATGTCTTAACGAGAGAATCGCAATGGCAAGAGATAATTGTTGACGTGTATTTGTAAAATTTAATATGTAATAGCCATCTTGTCGTTTTGATAAGGTGGCTATTTTTATAACTGAATATCGGCATAATAAAAGAAGCCGCACTTTCGTATAGGAAGTGCGACTTTCTTTTTTGATATGATTTTCTATGTGGTATGTAGTGAAGTGATGCAAAACCTTTATCATTTTTACAACCGCAACTCGTCTTTTTTTGTCACGCAAATACTTTGTCAAAACGGTTACTTCGTTTCCACAATCACACCTACATGACCAAGCCGTGCGACCATTTATGTTTTCTACAGGAGAAATAACGGTTAAATCCGTAACGTTCCCCTAAAAGATTTAATCTCATACACTCACCAATTGACGTTATTTATGAAAGATAAAACAAAGTATTACTTACCGGTAGATAGAATAACCTTTCCACCGGTTAAAAGAATCATTTTCTTTGCCTCAACGGAAACGTCATCGGCATCAACCGTCAACTTTTTATGAAGCGTCCCCCTTGCACAAACTTTATAATAAGTTGCCTTTTTATCAAAGGAAGGAACTCTCTTTTTAAGTTCTTCGATAGTTACAGTTTCTCCGTCGTTAAGGTATGCCGAAATCGTATCAACGTTTATCATTGTTTTTCTTGTTTTATCGGCAATTCTTGACTCTTTTCGGTAAGTATTTCCGTTTGTTCATCGGTCATCAATTTATCTACTTGAGTAGCGGAAACTTCTTTTAACACGTTGACTTCAATATCCTTTTCGGTCGGGCGAACGTCGTCCGAATCGTCAAGAACTTTAATCAACTGTCTGCTGATTAACGGTTTCAACTCTTCGTATGGATAATCTTTTGCATAATCGACAAAATCAAGTTCGGCTTTTTCTCCGCCGAATTTCGCCATAACCGCATCGATTAATTCTTTTGCGTTAGACGCTCGTCTCGGATTCTTTATCCTGTACATAGTCGGCGTTAAAGAATAAGATTTTTTATCCGACTTATCTTCCACGTGATATTTAGAATCCTGATAATCGTTTGCGTTAAGAGGTAAACACAAGCAAAGAGTTTTGCCTTTGATTATCATTTTAACGAGAATATCTCTACCTAAACGGAAGGATTCGTGTTTCCACGAGATTCTGTCGCTAATTTGTTTTTTTGCGAATTTGAAAGACAAAATATAATTTTTGAGTTCACTGTAATAGTCCTTCGTTTCGTCTTTCGACCGGATAAGTTTTGCAATAAAACTCTTGTTATATCTGATCTTTACAAACGCACCCTTAACTTCATCATACACTACTTCGGTTTCGATGTCTTCATCTTCTTCGGTGTCCGGCTCTACAACGCTAAACGTGCCACCGTCGTTAATTGCCTTAACGTCGTCTAACATTTTATAAACACCTTTTTCGTCCCAACTGTCGTCTATTGCAACCGAATACCAACTATCTTTTGATTTCGGGAAAGCCGAAAGGTTAACGAGTTTGTGTTTGTTTTTCAGCGTGTCTGCATAATCACTTGTGGATTTTATTAAAAGTAATACCGAACCGTTAGTTTCATAAACATAGACAAAGCACGTTCTATTGCCGCTATTAAGAGTATAATGCGTATCCGCAAGCGGTAAACCTTCCGTTCTACCTTTACTCGTTGCAGGTTTCGTTGTATTTGTTCTGCGGTTTACTTCTACACCATTACCGTATGTATTTTCAAGATAATCGGCTATAGATTTCTTTGTTACAGTGCCTTTCGTGCCGATTGCTACTGCAACCGCCAAACTATCTTTAAGTGACACTTCTTCCTTTGCGACAGGTTCGATATCAGCAGGTTTGGTTTCAATTTTTTCAATAGGTTTCGGGGTTTCTATCTGCTTTCCTTTTTTTCTGAATATAACAAATAAAACAACGTTTGCCGCAATTGTTAAAACAGCCACAATCGCAAGTGCTATTACTGCTTCAGCATGCCCCGGGACATAAAATATCTGTGTATTCATTTTTATTTCCTGCCTTGTTTATCTTTTTTATTTTTAACAAGGAATAACACTATACCTGCCAATCCTAAAGCAGAAATAACCGAGAGAACAATTATCCAAGGAAGAAGCGACGTTTGTTCGTAGACAAATACAAATTCGGATAATTCGTCGGTTTCGATAACAGCATAGCCATCATCAATTACGTAATCCGCTTTTGATGCAACCCCGTTGTGAATATGATAAATTCTGAACTCGCAATTTTTAATTTCTTCCGGAATTGTCATATAGACTTTTATCGTTCCGTCAGGTTGAACCTTTACGTCGTTTTGGTCAATAAGAGATACGTCGTAAACACCGAAAATCTTGTCAAGAAAAGCGTTAAACGAATCTTCTTTCTTAATGCTGTCCGCCACCCCTTTGTATTGACTGTCGTTATTGTCTATTTTTACAACGTCAACTTTTAACGTAAGCGTCGGATCAATACCCGTTTCGCTTGTAACGATTACGAATTCATTGTCGCTTCCGCTCTCCTTTTCGGAATCCCTTACCCAAAGAATAGTAAGAACTGCCGTCATATCGCTTGGCGTATTGTAGTTCGTTGAAGTCGTGGAGAACTTCGCCGTAACAGTGAATACGCCACGCTCCGTATTGTCGTTATCAACGTAACTAACGGACAACTGAACTCCGTCAAGACCTGTTGGAAGCGTTCCGCTGATTGCTAATTTTTTGTCTTCGAGACTATCCGTCGTTTTAACGGTTTTGTCTGTAAACGTTATGCCGGTCATGTCATAGTCGGCTTTGTTGATTACAAAGTTTTTCGTTAAGTTAGTTTCAGCCAGTTTATAGTTATCGTTTGAAAGTGCGGTTGCCGTTGCGACATATTCGCCTACGTTGACGCTTTCTTTGTTTGGAACAACCGTTACCGTTACGTTGTCATTATTTGCCAAGTTTCCTGCAGTTGCCGTCGGTAATTGTTCTGCGCCATTATAAGCAAATGTCGTTTCTCCCCAAGTGAGCGTTACTTCTCTTTGTGTAATAGTATAAGCATTTTCTTCGTTTTCAAAAGTAATAGAGTAATTATCATCAAGTGCTTCGCCTGTAATATCGTAAGAACCGACATTTGAAGTCTTACTTGCGGTTGTTGATAAACTATATACGTTTTCATCGCCACTAATAATTCCGTCATCGGTTGCAGTAAGCGTTACGATTTCATCACCGTAAATACTTGTTCTACTATCAATCGTAACTGTAATTGCCTTTTTGCCGATTGTAAATTCTGCGGTGTCATAACTACTTGCATGGGTATCGGTTTCGCCTATACTTACTCTAACAACGTATTTTCCTGCATTTATCGGAGCATTCGTCGTATACGTGCTATCTTCTGCTCCGAAAACCTTATATTCTACTGTAACCGTTCCTTCGCCAAGTTTTGTGTAAGTTGTAGCGGATACCGCTTGTTTATCGTAAGTTTTTGAAATAACGTTCGTTATTTCTACCGTTTGCGGAATTTTTTCCGTTTTTTCAAAAGTCTTCGTAAGAATCAATGCGTCTTCGGTGCTGTCTCCCGATATTTCCCAACCGTTCGTTACCCCGGGCGCCTTACCTTTCAATCTGAAAGAAACGTTTTCGGCAAATTTATAACATTTTATATTGTTGTCGCCCGTTATCGTTAACGTAATCGTCGCGGTGTATTCCGTGTTGTAGTCAAAACTGCCTTTTACTAAACTCGGCGACCAAGTAACCGTTCCCGTATATTTTGCGTCCATAGCAAGCCCCGTAACGGTCGTTTCCGCCGTTTCGCCTGCAACGGGGAGAGTAACGTCGGCAAATCCGACCGTTCCTATCGTTGCTTTTGAAATAGTAAACTCTTTAGTAGCGCTTCCCGCAAGGTAGTTAGTGCATTCCGGAAGAGAAACTCTCACGACGTAAGTTCCGCCGTATTTCGGGCTGTTCTCCGTATACTTGTCGTCGCTCTCGCCATAAACCTTAAATTCGATTTTTCTATTAGCGTAAGAAACGTCGCCAAGGTAGTTATAATTTACGTACACGAAATCCCTGTCGTAAACTTTTGAAGGGTCCATAATCGTTATAACTTGTTCTGCCTTGCCGATTGTAAACGTAAACTCTTTACTGCCACAATACGTAGCGTCGATTACCGAAATTACAACTTTATAATCTCCCACATCGGTAGCAACTCCTTCGAGTTTTGTCCAAGTTTCGCCGTCTGTAGTTTGATAATAAACGAACGTAAATGACAATTCCGTTACTTCTACTTCATTATTATAAACCTTCGGTGATATCTCACTATAAGTGTCTCCGTAAGTAATATCTTCACCATCATTCCACTCGTATTCGCTATCGAACTCAACAGGTTTTTTAATAGCGTAAGTAGCAACACCTTCGTTTTCGGAAATTTTTATAACGTAATTATCAACTGTCGAAAAAGTTGCGTCGTTCGTAAAGTCTCCTGCATCAATATCAAAAGTGATTACTTTCGAAATTTCTATTTCTTCTTCGTTATCAGCAAGAAGAATTATTGTTTCGTTGCCTGAAATATCGTCAATAGCATCTTTAAGAGATACGTATTTAATATAACCCATACCCTCACAATGTTCGCAAAGGGCTTTACCTGTCCAGTTACAGCAAGAATCTTTAAAGCCATAACAAATCGGACAATTATATTCGCTACGCCCTACTCCGCCACAATACGGACAAAGTCTTTCGGCAACGAGTAATTTCAGTTCTAATTTCTCATCTCCCGCTTCTTCGGTTCCGGCGTTAAAACAAACTCTGAAACTGTTGCTATCGGAGAAGAAATATGCTAAATCACTTTCCGTGCCACTCGCTGTAAATATGCCTTCGCCATCAGACAAAGTAATGCCTACTAACATATCTTCTGTAGGAGCTGCAACACCATTTCCGCCGTCAGCCGTACCCGTGCCGATAGTAAGAATCTTTCCGCTACAAAGATATAAGTTGCCGGAAATATTATTTGTAATTTTAATTGAACCGCCCAAATAAATGCCCGCCGTAGTAGGTGCGGAAACAGGAGTAGAAGTAAGCGGTGACATTAAAGGCGCTTTCATTAAAGCTTTTTTCCTTTGTATTTCTTCGTTTTGTTTATCACTACAATAAAGTTCAGGGTCAAGGCTAGCGTAATATGCTTCTAAATAATTAAACTCGCTTTCAGATATCATGCCTTTGCCAAACGCTACTTTCATGTATTGAGCGTTAAGAACGTCATAGGCGTATTTAGACATGTGCTTGACATTTTCGTAAGTATAAAGGCCGAAGTTTGCAATATCTTGCGCCTTTTTATCTTGGTCGATTTTTAAGTTATCGCCATATTCGAAAATATTCGTAAGTAACGTGTAAAAACCGTCTTCATTAGAAAGCATGCCGTTTGCAACGCAGTTTAATTGATATTCCGTCGTTATTACGTAAGTATCAACTTCGCCGTCTATAAGGTTATATCCTTCTAAAGTTTCCCAACGTGCGTTATCTACGTTATAGAACTTATGACCGATAAATGAACTAACATTGTCTTTAGTAACGGAAACGTATTTGTTTTGTTCCTTTTCAAAGAAACTGTGCCCGTAAACAACGGTAACTTTTACGTTATGAGAAAACAGTAATTCAACTATGTTTGAGTGTTTTTCAGGATATTTCCAAATATCAAATAATTTTGAAGAAGATACAGTACCGGATTCGTGGTCAAATACACGAACAGACTCGCCTTTACATAAAGTTTCAATAGGTTTTTGAGTTCCGTCCTCCATAGTAATAAGCGTGCCGGTTGCAAAACATTCTGCTGCCTTATAATATAAACCACCGCCGTTTATTGCTGTATTTTCGGTAACTATACCACCCGTTAAAATATTTATTGCAATGTCTATATCAGAGTATAAACCACCGCCGTTTATTGCTGTATTTTCAGTAACTATACCACCCGTCATAGTGAAAGTGCCGGTTGAATTATTTACACCGCCACCGTTTGACGTAGCGACGTTATAAGCAATATTTCCTCCGTAAAAGTTAAAAGTACCACTGTTATCTACACCACCACCGTTTTTTGCAGTATTACCGACGACGTTACCGCCGTAAATATTTAAAGTACCGCTATTATTTACTCCACCGCCATTGTTCTCCGTATTCCCGCCGATGATAATACCGCCAGTGATTGTTTTTGCGGTTCCTTCACCTTCGCCAAGGTGCCACAAGCCATTTTCGTCAACATAACCATTGTGAGTTGTTGGAGTTTCTTTGTCCAAATCGCAGTCATAAAGGTTAAGTGTTGCACCTGTGCCAACCGTGATAACGCTGAAATTACCACCATTTGCATTGATAACATAACCATTCAAGCAAAGGTTTGTTATTCCTGCAGGGACTTCCCAAGTCTCCGAAAGCGTGATATTATCTGTCAAGTAATAATCACCGGCTACCGTTGGCAATTCGATTATGCCTGTCCAACCTGTATGATTATGCTCTTCTGTTCCTAATGCATAAACCGTTTGGGATGTGCTTATGCCGGGAAAAATACCAAGCGTTAAGCATATAGCCGTTATGGCACAAAGTGCAAAGCCTAAAATTGTTTTTTTGCTTTTTAACATTAAAAACTTACCTCCAAATGATTTTTCGCAAGTTTATTTATACTACTTCATTGTCATTATATATTATTTTAACAAAAATTGCAATGATTTTACCCCCAAAAAAAGTCGAAATATCGTTTTTATAATAAAAAAAGTAAAGCCTACGGCAAACATTTTTCTCCACAGGCTCTACTTTCCCCCTTTTACTATAATCTATTAAGTTTCACCTTTCATCAACGTCTTCAACAGCAAAACCGTCTTTTTGTAAAACAAATCTTATCGCTTGAATATCGTAAGTATTGAATATGGGATAAAAGGTTATTTCCTTTTTTAACAACGATACCTTTACAACTTTATGGGAATAATAAATCAAATTTTTGATACTGTATTTTATGGCCCTGACCTTGAGTATAAATATAATGATTCTACTACCCTGAAAGGGATAGTGCATACAGACTCGCACAGAATTAGTAAAAACGGGCACAAAAAACACCATTTTGGAGGGTGTCTTCAATAGGGATTTTCCCACAAGTGCATAAAGCAAGGGCAGAAAGTCAAATGGCTTTCTGCCCTTGTGGCAATTATGGCGTTTTTTGTGGCAGGTTAAGAAAATTGCCACAACCGGGATACCCGGATTTCGGAAGTGATGTTTTTTGCCTCACGGCAAAAAGTGATGTCGTTTTCGCTACACTCAAACAGTGATGATTCGCCGACATGAAATGCCGGCGAAGTGATGAGATGTGTTCCGCCCCCCACGCCCGCAGGCACATCACTCGTCGAAGGCGAACATCACGCGCGAAGCGCACATATCGTTCCGCGCGAGCGGAACACATCGTTCGGCAACATTCCCTATGGAATGCTGCCGGGAGCTATCCCTTTTGTGAGCTACGGTACAGGCAAACATCAAGGATCCCCGTAACTGACTTTTTCCAAACGGTTTGATCCGTTTGTAAAGAAAACCCAAAAAACCTTTCTCGTCCGGGAGAGGCTTTTTTGTTGGGGCGAAAAGCGATTCCGGGAAAGCGACCGATACATAAGAGCGAAAAACAAAAGCGCCACGGAAAAAGGTAGACAGACAAAAAAGGGGATTGCGGTTTTTTTCGATATGTGTTATAATATCGGCAGAACGGCGGAATTGCAGTTATTTCCTGCCATATCCGCCATTCCTATCACAGAAAAATGCAAGGAGTCAACGATGAATATCGTATGGAAATTATTTAACGAATCTGTCGAAACAAGAAGGGTGTTCGTCAAATTGTCGGACGATCCGAAGAGAAAAACAAGTGTCCGCCTTGGCGTCAGATCTATCTTTTTTTCTATTCTCGTCGTCCTGTTCTGCGCGACGTTCGGACTCGGATTTCGGCTGTTTTCCTCACTGCAGAACGCGGAAGTCGGACTGATGTTCATCACGCTGTTAGGCGGGATCGCCTGCGTTTCCGCCGGCGTTTTGGGGGCTTTCACCAATTTCTTCGGTGCCGTTACCGCCTCCCGATATCAGTATAAATTAAACAAGAAAGCCATCGGTTGGATCTCTTCGGCCCTTCTCTGTCTGAACACCGTCGCGGGGGTCGTTATCGGGTTGATCGTCGCGGGGGTCATTTCTTGATCGCACCTCGATATTTTGCGTTTTCGCATAAAGGCTTTCCCTCCGCCATCGAAAAATACCATCAAAAAGGCGTCCGATTACGGTTTTTCCGTTTTTCGACGCCTTTTTCATTTTCCTTTGCTTCTTTCCGCCTTTTCCCGCAGTGTCCCGACATCCTTTTTCCCGCTTCGGCTTGCTTTTTCCTGCCGCATCGGGTATAATAAAGAGGAAATGACGACGAAGGCAAGGTGAAGCTATGCTTGAAAAACGCGTATACGACGAGTACGTCGGGATCCTCAAAGAAGAACTTGTTCCCGCGATGGGATGCACCGAACCGGTTTCCATCGCGTATTGTGCCGCAAAGGCGAGAGCCGTCCTCGGAGAAATGCCGGTGCGCGGCACCCTTTCCGTCAGCGGCAATATCATGAAAAACACGAAGAGCATCACCGTTCCGCACACCGGCGGAATGACGGGGCTTTCGGTCGCTTTTGCCGCCGGCGTCGTGGCGGGAAACGAGGATGCGGGCTATGAAGTTCTCTCATCCATCCGCGACGAAGATATCCGCAAGATCTCCCTCTTTGTCAAAGAGTTTCCTCTCCGCATCGAAGTGCCGGAAGACGCCTCTCTATTTGATATCCGCGTGTATCTCGAATCGGAAAATCACTCGTCCTTCGTCCGGATCGAAAACAAGCATACCGATATCGTAAAGATCGAAAAAGACGGAAAAACGCTGCTCGAAGCGGAATCCGAAGCCGAAGTCCGTCATTTTGACCGCAGTCTTCTCTCGGTCGAAGATATCGTCGAATTTGCCGATACCGTAGAAATTTCGGATGTCAGAGAAACGATCGAACGCCAGATCGATTACAATATGGCGATCGCTCGCGAAGGACTGAAAAACAACTACGGCGCCAACATCGGAAAGGTCTTTCTCAACACCTACCCCGACCGCATCGACGCGAAGATCAAGGGTTACGCCGCCGCGGCGAGCGACGCGAGGATGAACGGTTGCGAAATGCCGGTCGTCATCAATTCGGGAAGCGGAAACCAGGGGATCACCTCGTCCGTACCCGTGATCGTCTACGCCGAACATATCGGCGCCTCCCGCGAAAAACTGATCCGCGCGCTTTGCCTTTCCAATCTCATCACCGTTCATTTGAAAACCGGGATCGGCACGCTTTCCGCCTATTGCGGCGCCATCGCCGCCGGTGCGAGCGCCGGTTGCGGTATCGCCTATATTGACGGCGGCGGCTTTGCCGAGATCGCCCATACGCTCGTAAACGCGCTGGCGATTGATTCGGGCGTGATCTGCGACGGTGCCAAAGCGAGCTGTGCCGCCAAGATCGCGACAGCGGTCGAAAACGGCTATCTCGGCTACATTATGTACAAAAACGGCAATCAGTTTTACGGCGGCGACGGCATCGTCAAACGCGGTGTCGAAAACACGATACGGAACGTCGCCCGCCTCGCCTACAACGGAATGCGCGAGACCGACAAAGAGATCCTGAAGATCATGCTGGAAACGTGAAAACAGTAAAAAGCAAAGAAAAGCCCCGGGAATCCCGTTCGGAATTCCCGGGGCTTTTTAAGGATCAAAAGCGTACGAACGCTTTATTTGGAAAGGGTTACTTCAACAGTCGCGGAGGACATCGGCGAGGGATACATATTGATGGTGATCACACCGTCAACGAGTGCGCCGACAACTTCGACCTGATTTTCTTCCGCGATATCGGTGAGTTCGCCGGTCTCCATGTTGGCAGCGGTCACTTTCTTGAGTGCCTTGACCGTCACGACGGATCTGTCAACGGATGCGGTTCCCTCTTCGGCGTAAACGTAGGTTTCGCCACCCATTTCGAAGGTCGAGGTGTAGCTGTAAGTGCCGTTATATTTGATCTCGAAGGCGAAGTCGTAGTGAACGCTGCCGCCCATGCCGGGTTTGTCGAGCTCGCCTTCATATACACCTGCGTATGCGGGAACGTAATTGAAGGTAACTTCAACGGGAGTGGAGGACATCGGCGATGGCTTGATGCTGACGGTGATCACGCCGTCAACGAGTGCGCCGGTCACTTCGGTCTGGTTCTCTTCCGCGATATCGGTGAGCGTGCCGGTCTCCATGTTTGCCGCGGTGACGTTCTTCAGTGCTTTGATCGTCAGAACAGAACCGTCAACGGATGCGGTTCCCTCTTCGGCGTAAACGTAGGTGTCGCCGCCCATTTCGAAGGTCGAGGTGTAGCTGTAAGTGCCGTTATATTTGATCTCGAAGGTGAAGTCATAGTGAACGTTGCCGCCCATACCGGTTTTGTCAAGCTCGCCTGCGTATACGCCTGCGTAAGCGGGAACGTAAGTGAAGGTGACTTCAACGGGAGTGGAAGACATCGGCGAGGGCTTCATGCTGACGGTAATCACACCGTCGGCGAGCGCGCCGGTCACTTCGACCTGGTTCTCTGCCGCAATATCGGTGAGCGTGCCGGTCTCCATGTTTGCCGCGGTGACGTTCTTTTGTGCCTTGATCGTAAGAACGGCATCCTTGACGGATGCGGTTCCTTCCTCCTTATAGTAGTAGGTGTCGCCGCCCATTACGAATGCGGAAACGTAAGCATACGTGCCGTCATCCTTGAGTTCGAAGGTGAAATCGTAGTGAACGTTGCCGCCCATACCGGGTTTATCGAGTTCGCCCGCGTATACGCCGACGTAAGCGGGAGCGTAAGTAAGGGTGATCTCAACGGGAGTGGAAGACATCGGCGAGGGCTTCATGCTGACGGTGATCACGCCGTTTGCGATCGCACCGGTCACTTCGGTCTGGTTCTCTGCCGCGATATCGGTGAGCGTGCCGGTCTCCATATTCGCCGCGGTCACGTTCTTCTGTGCCTTGATCGTCAGAACCGAGCCCGAGACGGATGCGGTTCCTTCTTCTTTATAGTAGTAGGTATCGCCGCCCATTTCGAACGAGGAAACGTAAGCATATGCGCCTTCTTCTTTGAGTTCGAAGGTGAATTCGTAGTGAACGCTTCCGCCCATACCGGGTTTGTCGAGAGAGCCCTTGTAGGTGCCGGCGTATGCGGCGTCAACGGCTGCGGCGGGGGTATAGGTCTCGAACATCATCGAGGTGGTAACGTCTTCGTCGACCGGAACCTTCTGCACGGCAATGCCGTTTGCGGAAACGACGCCGACGAGAGTGGTTTCGCCATCGGAGAAGGCGAGGTAGATGTAATTATCCTTGGTGGTGAAGGTGCCGTTCTCTTCGAGATAATCGAGAGCGGCGGGAGTGCCGGTCTTCAGCGTGAAGTTGCCGCCGTCGAGCTTCAGGGTCGCGGCGTACGGGGTCTCACCCTCGGCCTCTTCTGCCTTGAAGTCGCCCTGAATGGTGACGTGATAGAAGACGAGAGGCGTTTTCACGGTGTCGACCGTCAGTTCTGCGGTCAGGATCTTTGCGCCGACGGTAGCCACGAAATCGGTGTCGTCGGAAATGATCTTGGTTTCGGTGGTTTCAAAGTTACCACTCTTCGTGAAGCCCTTGCTCGAAACGATGCTGAAGGTCTTCTCTGCGGTCACGGTAAGATAATAGACGGTGCCGTCGGTAGCGGTGGCAACGTAATTGCCGTTTTCGTAGCTGATGCCCGCGTTCGGCGTGAAGGTCGTCTTCGTTGCGTAGACGGGATCGGGATGCTCGTCGCTCGTCGAGACGTTCGACGTTCCGATCGGGATCGAGGTCGAGAAGGTGATCTTGTTGTCTGCGTAAGTGAAGGTCGCGGACTTCATCGCTTCGGGAGTCGAATCGCTGTAAAGGAACATGAAGGTGTTATCGCTCGAAGCGACGGTGCCGTGTCCTTTATCAACACCGCGGTCGGTCACGATGGCGAAGGTGGCATCGGCATTGATGGTGATGTACCACTTCATATTCATGCCCCAGGGCTCTGCGTCGAGCTCATAGGTGCCGGCGATATCCGCCACAGTCAGCGACGGGTTATTGTTTTCGTTTTCGTTGTCGTTTTTCGGGTCGTCTTTCCCCTTGAAAAGGTCGCAGGCAACCAACGAGAAAGCGAGGCAAAGTGCAAGAACGAGAGCCAACAGTCTGAATGCGTTTTTCATAGTCATAATCTCCTTTGATTTTTCGTTCCTTAGAACTATGCTTCATTATAGCTGATATTTTATTCGTTTGTCAACTGTTTTTTGAAAAAAACGCTTTTTCGCGCTAAAATCTTTTGCTTTAGCACGCTAAAACACGGAAAAACCGTTTTTTTGTTATTGACATGTAAATCAATATATGGTAGAATAGAAAAAAATACATAGGGAGATTACAATGAAATCATCCGAGTCTTTCTTCAAATGGGCTTTCACGACGAGAGCCAATACCGTCATCAAAATCTTCAATGACGAGGAAATGTCCCCCGAAAAAATGTTTCTTTCCTTCTGCTCTCACGATCCGACGTTCATCTCGAACGGCCCTGCCGGTCTGAACGGCAGTATCAAAGGCATCGGTTTTATGCCGAAGCCCGAATACCTCGAAGAAACGCTCGAAGCGTATATCAACCACATCAAGAGCTACGATCCCGAGGATAAAGGATACTCCAAGCGCGGTCTCGGCGTACTGATCAAATATATGTACGGTCCCGAGGCGAGAGACAGAGTGGACTTCTCCTGCGTCGGTTCTCTGGAAATGGCGAAAAAACATTCCTGGGCAAACTATCAGGTCAATCCCGAAGCCACGCTGATGTTCTATCAGCCGCCCATGATCTCCTACGAGCTTCGCGGCAAGATCGAGATCTACGACGAAACCATTTCCGGAAAGCGCGAGCTGTATCAGCAGTTCATCAACGCGCAGCACGATATGTATCATACGCCCGATATGAACCGTTGGCTCAAATACGCCGGTTACGTGTTCCGCATCGAAGAGATCTACGACAACTGTGCGACGAGAGACGGCTTCGGCACGCAGATGGAATATCCCTACGAGGGCATGAATAAATAAGCCATCGTTTGCGGGCGGACGCTTCGTCCGCCCCATTCTTTTTCTTGAGGAGATTACGATGAAAACTACAAAAAAGATCGTCACTTTGCTTCTCGCTTCTCTTTTGCTTTTCTCGGCTTGTACGGGACTTTGCAGTTGCAAAAGCGGAAATAAGGAAAGACAAAGCGACGACTCGAACACGTTGTACGTCGGTCACGTCGGCACCTCTTTTCCGAGTTCCTATATGCCGTGGCAGTCGAGAGACGGCATAGCGCCGACGGTTTCCAGTATGATCTACAGCACGCTTTTCTCCTATGACGATCTGACGGGAGAGTTTTTGCCGAACCTTGCCAAAGAGTGGTGCTATATAGATAAGGAAGGAAAACCCATCGTCACCGAAGACGGAAAAGTGGATTACGACCGATTGGAAAAAGTGTACGGAAACTCCGGCTCTTATATTCCCGTCAAAGTGACGCTTTTCGACAACGCCACCTGGAGCGACGGCGAAAAAGTGACGGCGGACGATATCTTCTTTTCCTTCGACCTTTGCGCCAATAACGCGTTGTCCAATCACGCCGGCGCCCTTGCCTGGGTCTCCGACCTCAACCACACCTACTCGAACGGCGTGAGAACTTCTTACGGTATCTACACCGCGAATCACAATCTCAACAACCGCTACACCTTTACCGAAGAAGAAAAAGACACGGTGGTCTATCTCCACGTGAAAAAAGTTCTCGGCGCCGTAACAACGCTGTTCACAACGATTCTGATCCTGCCCGAACACATCTGGAATCCCATCGTTACCCCGGATAATCCCATCAACAGCACGGAGCCGAACGACAAACTCCGCTATCAGTATGAGCACCCCGTCGGCTGCGGTCCCTACACCCTCGACGTGGAAAGCACGAACGCACAGGTCATCGTTCTCAACCGCCGTGACGACTACCATCTCAAAGATGAAGAAGATCCCACACAGCCCCTTTATAAGGTCGAAAAGATCAAATTCATCCTTTATCAGGAACAGAACGTCGCCATATTCTCCCTACTTAAAGGGTACGTTGACGTCCTCGATTCCTCCATCAACGCCAATTACAAGGTCCTGTTTGAAAATGAAGAGAATATGCAGGTTCTGGAGGCAAGCAACCCCTTCGTTCTGACGCTCGTCCTCAACGTCAACCCGACGACGGAAAATCAGACGACGATGCGCAAGTTCCTGATGCGGGACGATTTCCGCAGGGCGATCGCGCTCGCGGTCGATCAAGAAGACCTGATCAAAAACGTACAGAACGGTGCCGCCACGACGTACAGTCCCGGGCTTGTGGCGGAATCGCTAACAAATATTTACAAATCTGACATTTACGACGAGCAAGAACTCGCCTCTTTCGCAAAATTCTGGGACGAGCGTGTGGCGGAAGCCAACTCGATTCTCGACGAAATCTGCCCCGAAAAAGACTCTCACGGATACCGTCTTACGAACGGCAGACGCCTTTCTTTCGAGATCATCGGCGCCCCCGCTTATCAGGATCTCGTCAGTTATCTGCAGATTCAGTTACAGAAGATCGGCATCGAAGTCAAATACGCCGCGGCGGGCAGTTCTCCCGAAAACACGTATCTCTACCCCGGCAACTTTGATATGACTCTGCAAAGCGTCACCTTTACTTCTTCCACGGTTGACGTCATGATGAACTCGCACTTCGTCAACACCGGAAAATCTTCGAACTACGGCAGACTGATCGACCCCGAACTGACGGCACAGATCGAAGAGATGCGTGACACGCTGAATCTCAATCTCAAGAATCAACTTCTCAAGGAACTGCAGGTGGATATCGCTAAAGAATACTATAAGATCCCGCTTTACAGTTCCACGCTGATCTCCGTCGCGAGAACCGACAGGTTTACGGGCTGGGTAGCGACGGACGGCAACACCGCTTTTTCCACCGACAGTCTGAAAGTTCTGCGTAAAGTATAAAGGAGAGGATTATGAAAAAAAGTTACGTCATCAAAAGAATCCTTTATACCGTTCTTCTCTTCTTCGTCGTCCTGACGCTGAACTTCTTCATTCCCCGAATCGGCGTGGACGATCCCGCCGAGCGGTACTATCCCCCGCAGGGCAACATGTCAGACGTGGAATACGACATTATCAAGGATATGACACGCAAGCAGTACGGCTTTGACGTTTCCGCGTTTCAGCAGTATCTCCGCTACGTCGATAATCTTTTTCACGGCGACCTCGGCAACTCCTTTAAGAGCGGATCGCCGAAAGTCATTGATCTGATCGCCGAGAGACTGCCATGGACACTCGTCCTCTCGGTCACGACGCTTTTGATAGGCGCGCTCGCCGGTGTCCTCATCGGTGCGTTTGCCGCCTGGAAACGCGGGCGCTGGCCCGATCTTGTGCTGATGAACGCCTCCACGATCACGACGGCGCTCCCCTCTTTCTTCATCGCGCTGATTCTCGTCCTCGTCCTCGGCTTTGAGGCGGAATGGTTCCCTGCCTACACCGATCCGAATATGGTCGCGGAGTTTGACTGGAGTCTCGACGCCATCGGCACGGTCTTTTACAACGCCGCCCTCCCCATCGTCAGTATGGCGATCGGCAGCATCATCGGCTATGCGCAGACGACGCGAAACAGTATGATCGCCGTATCCGGCGAGGACTTCATCGTCACCGCGAGAGCAAAAGGTCTCTCCTCGGACACCGTGCTTTACAAGCACACGTTGAGAAACGCCATTCTGCCGATCGTCACGAACTTCGGCATGAGCGTCTCCGGCCTCGTCGGCGGCGCGGTCGTCATCGAGCAGATCTTCAACTGGAACGGCATGGGCACTTTGTTCCTCGAAGCCAACAATACCAACGATTATCCCCTGATGATGGGCATCATGCTCTTTCTCTCCACCTTTGCTCTCGTCGCGAATCTCGTGACGGATCTTTGCTACTCTTTACTTGATCCCCGTGTTACGGTTGACGGAGGGCGCAGATGATGGATATGAAAAAAATCAAAGATTTCTTCCTTGAATTGCCCGGAAAAACGGTCGGTTTCTTCAAAAAGGCGGCCGGAAAAACGGCGGATTTCTTCAAATGCGCTCCCGACAAGATCAAAGACTTCTTCGAAAGATTCCCCGCCGGCGCCAAATCCGCGTTTTCTGCCGTCGGACGCGGATTTCTCAAGTTCGGGAAGAGCGCGGGCTCTTTTATCGCCAAGCTCTGGCGTCATCCGAAAGGCAAAGTCGGTCTTATCCTTCTCGGCGTTCTCGCGTTCTGCGCGATCTTCGCGCCGGTCATCGCGCCCTTTGATCCTTACGACGTGACGCAGCGCTGCGAGCGCGGTCTTCATCCCTCGTGGGAGCATCCGCTCGGCACGACGATCTCCACCGGTCAGGATATTTTCAGTATGCTGATCTACGGCGCGAGAGTATCGCTTCTCATCGGTATCGTCACCGGTATCTGTATCGCTTTTCTCGGTGCCGTCATGGGCATCCTCGCCGGCTACGTCGGCGGGTGGGTGGATAATCTCATCATGCGTGTCGTGGACGTCATGCTCGTCATTCCCACGCTGCCGCTCACGATCGTTCTCACCAACCTGTTCGGCAAGAGTTACGTGATGATCGTCCTTATCTTCACCCTCTTCGGTTGGACGGGACTGGCGCGGACGATACGTTCGCAGGTGCTCGTCCTCAAAAACTCAAACTACGTAAAAGCGGCGGAGCTCGCGGGCGCCGGACGCTGGCATATCATGATGAAACACATTCTGCCGGGCGTCTCGCACCTTCTCATTATGTCCACCTGTCTGACGAGCGCCGGTATCATGGTCGCCGAAGCCGGACTGAGTTTCCTCGGTCTCGGCGATCCGACCGCGATCAGCTGGGGTAAAATGCTTGCCGAGGTCCAGAGCGGCGGCGCCATGCTCTTCGGCTACTGGTGGTGGATCATCGCGCCCGGTATCGGCATCTTCCTCGCCGTCTATTCCTTTATGAGAATCGGTATCGCGATGGAAGAGATCTTCAACCCGAGGATGAAACAGACCTCCGGCGCCTATAAGATCTTCAAGAATCTCAACAATCAGTACATCGAAGAAGTTTTCGCCTCCATGGATGAATCCGAGAAACTCGGTTATATCGGCGGCGCAAAGGACGACGAAGAAACGGTGGGAGTATGACGATGAGCGAAAATAACGATATGCTTAGCGTAAAGAACTTAAAAGTCATTTTCCCGAACGAAATGGGCGTTGTCCGTGCCGTTGAAGGGATTGATCTGCACGTGAAAGAGGGAGAATGCGTCGCCCTCGTCGGCGAATCCGGCTGCGGAAAAAGCGTCACTTCCCTTTCGATCATGAAACTGATCAATTCTCCCCCCGCGCTCACCCGCGTGGATGAGCTTATCCTTGACGGCGTGGAGATGAAAGATCTTTCGGATCGCGAGATGCAGCACATCCGCGGCAGTAAGATCTCCATGATCTTTCAGGATGCCATGACGGCGCTCAATCCCGTCATGACCGTCGGCAAGCAGATCGACGAAGTGTTTATCAAACATTTTCACACGAGCAAGGAAGATGCCAAAAAACGCACGATCGAAGCCCTCCGCCTCGTCGGCGTTCCCTCCCCCGAACAGAGATACCGCGATTTTCCGCATCAGCTTTCCGGCGGTATGCGTCAGCGCGTGCTGATTGCGATGGCTTTTGCCTGTCAGCCGAAGTTCATCATCGCGGACGAACCGACCACAGCCCTCGACGTCACGATCCAGGCGCAGGTGCTCGAAGTGCTCTCCGAAATGCAGAAAAAGCACAACACCTCTCTGCTTCTCATCACCCACGACCTCTCGATCGTCGCCAATATGGCAGACCGCATCTACGTCATGTACTGCGGCAAGATCGTGGAAGAATCGCCGGCATACCCGCTCTTCAAGGATCCGAAACATCCTTACACCGAGGGACTGCTCGGCGCGATCCCCAAACTTTCCGATACCAACCACGAGTTTATACAGATCCCCGACAACGTGCCGCACCCCATGTTCAAGCCCGAGGGATGCTATTTTCATCCCCGTTGCCGTTACGCGACGGAGGAGTGCCGGTGTCAGATGCCGCCGCTGACGGATATAGGAGACGGCAGAAAAGTCAGATGCTTCCATCCTCTTTGTAAAGGAGAAACAAAATGAACCGGGATTTTGACAACGAAATGTTAACGTCCGAAAAGCAACCTCTGGTAGAAATCAAAGATCTTGACGTCTTTTTCCCGGTCAAAGGCGGATTATCTTTCAAAAAGCATTTCGTCCAGGCGGTGAGCGATATGTCGCTCACGATCTACGAGGGTGAGACGCTCGGTCTCGTCGGCGAATCCGGCTGCGGAAAGACCACCCTCGCCAATACCCTTCTCGGCATGATCGAGCCGACACGGGGAAAAGTGTATTTCAAAGGCAACGACCTTTTCGCCCTGAAAGGCAAACAGTTCAAGGCCGTCAGACGGGATATGCAGATGATCTTCCAGGATCCGTTCTCTTCTCTGAACCCCCGATTCGACGTCTTGCAGATCATCGGCGAGCCGATGAAGATCCGCGGCGGCTATACCGACGAAGAGATCGAGGCGCGTGTCCTCGAGCTACTCAAAATGGTCGGTCTCTCCGAACAGGATCTGCACCGCCATCCCTCCGATTTTTCCGGCGGTCAGAGACAGCGTATCGGTATTGCGAGAGCGATCATTCTGAACCCCGATTTCCTCGTCTGCGACGAGCCCGTCTCCGCGCTTGACGTGTCTGTGCACGCCCAGATCCTCAATCTGCTCACCGGACTCCAGAAAGAGATCGGCATGACCTATCTTTTCATCTCTCACAATCTCGCGGTCGTCAAGACCGTCTGTGACAGAGTCGCCGTCATGTATCTCGGAAAAATGATGGAATACGGCGATACCGAAAAGATCTTTGCAAACACGCTCCACCCTTACACGAAAGCGTTGCTTGACGCCGTTCTCGACGTGGACGTCGATAACAAAAAAGAGCGTCACGTGCTGAAAGGCGAGATCCCGAGCCCGATTGATCCGCCTGAGGGCTGCCGCTTCTGCAAGCGCTGCTCCTGCGCAAAGGATATCTGCGCGAAGGTCACGCCGAAGCTAAAGGAAGTTGAGCCGGGGCATTTCGTCGCCTGCCATCTCTTTGATGACGAAACCGACGCCAAAGCCGATACCGTCTCCGATGCCCTGCTCACCGACGCCGGCATCGACACGTATGCTCCTCTTGCCAACAAAGAGGAAACGCAAGCATAAGATTCCGCCCAACCCTTATTACCGTTTTGAAAACCGATAGCGGCATGATCAAACGAGAATCCCGCACGATGTTTTGCATACGAAAAGTGCTTTGCTCAGGCAAAGCACTTTTTGATTGACTTTTTTCTGCTGATATATTATAATGTTTTTGTTAAAAAACCGGCGAAAAGGAGGAAAACCGTGGAAAACGTAGAAATCAAATTATGCCCTCCTTATACCGTCGCGGTCGGCGACAGCGCGGCAGATCTTCTGCCCGATGTTCTCGGCAAAATGAAAAAAGTCGGAAAAATCGAAGTCGTCACGGACGAAAACGTCGCGCCGCTCTATCTTTCAAAGATCACCGATATGCTGACAAAAGCCGGTTACGACGTCGCAAACACCGTTCTTCCGGCAGGCGAAAAAGCAAAAACCGAAGACACGCTTTTTGAGATTCTCAAAAAATGTGCGGAGCGCGGGTTCAACCGCTCCGATCTTCTCGTCGCGCTCGGCGGCGGAACGGTCAGCGACGTGACGGGACTTGGCGCCTCTCTTTATATGCGCGGGATCCGTTATCTCACGCTTCCCACGACGCTTCTCTCTGCCGTTGACGCCTCCGTCGGCGGAAAATGCGCGATCGACTTTCACGGTGTCAAAAATCTCGTCGGTGCGTTTTATCAACCCTCTGCCGTCCTGATCGACCCTATCTTCTTCGGCACCTTGCCCGAGAGAAACAAAAGAGACGGTATGGCGGAAATCATCAAATATGCGGCTATCGACCGTGATTTTGCAAACTATTATTTACAGAATGACGATATTTGCGGCCGGATAGGAAGAGCCGTCGCTTTGAAAGCGTTGATCGTCGAGCAGGACGAAAAGGATTTCGGACTGCGCCGTGTTCTCAATTTCGGTCACACCTTCGGGCACGCGATCGAGGCAGCGTCGGATTTTACCGTTTCTCACGGAGAAGCCGTCAGCGTCGGGATGTGCCTTGTCACGCGCGCGGCGGTCAAGCGCGGTTTGTGTTCGCTTTCCGTTTACGAAACGCTGAAAGCGGAACTTTTGCGGCACGGTCTTCCGACAGAATGTCCCATCCCCACCGACGCGCTTCTGCCCTATTTGACGCAGGATAAAAAGGTATCGGGCGGCGTCCTTTCCCTGATCGTTCCGGTAGAGTTCGGGCAGGTCAGAATCATTGACGTCCCGAAAAACGAAATTGCCCTCTGGCTTCGTGACGGTGCGCGATGAACGTGAAACTGATAACGCCGACGCTTTGCGGGACCGTCCGCGCCCCCGCCTCCAAGTCCGAACTTCACAGACTTCTCATTCTCTCCGCTTTTTCCGACCGCCGGACGACAATCGCCGCTTCGTCCTGTGCCGACGATATCGAAGCGACCGTCTCGGTCCTCACCGCCCTCGGTGCGAAGATCACACGCAGTGGCGAAGACTTTGACGTTTTGCCGATCTCTTCTCTGCCGTCCTCGTTTTGTGCGGATTGCCGCGGCTCCGCCTCGACGCTCCGGTTTTTCATTCCCATCGCCGCCGCGCTCGGCACGGAAGCAACTTTTATTCTGAACGACAGTCTTTCGGCGCGTCCCGTTTCCGATATCGCCGACGCCCTTTTACCTTTCGGCGTTACGGTCCAAAAAGAGGGAAACACCGTTACGGTGCGGGGCAAACTCATCCCCGGCACTTATACCGTCAACGCTTCGCTTTCCTCGCAATTTCTGTCCGGAATGCTCCTTGCCTTACCGATGCTTTCGGCTCCTTCCCTTTTGCAAGCGGCAGGGCATCCCGTCAGCAAACCTTATTTTGATCTCACCCTGAAAACGCTTTGCGACTTCGGGATCCGCGTCACCCAAAGCGGCGACGGTTTTTCCGTTGAAAACGGCAATTTTCGCTCGCTCGGGCACTATACCGCCGGAGGCGATTATTCTGCCGCCTCGTTTTTCCTCGTCGGCGGCGCGATCCGAAAACGTCCCGTGACCGTTTGCGGCTTGTCTGCCGAAACTTTTCAGGGCGACGCCGCCGTTCTTTCCCTGCTTTCCGACTTCGGCGCACAGGTATCCGTTGACGGCGACGCCGTGACTGTGGAGGGCGGTGATCTTCATGCCCTCGATCTTGACCTATCGGATACTCCCGATCTCTTCCCGCCTCTCGCCGTTCTCGCCGCCTGCGCAAAGGGAACAACCCGCTTTTACGGTGTCGATCGTCTGCGCACGAAAGAGAGCGACAGAGTGCTCGCCGTCGGTGCGATGCTTTCCTCCCTCGGCATTCATACCGCTTGCGAAAACGGCGTTTTCACCGTGACGGGCGATGTCATCCGCGGCGGCGTCGTCGATTCCTTTTTTGACCACAGGATCGCGATGAGCGCGGCGATCGCCGCAAATGCGGCTGCTGCCCCCGTGACCGTCCTGCACGCGGAATGTGTGAAAAAATCCTATCCCGCTTTCTTTTCCGACTACCGAATATTGACGAAAACGGAGAATGACTCATGTCTGTTCCTTACGGAAACCATCTGAAACTGACGCTCGACGGCGCCTCTCACGGTGACGGACTTTCCCTGCGCCTTTCGGGTTTTCCCGCCGGATTCCGCGTCGATTTTGACGCGCTTTCGCGGTTTCTTTCGAGGCGCGCACCGGGCAAAAACAATTATGCCACCGCCCGCAAAGAGAACGACGCGCCCGTCTTTTTTTCCGGCTTTTCCGACGGCGTTACAAACGGCGAAGATATCGTCGCCGTCATTGCCAATGAGAACGCCGATCCCTCCCCCTACGAATCCGTCAACGATACGCCGAGGCCTTCCCACGCGGATTATGCCGCTCTTATGAAATACCGCAAAAACGTGGATCTGCGCGGCGGCGGTCGTTTTTCCGGCAGACTGACGGCGGCGTATTGCGTCGCCGGAGGCATTTGTCTGCAATACCTTGAAAATCAAGGAATACGCGTCTTTTCTCACCTTTTGTCCGTCCACGGCGTCGCCGACACCGCCTTTTCTCCCGACACCGTCTCCGAGAACGAGTATGATATTCTCAAGGGCGCCGATTTCCCGACACTCGACCGCGAGGCGGGAGAAAAAATGAAAGCCGAGATCGCAAAAGCGAAAGCCGATCTCGACTCGGTCGGCGGGATCGTCGAAGGTGCCGTTATCGGACTTCCCGCCGGCATCGGCGAGCATCCTTTCTTCGGCGTTGAAGCGGCGCTCTCTTCTGCTCTTTTCGCCATTCCGGGCGTAAAAGGGGTGGAGTTCGGAAACGGATTTTCCGCCGCCTCGCTGTTCGGAAGTGAAAACAATGATCCTTTCGTGACGGACGGAAAAACCGTCAGGATCGTCGGCAACCGCGCCGGCGGCATTCTCGGCGGTATGACGAGCGGTGCGCCCCTCGTTTTCCGTGCCGTCTGCAAACCGACGCCGTCTATCGGAAAACCGCAAAACACCGTTTCTCTTTCCGAAATGAAAAACGTGCAAATCAATATCCGGGGAAAGCACGATCCCTGCTTTGCGCCCCGCGCCGTCCCCGTGACGGAAGCGGCGGTCGCCGTCGCCCTGCTCGATCTGCTTTTGGAGGATAACAAATGAAAAAAGAACCCGATATCGCCGTTTATCGTCACAAAATCGACGCACTCGACAAAAAGATCGCGAAGCTGCTCGCCGAGCGCTTCGAGACTTCCCGCCAGATCGGGGTTTACAAAAAGAACAACAATCTGCCGATCGTCGATGCCGAGCGGGAGAAAGCCATCGTCGCCGACGTCAAAAAGTCTGCCGGCGCTTACGGTGAAAACGTCGCCGACGTCTATCGGACGATCCTCTTTGATTCCCGGAAGATCCAGGAGGATCTGTCGTGATCACGGGATTTACGAATCTTCGCTGCGGACTGCTCGGAGAGACCCTCGGGCACACCGTTTCTCCGCTTTTGCATCACACGATCGCGGATTACGAATACCGACTTTTCGAAGTTCCGAAAGACGGGCTTGACGCTTTTATGCGAAGCGACGCTTTTGACTGCCTTAACGTCACGATCCCGCATAAGATCAGCGTTCTGCCCTACCTTTCCGACGTCACGCCGACAGCGGCGCAGGCGGGCGCGGTCAACTGTATCAAACGCCGCGACGGAAAACTTTTCGGGCACAACAGCGACGTTTTCGGCTTCTCTTATCTTCTCGACAGCGCCGGCGTCAATGTTGCCGGCAAAAAGGTTATGATCCTCGGCTCCGGCGGCGCTTCGCGCGCCGTTTCGCTCGCCGTGAAAACGAAAGGCGCAAAAGAGATCGTCACCGTCTCCCGTACGGGCAACGTCCGCTATGACGATCTTTCCCGTCATCGGGATACCGATATTCTCGTCAATGCCACGCCCGTCGGTATGTTTCCGCACGGGGACGGTATTCCGCCCGTTTCCCTTGACGACTTTCCCGGGCTGACTTTTGTCGCCGACGTGATTTACCGCCCGTTCAGAACGCGCTTTCTCTCGGAAGCCGAAAAACGCGGGATCAAGACGGCAAACGGACTTCCGATGCTCGCGGCGCAGGCAAAGGAAGCGGCAGAATTCTTTACCGGCGTTCCTGTCCCCGAAGAGGAGATAGGAAAGGCCGCCGCGATCGTGAAAAACGCCCTGCAAAACGTCGTTCTCGTCGGTATGCCGGGATGCGGAAAAACGACCGTCGGACGTGCCGTCGCGGCCCTGACGGGCAAAC
>JAZLLY010000011.1:0-11028 GCA_045598385.1 Eubacteriales bacterium | reverse complement strand
TCCCAAGGGTTCGGCTGTCCGCCGATTAAAGTGGTACGCGAGCTGGGTTCAGAACGTCGTGAGACAGTTCGGTCCCTATCTGTCGTGGGCGTTGGATATTTGAGAGGAGCTTACCTTAGTACGAGAGGACCGGGTAGGACGCACCTCCGGTGCATCGGTTGTTCTGCCAAGGGCATAGCCGAATAGCCGCGTGCGGATGTAATAAACGCTGAAAGCATCTAAGCGTGAAGTACACCTCGAGATGAGATATCCCATCGTTTCAAACGAGTAAGGTCACTTGTAGACTACGAGATTGATAGGTCATGGGTGTAAGCACAGTAATGTGTTTAGCTGAATGATACTAATTGACCGAGGGCTTGAACTGCTATCCAAAGAATAAGGCAGTTCGGCAACTACTTACTTGAACTTCCGTTTCTCATTTATTCGGTTTTCAATGAGCATGTAGCCAAAAAAAGCGCACTCAATCGAGTGCGCTTTTTTCATTATTATAAGTATAAATAGAATGATCTTCCTATTTATACTGTCATTTTATATCCCATCGTTTCAAACGAGTAAGGACACCCCGTGACTACGAGATTGATAGGTCATGGGTGTAAGCACAGTAATGTGTTTAGCTGAATGATACTAATTGACCGCGGGCCCCGACTGCTATCCAAAGAAAGGCAGTTCGGCAACTACTTACTTGAACTTCCGTTTCTGATTTATTCGGTTTTCAATGAGCATGAACGAAAATGCAACACAAAAGCGCGCTCGTCGAAGTGCGCTTTTTCTTTTCTTCTTTTACTTTAACGTGAATCGCAGCCATCGTTTCAAACGAGCGCGTTTTTTCTTTGATTTATTATCCGTCTCTACTCTTATTTGAAATAAGAAAACGGCTTCCTGCAATCAAACAAGAAGCCGTTTTTGTATTTGATGACTGATTAAACTCAGTCAGCGTCTTTCATCGACAGATTCTGTCTGCCTTTTTCATCCGTGCCGAGGAACTTGACTCTGACGGTGTCGCCGATATTGCAGACGTCTTCGACTTTCTCGGTGCGTTTGTTCTGGAGTTTGGAGATGTGGACGAGGCCCTCTTTGCCGGGAGCGTATTCCACAAAAGCGCCGATCGGGATGATACGGGTGACGGTGCCCTCGTAGGTCGCGCCGACTTCCGGCTCAAACACGAGTGCATCAATGATGGCTTTCGCTTTCTCTGCGGCTTCGCCGTTGACTGCCGCGATGCAGACGGTGCCGTCGTCTTCGATATCAATCTTGACGCCGGTCTCGGCGGTGATCTTCTGGATGGTTTCGCCGCCCTTGCCGATGACGATACGGATCTTATCGGGATCAATATGCATCACGGTCATCTTGGGAGCGTAGGGAGAAAGCTCGGCACGCGGTGCGGGAATAGCGGCGAGGAGGATCTTGTCGATGATCTCGTCTCTGCCCTTGTGGGTGCTTTCGAGTGCCTGCTTGATGATCTCGGGCGTCAGACCGTCGATCTTGAGGTCCATCTGAATGGAGGTGATACCTTTATGCGTTCCGGCGACCTTAAAGTCCATATCGCCGTAGAAGTCTTCGAGCCCCTGGATATCGATCATGGTGTCAAAACTGCCGTCCTCGGCGGTGATCAGACCGCAGGAAATACCGGCGACGGGTGCCTTGATCGGCACGCCGGCATCCATCAGAGCCAGCGTAGAGCCGCAGACGGAGCCCTGAGAGGTCGAGCCGTTCGAGCTGACGACTTCGGATACCAGACGGATCGCGTAGGGGAACTCTTCCGTGCTCGGAAGAACGGGGAGCAGAGAACGCTCTGCGAGTGCGCCGTGACCGATCTCGCGGCGGCCGGGGCTGCGGAGCGCCTTGGCTTCACCGGTGGAGTAACCGGGCATATTGTAGTGGTGCATATATCTCTTGGAGTCTTCTTCGTCGAGACCTTCGAGCTTCTGCGCGTCGGAAAGCGTACCGAGGGTGGCGATCGTCAGCACCTGCGTCTGACCGCGGGTGAACAGACCGGAGCCGTGTACTCTCGGGATCACGCCGACTTCGGCGGCGAGAGGACGGATCTCGTCCATACGGCGGCCGTCCACACGTTTCTTGTCAACGAGCAGCCAGCGGCGGACGATCTTCTTCTGGATCTTGTAGATGAGCTCGGGGAGAACGACTTTGATATCGGGGTATTTTTCTTCGTATTTGGCGACAATGTCGTCCATGATGGGCTGCATCTTGGCGTCTCTGACGTTCTTGTCGTCGGTGTCGAGCGCTTCCATCACGTCTTTTTCGACGTAAGCGAAGATCTCGTCGAACATATCGTGATCGAGGTCACCGGAGGGATAGGAGAACTTCGGTTTGCCGATCTCGGCGACGATACCGTTGATGAACGCGACGAGCTTTTTGATTTCCTCGTGCGCGACCATGATCGCGTTATACATATCTTCGTCGGAGACTTCTTTCGCACCGGCTTCGATCATGACGACTTTCTTTTCTGAAGCCGCGACGGTCAGCTCGAGGGTGCTGTTCTTTCTCTGTTCGGCGGTGGGGTTCACGACGGGCTTTCCGTCAACGAGACCCATGAACACGCCGCCAATCGGGCCGTTCCACGGAATATCGGAGATGGACAGAGCGACGGAGGCGCCGATCATCGCCGTGATCTCGGGAGAACAGTCGGGATCGACCGACATGACGGTCAGAAGCAGAGAAACGTCGTTTCTCAGGTCTTTCGGGAAGAGGGGACGTACGGGACGGTCGATCACACGGCTCGTCAGGACGGCCTTTTCGGAGGGCTTACCCTCTCTCTTGAGGAAGCCGCCGGGGATCTTTCCGACAGCGTACATTTTTTCGTCGTAATCGACGGACAGGGGCAAGAAGTCGATGCCCTCGCGGGGCGCGGCGGAGGCGGTCGCGGTCGCGAGCACGGTCGTTTCACCGTACTTGATGAGGGCGGCGCCGTTGGCGAGTCCGGCGATCTTTCCGGTCTCGATCACGAGAGGTCTGTCGGCGAGGTCGTACTTGTAAACCTTGTAGTCGTCGAATGTTTTGAATCTTTCTACCATTTTTTCGTCCTTTCTTTTGGCGGACACTTCGTTTTTGCGAACATAGCACTTAAATAAAAACTCGTCACGCCGAGTCCTTATTTAATGGCTACTTTCGCAGATGCCCGCATTTTTCATAGAAAAACGGGAACGGCAAAGCGCCCCCGTTTTACGCTTCGTCCGAGATTATTTTCTCAGACCGAGTTTTTTGACAACCGCTCTGTATCTTTCGATGTCTTTTTTCGCCAGATAGTTGAGGAGCTGTTTTCTGTGGCCGACCATCTTGGAGAGACCTCTCTGCGAGTGGAAGTCCTTCGGATTCTTCTTCATGTGCTCGGTCAGGGTATTGATACGGTCGGTAAGAATAGCGACCTGCACTTCGGGAGAACCGGTGTCTCTCTCGTTGATCTTGTACTCTTCGATGAGGGCGGTCTTGGTTTCCTTGGAAATCATGTCTTTTCACCTTTCTTAAAAATTAACCGGAATCGCCGTATTACCGTCGGTGATAACGCAAACTACGCAAAGGGAAGATCCCATAGCGGAGCAAGGTGTCCGGTAGTACCGCAAATTAGGTCAGGATGATTATATCACAATATTTTATAAAAGTAAATAGGTTTTTCGGAATTATTTTTCCTCTTCCGCCGAAAGTTTTTGCGCCAGCGCGGCGAGGGCGACCGCTCTGTGGCTGACTTCGTTTTTCTCCTCCGCCGTCATTTCGGCGACGGAGCCCGTCATACCGTCGGGGCGGAAGAGCGGATCGTACCCGAACCCGGAAACCCCGCGCGGTGTCGTTAAAATCTCGCCGTACCAGCACCCCTCGGCTTCGATCTTTTTGCCGTCCGGAAAAGCGATCACGACGGCGCAGACGTAATGTGCCTTGCGGTTTTTCTCCCCTTTGAGTTTTTCGAGGAGCAGGGCGTTGTTCGCCTCGTCGTTTCCGTGCTCGCCGGCGAATCTGGCGCTGAAAATGCCGGGCGCGCCGCCCAGGGCGTCCACCGAAAGTCCGCTGTCATCGGCGAGAGCGGGACAACCCGCGATCGCGGCGATCTCTTCGGCTTTCTTCCTTGCGTTTTCGAGAAAAGTCGCACCGTCCTCCACCGTTTCGTGGGAAATACCGGCTTCCCGGAGCGAGAGGATCGTGTCGAAACGGCTGCCGAGAATGGCGCGCATTTCGTTAATTTTGTGTGAATTATTCGTTGCCAAAATCAGTTTCATCAGCCCGTTTTGCCCTCTTTTTCCGACTTTTTCTCCTATTTTACACCATCGCGCGGGTTTTGTCAACGACGCCGTTTTTTCTCTTTGTCTTGACAAAAAAGCGGTTTTGTGGTATTGTTTTAATAAAATATTTTGTATCGCTCTTTCCGAAAGGGAGTCTTTATGAAATTCCGCACAGAGAAGTTTCCTTACCGAACCGCGGGCAAAGTTCTTCTGATTCTTTGTGCCCTCGTTTCGCTTTGTTTTGTATGCCTCGGTATCCTGAAAGTCACGCGCCCCGTCCCGGCGTATGAAAAGATCGAAGAGCGCGTCCTTTCCTTTGATGGCACCACGGTGGAATACGACGAAGATACCGGCATCCTCCGCGCCGTTTATCAGAAAGACGGCTTTTCCTTTGAAGCCGAGTTCGCCGCCGAAAGCGGAGACGAAGCGCCGAACTCCGTCGTCTGTTACGTTTACGCGTCGGAGGACGGCAGCACCCTGTATTTTCAAAATGAACCGACAAGGTCGGATCTGATCCGCGCCGTGCGGGATGAAAACGCCGACGCCGCCTCCCTGATTTTCGGGGTCGCGCTTGCCGTCGGATTCTTTGCGATTGCCCTCGCGGTCGTCCTTTTCTTCGGCAAATTCTTTTCCGCTTACGAAAAAATCTGGTTTCTTTCCGTTTCCGTTCTGGCTTCGCTCTTCTCGGTTTTGTTCCCGGAAGAATCCTGCAACGGCGTAAACGGGCTCGTCATTATGGGGCTTTACCTGCTCGACACGTTTCTGAACGTGCTTTGCGAGCTTCTGATCTCCAAACAGTCGAGATGGAACTTTATCGTCTCGGTGTTCGTCGAGATCGCCGAGATCTCGATCTGCCTTGTGCTCGCCTACCGTTTCGCGACGATGGCGACGACGCTCTTCTTCTGGCTTCCCTGTGACATTTTGAGTTTCGTCAACTGGAACAAGAAGAAAGATGAAGAGAAAGAAGAGGTCACGAAGGTCCGCACCCTCCGCGGTTGGCAGGAAGCGCTCGTGCTTTTCCTGATCGTGGCGTGGACGGCGGGGATCGGGTATCTTCTGACGACGTTCAGCTTCGGAACCGATCTCTTCGGCGGCAACCGCACGCTTGAAGTCATCGTCTGTTATCTCGACGCCTGCGCGTCGGCGGTCGGTGTCGTGAACGGGCTTGCCATTCTGTTCCGCTTCCGCGAGCAGTGGATCGCCTGGTATATCTCCGCGATCCTCGAGACTGTGATGAATATTCTCGCCGGTCAGTACGTGCTTCTGATTCTGAAAGCCGGCTATCTTTCCAATACCACATACGGCTATATCCGTTGGTCGCGTTACATCAAAGAGCATAGGGACGCGGCGGAGGAAAAAAGTTTTTTTTGAGGAGACCTCATGGATAAAAAGAAAAAAGCGAAGCCGAAAAAATGGCTTCGTCGCCGTCACGCGGTGCTGACCGCTATGGCGCGTTTCGTTCTCTATCCCTTCGTCAGATTCGGCTACGGCTGCCGTCCGGTGCGTTTCGCCGGGCAGGGCAAGCGTCCGTATCTCGTTCTTTACAACCACCAGACCCCGTTCGATCAGTTCTTCGTCGCATACGTTTTCAAGGGCGCGACCTACTACGTAGCGACGGAAGATATCTTTTCCGCCGGGTTTTTGTCCTCTCTGCTCCGTTTCAGCGTAGCCCCGATCCCGATCAAAAAAGCCACGCTGGACGTCCGCGCCGTCATCGACTGTATGAAAGTCGCGAGAGAGGGAGGCACGATCGCGATCGCCCCGGAAGGCAACCGCACCTACAGCGGAAAAACCTGTTATATCAAACCCGGTATTGTTGCTCTTGCCAGAAAACTCGCCCTGCCCCTGGCGTTTGTCCGCATTGAGGACGGTTTCGGCGTGTGCCCGCGCTTCAGCGACGTGAAACGCAAAGGCGGTATGCGCGCCTATGTGTCGAAAGTCATCGAGCCGGAGGAGTACGCCGCGATGTCCGACGGTGATCTTTACGATACGGTCTGTCGGGAACTTGCGACGGACGAGAGCAAGAGCGGCGGACGCTTCCGTCACAAGAAACGTGCGGAATACATGGAGCGCCTGTTCTACTTCTGTCCCTCTTGCGGTATGGCAAAGTGGGAGAGCAAAGACGACCGCTTGCATTGCCTTTCCTGCGGCATGACCGCGATCTATGGGGAAGACAAGAAGTTTACGGGTGTCGGCGCGCCGTTCGCCTTTTCCGACGTCGGCGCATGGTACGACGCGCAGGAAGCGTTCGTCCGCGGGCTTCCCCTCGACGCTTATACGGATAAGCCCGCCGCCGGGGATACCGCCGATCTCTACTCGGTGATCCCTTATAAAAAGAAAGTTCTGAAGGCAGAGGATGCGAAACTGTCTCTTTTCAGCGACAGGATCGAGGTTCTGACGGGGGAGGAAAAAACGGTGTATCCGTTCTCCGGGATCCGGGGTGCCGCCGTCCTCGGCAGAAACAAACTCGGCATTTATACCGAGGGCGATATGCTCCAGTTCAAAGGAGACAAGCGTTTCAACGCTTTGAAATACGTGAATTTCTACTATCATTTTTCCGGGAAAGAAGGAAATCAACATGACGAATTTCTGGGACTCTAACGTCTGGGGACTTCTCAGTCTCGTATCCGTTTTGCTCGTCGGTCTCCTGACCGCGAACATGATCAAAAAGACGGTGCCGTTTCTTCGCAATTCGCTTGTGCCGACTTCGGTGCTCGGCGGATTTTTGCTTCTCATCATTTCTGTGATTTTCGAGTGGATCTTCAAAGTGCCGCTCTTCGAGACGAAGTTCTTCTCTGTCGTGAACGAAGACGGTTCGCTCGCCATGTCGGGACTTCAGTTCCTTGAGATTTTGACTTACCACGCCCTGGCACTGGGTTTCATCGCCACGGTGTTCAAGCCCGGGCATCAGAAGTTTTCCAAAAAACGCAGCGTCGAGATCTTCAATACGGGAATCACGACCGTCGCGACATATCTGATGCAGGGATTTTTGGGGCTCGGCGCCACGCTCCTTTGGGGGCTTCTGAACCCTGACTTCTTTACGGCAATGGGTGCGCTTCTTCCGTTCGGCTTCGGCCAGGGAACGGGACAGGCGCTCAACTTCGGTAATATCTACGAGACCAAATGGGGCTTCGCAGGTGGAAAAAGCGTCGGTCTGACCGTCGCGGCGCTCGGTTTCCTTTCGGCTTCCGTCGGCGGTGTGATTTATCTTTCTTACCTCCGCCGCAAATATCACATTGAGCAGACCGAGGAAAAAGCGGAAAAATTCGTCTCCGGCGATATTCAGGGAAAAGACGAGATCCCCATGAACGGCAGTATCGACAAGCTGACCGTCCAGGTCGGCATCGTCCTCGGCACCTATATGCTGACGTATCTTTTCATGGATCTTCTCGGCTATCTGATTCCGGGGCTGCAGTCCGTGCTCTACGGTTTCAACTTCCTCTTCGGCGTTCTGTTTGCGACGCTCGTGATGGGGACGCTGAACCTTCTTCGCCGCGTCGGGATCGTCAAAAAAGAGTACGTCAATCCGTTTCTGATGAAACGTATCAGCGGTTTCTTCTTCGATCTTATGATCGTTGCCGGTATCGCCGCCATCCGCATCGAACTGATCCGGCAGTATTGGGCGATTCTTCTGATCCTTTGTCTTCTCGGCTTGTTTTCCACGTTTTTTTACAACCGTTTCGTGGCAAAGGTCTGTTTCCCAGAGTATTCCGAAGAACAGTTCCTTGCGATGTACGGTATGCTGACGGGTACGGCGAGCACGGGAATCGTGCTTCTCCGCGAGATCGATCCGGATTTCAAGTCGCCCGTTTCCGAGAACCTCGTGTATCAGAATCTGCCCGCCATCGTGTTCGGATTCCCCATGATGTTCCTCGGGAACTACGCGCCGAAAGAACCGTTCTGGACTTTCGTGATCCTGTTTGCTTCTTTCGTTTTGATGAATTTCATCCTCTTCCGTCGGCAGATTTTCGGGAGAAAGAAGAAAGACGAAGTGAAATTTGACTGACGAACGTATGTTTCGTCACGGACGCGGTATGCTTTTCATAACCTAACGATGGGAAATCTCCAACAAAAAGTGAAAAACGGTTGACAACGCAAAACGGCTGTGCTATACTCTATTGCACCAATGAGTCAACCTGCGAGGAACCTATGATACTGAATGAAGAATTGTATTTTGAAATTACGCTCGAGGGCGTAAAATCGGAATGTAAGCGTTTTGTCAAATTTCTGAAATCCGGAGAACTTGACGATTTCTTCGAGATCCCCTCCGAGTACATCGTGTACGACGACGGTTATTCCGCTTGCGCGGAGGATGAAGAAACCTCTATCGTCTTTACCAACGATGAGATCGGCGTGGAGATCTCCGAGTTTTCGCCCGAAGAGTTTCTGGACGTTTTCTGCAAGGCCGCTTGCGAGCTGGAAGTAAACGGTCATTTCTATGACATCAACGACGAGGAGTATTCCTTTACGAGTCCGCTCGGATCCGACGGGTACAGTCACGGGAATGAGTTCTGCGACGAGTTGGACGAGGAAGCGTATAAGGAAGACCAAGAGGACTGATTTTTCACGTGGAGATGTGAAAAGCGGTCGGACCGAAAAGGGGAAGGGGTTTAAGCCCTTTTCCCCTTTTTGCTTTGCACTCTGTGGGTTAATACCCCATCATTAAGGTTGAAATCCTAACGGATTTCTTCTTTATTTGATCCCCTTTTCTATCGCCGAAAACCGCCCTTGCCGTACGCCTGTACGGCTCGCGGGGCGTTTTTCGACGATTCCCCCTCGCTTTTCTCAAAGCGGTCGGACCATCGCCCGCTTTGCGGGCGAACGATGCGTTCCTGCGGAACACATCTCATAACTTTGCGCAGACAAACCATAACTTTGCGCTCTGCGCAAATCATAACTTGCCGACGGGCAATCATAACTTCGAGCATAGTGAGAACCATTACTGCGCCGCAGGCACCTTTGCGCGGCATATTTCTCGCTTGTCGAAAAAACTCTGTCGAAACTCACAAAAAATAGGGAAAAAAGACTTGACAAAGGGAAAACGGTGTGGTAGAATAATCCCTGCTATGAAACGTGATGCGGAATTGTGTAATGGTAGCACAGCAGACTCTGACTCTGTATGTCTGGGTTCAAATCCTGGTTCCGCAGCCAACAAAAAACGTCTTTTGTCTACCGGACAAAAGGCGTTTTTTGAATGATGTTTGCCCTGCCGGGCAAATGATGTACCCTGCGGGTATGATGTTGCCTTCGGCAATGATGTACCCTGCGGGGCATAAAGGGCAAACATCGCATCATTGCGGCACGAAGTGACGCAGCATCATTTCGAAACGTAGCGACGAAACATCATCAGCCGCAAAGCGGCGACATCATTGATTTTTTCTGTAAAATATGATATATTTTTTGCAGAAAGGCGGTTTGTCTTATGAAAGAAAACAAACTTGCTGAATTATCAATGAACTTTTCCGTTCAGATCATCAATCTTGTATAAGACCTGAAAGCAAAACACGAAACCGTCATCTCCAACCAAATCGGTCGTTCCGGTACTTCCATCGGCGCCAACATATACGAGGCAAACTACGCACAAGGAACAAAAGATTTTATCTCAAAGCTTGAAATCGCACTCAAAGAAGCAAGTGAAACGAGATATTGGCTTGAGCTTTTATACCGTACAGAATATATTGACGAACAGACCTATAAAACCTTAAATGACCAATGTACGTCCATGCGTGTGATGCTGATTGCTTCCTGCAAAACGGTGAAAATCAAGAATAATACAGAATTATAATTGCGGAAAATCAGCATTTATGGACAAAAAGTTATGAATTATCTTGAAGAATATTACAACAACTATGATGAAGAAGGGCGCCTTCTTTCCCGTCACGGACAGGTGGAATACCTGACCACAATGAGATATACTATATTAAAATATAAAAGTACTACTTTTGACAGAGGTGAAAAATGCTTTATCCCAAATTGAACGAAAAACGGGAATTATATTCCCTGAACGGCATCTTCCGTTACCGCGAAGTCGGGGATGATTATTTGCCGGTCGCTCCTGCCGAGGGGACGCGTCCGATCGCCGTGCCGGCTTCCATGAACGAACAGATGACGGAACACGAGCACCGCGAATACGTCGGCAAAGTCCTTTACGAAAAGACCTTTTCCGTCCCCGTGCGGGAGGGGTTTGAATACCGTCTCCGTATCGGCGCGACCGGACACCGTGCCGCGATCTATCTCAACGGTGATTTGATCGGCGATCACGACAACGGCTTTCTCCCTTTTGACGCCGAAATATTTCCCGTCGTCGGCGAGAACCGCCTGACCGTCGTGATCGACAACCGTCTGACCTTTGAGACTCTGCCGGTCGGCATCGTTGACAAGGACAACAAACAGGATATCCGCCACGACTTTTACAATTACACCGGCATTCACCGCGATTGCCTGATCTACACCTTGCCGAAGAGCGGCGCGATCCGTGACATCACCGTCGAGACGTTCGTAAACGACGATAAAAACGCGCTTCGCTTCACCGTCAAAACCGACGCGGCAAAGGTTCACTATACCGTCAGGGACAAAGACGGAAAGACCGTGTACGACGGGGAGGACGGTGACGTGACGCTGGCAGACGCGCGCCTCTGGTCGCCCGAGGATCCGTATCTTTACACGCTGACGGTCAGCACCGATACCGACCGTTACGATCTGCGCTTCGGTATCCGGAAAGTCGAGGTCACGAAGGACAGTCTGCTTCTGAACGGAAAGCCAATCCACTTAAAAGGATTCGGACTTCACGAGGACGCCC
>JAZLLY010000010.1:0-25935 GCA_045598385.1 Eubacteriales bacterium | reverse complement strand
GAATCCTATCTTTCCGAAAAAGACGGTTATATCTTCTATGAAGACGGAACGAACAGTTATCTTATTGGTTACAAGGGAACACAAACCGATCTGATACTTCCCGAAAAGTCCCCGAGCGGAAAGGATTATGAGATCTATCAGTATGCGTTCTGTGATTGCTCGAGCCTGACGAGCATCACGATCCTGTCGAGCGTCACGAGCATCGACGATTATGCGTTCTCCGGTTGCAGTGGGCTTACTACCGTATATTGGAACGCAACGAATTGCACCTCGGCGGGCAGTTCTTCTTACCCGATATTTAGTGGTTGCTCCAAACTCTCCACCGTCGTTATTGCTGACACGGTTAAAACGATTCCGTCCTGTGCGTTCTCCGGTTGCAGTGGGCTTACAAGCATCACGATCCCGGATAGCGTCACGAGCATCGGCGATTTTGCGTTCTACGATTGCAGTGGGCTTGCAAGCATCACGATCCCGTCGAGCGTCACGAGCATCGGCGAACGGGCGTTCTCTATTTGCTCGAGCTTGACGAGCGTCACGATCCCGTCGAGCGTCACGAGCATCGGCTATTCTGCGTTCGGCTATTGCACTAACCTGACGAGCATCACGATCCTGGAAGGTGTAACGAGCATCGGCAGTTCTGCGTTCTACGGATGTTACACACTGATCGAAGTATGCAATCATTCCTCGCTTACGATCACCGCCGGAAGTTCATCTAACGGCTACGTCGGTTATTACGCCAAACATATCATCTCCGACGAGAGCGAAACCTATCTTTCCGAAAAAGACGGTTATATCTTCTATGAAGACGAAACGAACAGTTATCTTTTGGGTTACAAGGGAACACAAACCGATCTGATACTTCCCGAAAAGTCCTCGAGCGGAAAGAATTATGAGATTTATCAGTATGCGTTCTTTGATTGCTCGAGCCTGACGAGCATCACGATACCGGATAGCGTCACGAGCATCGGCGATTATGCGTTCTATAATTGCTCGAATCTGACAAGCATCACGATCCCGTCGAGCGTCACGAGCATCGCCGATTTTGCGTTCTGTGATTGCTCGAGCCTGACGAGTATCACTTTCACCGGAACAAAGGCACAGTGGAACGCGATCCCAAAGGGATCTGACTGGAATCATTATTCCGGTTCTTACACGATCCACTGTTCCGACGGGGACATCAGCAAATAAACTTCAAATGCCGGCGGCGGACTTCATACCGCCTTGCGGCGGATGCCATACCGGATTCCATGCCGGATTCCATGCCGCCTTGCGGCGGAGTCCATGCCACGCTTGGCGAAGAGTCCTACCCGCGCGAAGCCCTGATTTTATACCGGAGGAGTTATTCGGACAAACGAAAAGAGCGTGATTTTCACGCTCTTTTTTGTATGGGTTGGGTTTTCCGCTCGATTTGGAAAATGCGGTTTTCAAAAATGGATCAACTAATAGTTATTAGTTTTGATTTGCGCGTAGCGCAAAGTTATGAGATGCGTTTCGCAGAAACGCATCGTTCGCCGCTTGCGGCGCGCCTTCGGGCATCCAGCGGCGAATCTGCATCAAAATCCAATCCGTTTCCGGGTGGGTTTTGATTTGTGTTTCGGACAAACGAAAAGAGCGTGATTTTCACGCTCTTTTTTGTATGGGTTGGCTTTTCCGCTCGATTTGGAAAATGCGGTTTCAAAAATGGATCAACTAATAGTTATTAGTTATGATTTGCGCATAGCGCAAAGTTATGAGATGCGTTTCGCAGAAACGCATCGTTCGCCGCGAGCGGCGTGGCAAGAGCGGTTTTCGGCGGTAGAAAAGGGAATAATAAAAAAAGAGGGAATCCGTGAGGATTCCGACCTTAAATATGGGGGAGTAACCCAAAAAGCATAAAGATAAAGGGAGAGATATTTTTCTCTCCCTTTTCGATCCGTGCTTTTTTTACATCTCCGAAGAGTGAGATAGGAAAAAATGTGCGGAAGCGTCGAAAAACGGCCCGCGAGCCGTACAGGCGTACGGCAAGAGCGCTTTTCGGCGGTAGAAAAGGGGATCAAACAAAGAAGAAATCCGCAAGGATTTCAACCATAGATACGGGATATCAACCCAACGAGCAAATAGAAAAGGGGAGGAGTACATAATACCCTTTCCCCTTTTCGATCCGTGCTTTTTTTACATTTCACTCACTCAATTGGTGGCTTTCTTGGCGTCAGCTGCCTTCGCGACAACTTCCTCGCCCTTATAAAAACCGCAGTTTCCGCATACGCGGTAAGCGAGATTGTACTCGCCGCACTGGGGGCATTTGACAAGGTTGGTGGGCGCTTCGAGCTTCCAGACGCTGGAACGTCTCTTCATTTTTCTCGAGTGAGAAACCTTTTTCTTCGGTACTGCCATAGTATCCTCCTTCGCAACACAGAGTGTGCCATGAATATTATTGATTATTTTTCATTTCTTCGAGAATCTTCGCCAGCGGCGCCAGCCGGGGATCCACTTCCCGCGACTCGCAGTCACACTGTCCATCATTCAGATTCGCTCCGCACCGCTGACAGAGACCGCGGCAATCGTCTTTACAGAGAAAACGAATGGGAAATTCCATTTCGAGCTGCTGGGTGAGGATCTCGTCCATATCCAGAAAGCCGTCTTCAATGATGACGAAGTCGTCGAGCTTGTCTTCGGTCAGATCACCGAGGAGATTACGGGGAGCCACGGTTTTCTTAAGGTCAAGCGTGAACGTGCCGTCAACGGGAGCGAGACATCTGGCACAAGCCGCGGTGTAATCCGCAGACAGGGTGAGTGTCATCCGCATATAGCCGGCAGTGTTGGTAATATCACCTTTGACCTTCATGGGAGAAGGAAAACGGACGCCGTATAAAAAACTCGAGGTGTCTTTTCGGTCGGTATCGAGGGGAAGTTCGTATTCAAAACGCAAGAGACGGTCACCCGCCAGAAGCGGTCTCAAATCCAACTTCACGAGGCATACCTCCCATCCGATGGTAGATACGCAAAAGGGCATAGTTTAGGCTATCCCCAAAATTGCACAATAATTATAACCCGTCACCCCCTGTTTGTCAAGGGCTTTTTTCCTTTTTTTCAAAAAACTTTTCTTGACTTTTCCTTTTCGCGGGATATAATAATAAAAGAATTTTTTTCGTTTTTCTTGACCTTTTCCGCAAAATGTGATAAGATGGATGATATCAAAAAGATATCAACTTGCGAAAGGGATTTTTTATGCTGTCCATTGAACATCTGACGAAAACATACGGGGAAAAGCCGGCGGTCGCCGACCTGTCGCTCGAGATCGGCGAGGGCGAGATCTGCGGCTTCATCGGTCACAACGGCGCCGGAAAGACCACGACGCTCAAAGCGTGCGTCGGACTTCTCTGCGATTTTGAGGGAGACGTGCGCGTCCATGGCACTTCGGTGAAAGAGGATCCCCTCGCCGTGAAAAGGAACATCGCGTACATCCCCGACAACCCCGATCTTTACGAATTTCTCTCCGGCATCCGCTATCTGAACTTCATCGCCGACGTCTATGGCATTTCACAGACGCAAAGGCAGGAGAGAATCAAAAAATACGGTGATCTCTTTGAGATCACGGGGGATCTCGCCTCGCCGATCTCCACCTATTCTCACGGTATGAAGCAGAAACTCTGCATCATCGCGGCGTGGCTCCACGCGCCGAAACTCATCCTGATGGACGAACCCTTCGTCGGTCTGGATCCCAAGGCGGCGCATATCCTCAAAAACATGATGCGCGAGCATTGCGAAGCGGGCGGCTCGATCTTTTTCTCCACGCACGTCCTCGACGTCGCCGAGAAACTCTGCGACCGCGTCGCCATCATCCGCCACGGCGAACTTGTCGTCGTCGGTACGATGGAAGAAGTGCGCGGCGATCATTCCCTCGAGGAGATCTTCCTGGAACTGGAGGGCGACGGTGACGATGATTAAGACTTTGCTCGGCATCCGCTTCCGCGCACTCTTGTCCGCCATCGGCGGAAAAAACAGAAGAGGGGAAGTCAAGCCCGTTTCCAAAGGAAAGATCATCCTGATGGCGGTGCTTTATCTCTATCTCGCGCTCTGCTTCGGCGCGCTCAGCGCCGTCAACGCGTTTGCCATCGGTTCCGTGATCGTCGGGAGCGAGGCGGAGTGGCTCTTTTTCTCGCTGTTTCTCGCGCTCCCGTTCTTCATCGTTCTGCTTTTCAGCATTTTTGAGATGAAAGCGGAGATCTTCGAGTGCCGCGACAATCAGATTCTGATCCCTCTGCCGATCCCGGCAAAGACGATCGTCTTCAGCCGTGTGCTGACCGTTTTGATCTACAATTATCTTGAAAGCGCCGTCATCATCCTACCGGCGCTCGTCGTGTATCTTGCCGTCGGCGGCAGCGTTTCCTGTTTCTTCGGCGGACTTTTGATGTCGCTTTTCGTTCCGCTCTTTGCTACCGCGATCTCCGCCGGGATCGGTTACGTCGTGGCGGTCATCTCCTCTCACGTGAAGAGAAAGAACGTCGTGACGCTCGTGATCTCGCTTTTGTTCCTTTTTGCTTACTTCTATTTTTACACGAAACTGCTGACGGTTGACGGCGACGCCGAAATGACGGATCCCATCGTGTCTCTTCTTCCCACGCTGGAACGCTACCGGGTGCTTCGCTTCCTCGGTGAAAGCGCGATGTGGAAGCCCCTGCCCGCGATCGTGACGCCGCTTGTGTCCGTCGGCGCGTTCGCGCTCGCTTATTTCTGCATTTCCCGCAATTTTATGCGCCTCGTCACCCGTGCCAAATCCGTAAAACACGTCTATAAAGAGAAAAAAGAGGCGGAAAAAACGCCGTTCGTATCCCTGTGCGGAAAAGAGTTCCTGCGTTTTGCCTCGTCCGCCAATTATATGCTCAACGCCTCGATGGGCGTGATCATGACGGTCGTCGTCACCGTCGTTCTCATCACGAAAAAGAACGATTTTTCGTCGCTTTGCGAAATGATCGGCATCGAAACGGGACTTTATCCCCTTTTGCTTTCGCTGATCGTCGGTATCAGCGCAATGACCTCGATCTCAGCGTCGTCGGTCTCTCTGGAGGGAAAGAACATCTGGCTTTTACGTTCTCTGCCGATCCCGTCGAAAACGGTTCTTCTCGCCAAAGCGGTGCCGCATTTTCTCGTGTCGGCTCCCGTTTGCGTGATTTGTGCTCTGACCGTTTCGTTCCTCACCCCTACGACGCCTTTTGAGCGTATCTTCGCCGTCCTTCTTCCGATTTCGGTCTCCGCGGCAATGGCACTTCTCGGCGTCGCGATCAACGTCTGGCTCCCGAAGTTCGATTGGGTGAACGAGGCGGCGGTTGTAAAGCAGTCCACGCCCGTTTTCATCTTCACTTTTGCGCCGCTGATCCTGACCGTTCTGCTCGTCGGCGCCACGTTCCTTCTGACGATGCTCGGGCTTGCCGTTCTCGGACTTGTTTTCGGATTCGTCCTCTTTACGGCAGGCGCCGCCGCCGGTTATTTTCTTCTTTGCGGTCCCTGTGCCCGCAAGTTCGATACTTTCGCCTAATCACTCAAAAATCCTCCCCGGCGTAAGATGTACTGTACGGCAGACTCTTCTGCCACGGGGATCTTATGCGGAATCTTATCGTTCACGGAGGCAAAAGTCTTTGCGGAACCGTCCGGATCGGCGGTTCCAAAAACGCCGCGCTTCCTCTTCTGTTTGCCACTCTCGTTTCCCGGGGTGTTTCGGTTTTTCACGAAGTCCCCGCCATCGCCGACGTAAAGGCGGCGCTTTCCATCCTGTGCGCCTACGGCGCAAAGATCGAAAGACCTTCGCCCGGCACGGTGACTGTCGATACCCGTCGTCTTTCGGACTGTGATCCGCCGGACGAAGAGGTGAAGAAGATCCGGGCTTCGAGTTATCTTCTCGGCGCCTGCCTTTCCCGTTTCGGCAGAGTGCGGCTTTTGCCGTTCGGCGGCTGTGCCTTTTGCCGGCGTCCGATTGATATGCACCTTTCCTGTGCCGCCGCTTTCGGTGCCGAAAGGAGAGGGGAAGAACTGCTCGTCCCGAAAGGACTGCGCGGCGCTTTCGTCACCTTTGCGAAAACTTCCGTCGGCGCGACGGTCAACGCACTTCTCCTCGCGGTTTGCGCCGAAGGGGAAAGTGAGATCCGAGGGGCGGCGCTCGAGCCGCACGTCCTCGCGCTTGTCGGTTATCTCTCCGCCGCCGGCGCCGATATCCGGCGCTCCGGCGATACGTTTTTCATCCGAAACAACGGTACGCTTCACGGTGCCGAAGTGACGGTCATTCCCGATATGATCGAGGCGGGGACCTATCTTCTCGCCGGACTGATGACCGATGGGGAAGTGACGGTTGAAAACGCCTGTCCCGACGACCTTGCCCCGTTTTTGTCCTGCCTCTCGGAGGCGGGCGCGGTATTTTCAATCGGGGACGGGCGCGTCACGGTATTTCCGTCGGAGATCCGCCCTTTTTCGGTCACGGCATCGCCCTTTCCGGGGTTCCCGACCGATCTGCAGCCGCAGACCGCCGCGCTGATGGCGAAAAACCGCGGCGGCGTGATCCGCGATCTCGTTTTTCCCGAACGGTTCGGGTATCTCGATTGTCTTGCCGGCTTCGGCGTCCGCTATGAAAGAAAAGACGGCTCGGCACTTTTGTACCCCGCGTCTTTTACAGCGGCACAAACGGAGGCGGCGGATCTGCGGGGCGGCGCCGCGGCTTGCCTTACGGCACTCCCGATTAACGGGACGTCCGTCATAAAAAACGCGGAGATCTTACTCCGCGGATATGAAGATCTGTCCATCAAATTGTCGGCGCTCGGCGCCGACGTCGAAATAAAGTAACGGAGCAAAAAAAATGAAAAGAATCATCACCGTGCAGGACGTGTCCTGCGTCGGAAAGTGCTCACTGACGGTCGCACTTCCCATCATTTCGGCAGCGGGCGTGGAAGCGGCGGTCTTGCCGACCGCGGTCCTGTCCACCCATACCGCGTTCCCGAAATACACTTTCCGCGATCTGACCGACGAATTGCAGCCGATCGCCGACACCTTCAAGGAACTGGATCTGGACTTTGACGCCCTCTATACCGGTTATCTCGGTTCCTTTGAACAACTCGATTTCATCGACCGTTTCATCGCCGATTTCAGAAAGCCGGACACGATGATCGTCGTCGATCCCGTCATGGCGGACAACGGCGCTCTTTATAAGGGATTTACCCAGGAATTCGCCGACAAAATGGCGAAACTCTGTGCCAAAGCCGACCTCATCATTCCGAACCTGACGGAAGCCGCTTTCATGCTCCATATCCCCTACGCGGAGCATTACGACGAGGCGTACGTCCGCGACGTGCTCGTCCGTCTGACGAAACTCGGTGCCAAATGCGCCGCGCTGACGGGTATCTCTCTGCATGAGGGAAAGATCGGCGTGTACGCCTATCACGCCGATACCGAAGACTTTTTCTTCTATGAAAACGAGAAACTCCCCGTTTCCTATCACGGTACCGGCGACGTCTTCGCGTCCTGCGCCCTCGGCGGCTGTATGCGCGGTCTCTCCGTGGACGAGAGTCTGCGCCTCGCGGTCGATTTCACCCTTGAGAGCATGAAAGCCACGGCGAGGGACCCCGAGCGCCGCTTCTACGGTGTTAATTTTGAGGAAGCCCTCCCGCTTCTGATATCAAGACTTTCATAAGCACGGGACTTTCATAAGAACATAAGAAAATGAAGAAAAGACCTTGCAAATGCCGATCCTGCCGTCCTTGCGAGCGGAGCGTCAACCGCGCTTTTCTTCCAAAAACGTTTTTGCCGCCTGCGTGCGTGAATGGCCGGATGCCGCCTGCCTCAACGATGCAGGCGGTGTTTCTTTTTCCGGCTTCCGAGCACGCCGCCGAGGGCTATCGCCGCCAGATAAGAGATGACGGCGAGGACGGTATTTCCGCCGACGTGACCGCAAAACAGCGCGTAAAGAAATGCCAAAACGGCGGCAAAAGTACCGGAAAAAAGCGCCGTTTTGATTTTGTCTTCCTTATGACGTTGTGCCGTCAGAAGACCGCCGAAAAATCCCGAGAGCAGAAACGAGGCGAAAGAAAAAAGAGAAAGGTAAGGGACGGGATTTTTCATCCGGCAGGCGATAAGGGCGAAAACGAGCGCGCACACAAAAAACGAGAGTACGTAACCCAGAACCGAAAGGAGAGTATCGCCCGCCTGCGAATGAAAAAATCCTTTGAATCTCTGTTTGTGCATAAAAAAACCTCCGAAAGTTTTCCTGTGAAAACTATATTCGGAGGCATTCTTTTTTAGAATGGAAAGTTACGCGTTCTCGTCGGAGGCGGGCTTCTGTTCCAGCACGTCAGCCATCTTGACGTCCACGGTACGGATCGCGCTCTTGAGGAAGCGGATCTGCGTCTTTGCCTTGGTGGTCTCGAGAACGAAGGTCTCTTCTTTGATGGAGATGACTTTTCCGATGATACCGCCGATGGTCGTGACTTCGTCACCGACAGCGAGGGCAGCGCGCATCTCGGCGTCCTTTTTCTCCTGCTTTTTCTGGGGACGGATCATAAGGAAGTAAACGGCTACGGCAAACACGGCGATCATGACGAACGTCGTGAGAGCCTGAGAATCGACTGCAAGAAACATTTTTGTGGTCCTTTCGGTTGGTTTTTCTTTATTATATCACATTTTTACCCGGAATGCAAGGGCGCATTGTGACTTTTTTGTGAAAGCCGTCCTTTCGGTGTCTCATCTTTTTTGCCGTTTCCTCATATTTTAGTGCGAGGAGAAAACGCTATGACGAAAAAGAGACTGTTTTTTGAAAACGGAGTGCTTCTGACTGCCGTCGCCGTGGTTTCACGGACGGTCGGTATTTTTTTTAACGCTTTCGTGACGCGGACGGTCGGCGCCGCCGGGATGGGACTGTTCACGCTGATCATGACGGTTTACGGCTTCGGCGTCACTTTTGCCACCGCCGGGATCGGACTGGCGATCACGCGGCTCGTCGCACAGGCAGCGGGGGAGAAACGGGAATCGGACATTCCCCGCGCCGTCGGCGCCTGTATCCGATACGCCATGCTCTTCAGTTTTTTTGCTTCTTTCGTGCTTTTTCTGTTCGCGGAGCCCATCGCCGTTCGGGCGCTCTCGGATCCCCGCGCCGCGGGACCGCTTCGCATCCTTTCGCTGTCCTTTCCTTTTACGGCGCTGATCGCGGTCATCAGCGGGTATTTTACCGCCGTGCGGAAAGTTCGTCTCAACGCCGCCGTACAGGTGATCGCCTCCGCCGTCAAGATCGGCGTCACGGTGTGGAAAATCGAAGAGATCGCCATGCGGGGAACCGAGGCGGCGGTATCTTTCCTCTGCACGTTGTCAACGGTTTTTGAGATCGCTTCAGCCGTCTTTCTTCTTGGGCTTCTGCTCACCGACGAAAAGATCCGAAAGCGTGAAAGAGGGGCAAAACCGCTTTCGTTCCGACCGGTCGCCGCGCTGGCTTTGCCGCTCGCGTTTTCGGCGTACATCCGGTCGGCTCTCGTGACGGTGGAACATATTCTGATCCCGCAGTGCCTTTTGATGTACGGAGAGACCTATGAGGAGGCGATGGCGTCATACGGCGTTCTGCACGGAATGGTCATTCCGCTGATTTTGTATCCGATGGCGGCGCTGTCTTCTTTTGCGGGGCTTCTCGTACCGGAGTTTGCAGAAGCGCACGCCGAAAAGAACGAGGCGCTCATGAGGAGGATCACACAGCGCGCTCTCGGTACGACGCTCGTTTACGCCGTCGGCGTCGGGGTCGTCCTCGCTTTCTTTTCGGAGGAGATCGGGTACGTCGTTTATCATTCCTATGAAGCGGGATACTATACGGCGGCACTCTGTTTCGTGATTCCCATCATGTATCTCGATCACGTCACCGACGCGATTCTGAAAGGCATCGGGGAACAGGTCTATTCGATGTGGGTAAACATATCGGACGCGGCGCTTTCGGTACTTCTTGTCCGCATTTTGCTACCTAAAGTTGGCATTTTAGGGTATGCTCTGGTCATTGCGGGAATGGAGGGCTACAATTTTCTGCTGTCGTTTTTGCGTTTGAAAAAGAAGATCGCTTTTCACATTTCTCTGCCAAAGACGGTGCTTCCGCCGCTTCTTTCCGGTATTCTCGGAACGCTTCTGTGCCGTCTGCTTTTCCGGATCAACGGGGAGGCGACCGACGGCAGACTTCTGCTTTTCAAAATGATCTTCACCGCCGCGGCGTTTTGTCTTTTTCTTTGGCTCTTTTACCTCGTCTGCGCGCGAAAAAGCGAAAGAAGCGTGAAAAACGGTTGATTTTTCAAATATTTTGTGGTAAAATCACCGTTGGATTATAATATCGCGATCGCGGAAAGGAGAATGGTATGGTCAGGATCAGTGACGTGGAAAAACGTTCAAGGGCTTATCGGCGCGGTATCCGCGGGGGCGATCTTCTCGTCGCCATCGACGGGCACGCGATCCGCGACGTCCTCGACTACCGATTCTATCTCTCCGAACGGGACGTTACGCTTTCGCTTTTGCGCGGCGACAAACCCTTTGAAGTCCGCATCCGCAAAGAACAGTATGACGATATCGGACTGGCTTTCGATACCCCGCTGATGGACAAGAAACAGACCTGCAAAAACGGCTGTATCTTCTGCTTCATCGACCAGAATCCGAAAGGAATGCGCGACTCGATCTACTTCAAGGACGACGACTCGCGTCTTTCATTCCTCCACGGCAATTACGTCACGCTCACCAATATGACCGACGGGGATATTGATCGCATCGTGAAAATGCGTTTTTCTCCCGTCAACGTTTCGATCCATACGACCAACCCCGAGCTTCGCGTATCCATGATGCGGAACAAGCGGGCGGGAGAGGTCCTCGGATATCTGCGCGTTCTTGCCGACGCCGGCATTTCCGTCTGCGGACAGATCGTGCTTTGCCGGGGCATCAACGACGGTGCGGAACTTGACAGAACGCTTCGGGACCTTTCGGCTTTCTATCCCTCGATGCGGAGCGTTTCGGTCGTCCCGGCGGGACTGACGGCACATCGCGGCGGGCTTTATCCTTTGACGGATTTTTCCGCAGAGGAAGCGGCTGCCGTCGTGGAACAGGTAAAGTCGCACGGCGATCGCATGAAAGAAAAGTACGGCGAGCGGGTATTCTTTGCCGCCGATGAGTTTTATCTGAAAGCCGGATTGCCGATTCCGGACGAGCTTTACTACGAGGATTATCCCCAGATCGAAAACGGCGTCGGTATGCTGCGCTCTTTCGCCGAAGAATTCACGGCGGCGCTCGCGGGGCTGACGGAAGATGATCTGCCGAAGACGGACAGGGAAGTTTCGGTCGCGACCGGCGTCGCTTCCTATCCTCTGATCTCGGAACTTGCGGCAAAGGCAGAGGCGTTCTGTCCCCGCCTGAAAGTCCGCGTTTACCGGATCGTCAACCGCTTCTTCGGGGAAAGCATCACCGTTTCGGGATTGCTGACGGGGCGTGACCTTTGCGAGCAGTTGAAGGACGAGCCGCTCGGCGACGTTCTGCTTCTGCCGAAGAACGCGCTGCGCGCCGGGGAGGACGTTTTCCTCTGCGGTATGACGGTGCCGCAACTGCAAGCCGCATTACAAACACCGATCCGCGTAACCGAAAACGACGGTGCGGATCTTCTCTATGCACTCTTGGAAGGAGATATCGAATGTCAAAACCGGTAGTTGCCGTCGTCGGACGTCCGAACGTCGGAAAAAGCACGCTTTTCAATAAGATCATCGGCGAGCGCCGCTCGATCGTTGAGGACAGACCGGGCGTGACGCGCGACCGCATTTACGCCGACGCGGAATGGAACGGAAAGAAGTTCCTGCTCGTCGATACCGGGGGTATCGAGCCGAAAACGAACGACACCATTTTACAGCAGATGCGCGTTCAGGCGCAGATCGCCGTCGAGACCGCCGACGTCATCGTGTTCCTTTGCGATATTCAGTCGGGGCTCGTGTCCGATGACCGCGATATCGCGATGATGCTCAAAAAATCGGGAAAACCCGTCGTCTTCGCCGTCAACAAGATCGACGGCGTCGGCAGCGTGCCGCTCGCGTTTTATGAATTTTACGAACTCGGTTTTGACCGGGATCCGATCGCTCTGTCGTCCATCCACGGCACCGGCACCGGCGACCTTCTCGATGCCGTCGTGGAACTCTGCCGTTTTGACGGAGAAGAGGAATTGCCGGACGGGACCGTGAACGTCGCCGTCATCGGAAAACCGAACGCCGGGAAGTCCTCGATCATCAACCGCCTTTGCGGGGAAAACCGCATGATCGTTTCGGACGTTGCCGGTACGACGCGCGATGCCGTCGATACGAGGATCGAAAACGCCTGCGGCAGTTTCAATTTCATTGACACCGCCGGTATCCGCCGTCAGTCGAAGATCGAGGATTCCATCGAAAAATACGCGGTGCTTCGCGCTAAAATGGCGGTGGAACGCTCCGACGTCTGTCTGATCATGGTGGACGCAAACGACGGCGTAACCGAGCAGGACGAAAAGATCGCGGGCATTGCTCACGAAGCGGGAAAAGCGTGCATCATCGTCATCAATAAGTGGGATACGATCGAAAAAGACAACGGCACGACCAAAAAATTCAACGACGATATAAGAACGGCGCTTGCTTATATGCCTTACGCCCCCATCCTCTACGTTTCCGCGAAAACGGGACAGAGAACGGAGAAACTCTATCCTCTGATCCGCAGCGTCTATGAGGAAAGCGGAAAACGCGTCCCGACGGGTATGCTCAACGACGTGCTCAACGACGCGATGACGCGGGTACAGCCGCCGTCGGACAAAGGAAAACGCCTGAAGATCTATTACATGACGCAGGCATCGACGAGACCGCCCACATTCGTCATTTTCTGCAACAACGCCGAACTGTTCCATTTTTCGTATCAACGCTATATCGAAAACTGTCTGCGTGATACGTTCGGCTTTGAGGGCACTCCCGTGCGCATCGTCATCCGTCAGAAAGGCGAAGACGGCACGGGCAATTAACGGAGGATACGCATTTGTTTATCGACACCATCAAAATCTATGCCAAAGCGGGCAACGGCGGCAACGGAGCCGTCAGTTTCCACCGTGAAAAATACGTCGCGGCGGGGGGACCCGACGGCGGCGACGGCGGCCGCGGAGGCAATATCGTTTTCCGGGTGGATCAGGGCGCCAATACGCTGCTTTATTACCGCTATAAGCGGAAATTCGTCGCCGAAAACGGCGGAAACGGAATGGGTGACAAAATGCACGGAAAGAGCGGCGGTGATACCGTTCTGCCGGTGCCGCCCGGTACAGTCATCAAGGATCCCGCGACGGGAAAAGTCATTTTCGATATGGCGAAAGCCGACGAGTACGTCGTCTGCCGCGGCGGCAGAGGCGGATGGGGCAACCGGCATTTTTCCACACCCACGCGGCAGATCCCCCGTTTTGCCAAGAGCGGAACGGCGGGGGAAGAGCGGGAACTCCTCCTTGAACTCAAAATGCTCGCCGAAGTCGCTCTGATCGGTTTTCCGAACGCGGGGAAATCTTCGGTGCTGTCGAGGATCACGGCGGCAAAACCCAAGATCGCCGGGTATCCCTTTACTACGCTTTCGCCGAATCTCGGCGTCGTTTCCGTCAAAGACGGAAAAGGATTTCTTGCCGCCGACATCCCGGGACTGATCGAGGGTGCGTCGGACGGGCTCGGTCTCGGGCACGATTTTCTGCGGCATATCGACCGCTGCCGTCTGTTGCTCCACGTCGTGGATCTGGCAGGGACGGATGGCAGAGATCCCCTTGACGATATGGAAAAAATCAATCTCGAGCTGGAAAAATATTCGGCGGAACTTTCGTCGCGCCCGCAGATCGTCGTCGCCAACAAAACCGACGCGGTCGCCCCCGACGATCCCGTGATCGACCGACTGAAGGCATACGCGAAATCGCGCGGGGAAGAGATCGTTTTCGTCTCTGCCGTGACGGGCGAAGGACTTGACACACTCGTGAAAACGACGGCGGAAAAACTCAAAGAATTGCCTGAACTGACGGTTTACGAGACCGAGTATTCGGAAGAAGACAAGGCACTTGCGAGCGCTTCCGGTTCCCGCGAAACGACGGTCAGACGCGAAAACGAAAAGTTTATCGTCGAGGGAGAATGGCTTCTCAATTTCATGGGACAGATACGCTTTGACGACTATGAATCCCTCAATTTCTTCCAACGCGTCCTCATCAAAAACGGCGTCATTGACAAGCTCAGGGAAGCCGGCGTCCGTGAGGGCGATACCGTCAGCATTTACGATTTTGAGTTTGAATTTGTCTATTGATGACAAGAATTATTTACAATTCTATCCCAAAAGTACGGTTTACGGCATCGGAAATGATCTCCGATGCCGTTTTTACGATGCAGTCGATCTCTTTCGGTGAAACGAACATTCCCTCATAATCCGATAGGTCGAGCGTCATTGTTTTCTCTCCCGTTTTCTCACGCACAAGCACCTTCGCCGCCGTGACGGTCGGTACACCGACGGCGATCACGGGGACGCCGAGGGTTTTTGTCGTCAGCGGCTTTTTCCGGTTTCCGACGCCGCTGCCGGGAAAGATCCCGGTGTCCGAGATCTGCAAGGTCGTGCCGAGACGTTTCACGCTCCTTGCCGCGAGAGCGTCGACGGCGATGACGGCATCCGGTTCCATCTCCCGGCAGACCGATTGAATGACGGTGAACGCGTCCAAACCTGTCTTTGCCGTCACGCCCGGGGTGACCACCGCGATCCCGTCGCAATGCAGACTCGCGAACAATCCTGTTTCCGCGCGTTCCACGTGCAGAGTCGGCGTTACGAGGTCGGCGCATAAAGGTCCGACGGCGTCGGCGGTCAATTCCCGGTTTCCGAGTCCGAGGAACAGCAGCCGACGCGTTTTTTTCTTTGCCTTCGGTACCATTTTCAAAAGTTCTTTTTGCAGGGCGACCGTCGCGTTCTCTTTTTCTTCGGGACCGAAAAGATCCATTCTTTCCCCGTGCAGGGTGTCGTATCTTCCGATCGGTCTGCCGATCGCTTTTGCGCCTTCTTCCGTCGTGACTTCGATGCTTTCAAGGGTCAGACCGCCGATCGCGCTTTCCCGCCTTATGATCCCCGGACAGGTGAGATCGGCTTTTCGCCTTTCGCAGGCGAGGTCACTTTCATATTCTTCCTTTTGCAGATTCACGGCATTCACTCCCTTGTGCAATATGTACAAATAATCTATATACCAATTGTCAATAATGACAAAAAAATGTGAAAACCCCAAAACATATACGCTCACGCTTGAAAAAACGCGCGGAATATGATAAAATACCGTAGATAAAAAGGGGCGTATGCCCGTACAAGGAGATCCTTATGAAAAAGATCATTTCGCTTTGCCTCGCCGTTCTTCTTTTGTTCGGCGCGACGGTAACTCTGACTTCCTGTACGCCGAAAGACGACGGAGCGGAGATCAGCATTTATCTCGGCGATACCGTTTACGATTTCGATCCGAGCGATTATTACGCGGACGATAACGCCGCGCAGCTCATGAGTCTTCTCTTTGAGCCGCTTTTTTCGCTGAACAAGAACGGAAAATTGCAGAAAGCGGCGGCGAAATCCTATAAAATCAATAAAAAGGAGCGTACGGTGACGATCAAGCTCCGTGAGAGTTATTGGTCGGACGGCAGCCGCGTAACGGCACAGGATTTCGTTTACGCGTGGCGTAACCGTATCCTCGATCCCGATACCGCGAATGCGGCGGCGGCGCTCTTTTACGACATTGAAAACGCGGTCGAAGTGCAGAACGGGACGAAGAGCATTTCCGAACTCGGCGTCGAGATCATCGGTCTTGATAAGATCGTTATCCACTATCGCGAGGGCGGAAACGTCAAGCAGCTTCTGAAGAATCTCGCTTCCATCTCCACCGCCCCGATCCGTCAGAGTGTCGCGGAGGGCAGTGCCTCCACGTATTGGTCGAAGATCACGAATACCGCAGTCACGAACGGTCCGTTCAAGATCCGTTCCTATAAGATCTCGACCGGCGCCTTCACGCTGGAAAGAAATAAAGGTTATCATCTCTCGCCCGACGCGAAGAATTATACGAAAAGAGTAACGCCTTATCGTCTCGCGACGTTCTGGGAAGGCGAAGACGGCATGTACGATCAGTATCCCGTGGAGCTCACGTACGACCAGATCAAAGACAGAGTCGTCTTCTATATGGGCAACGCCACCCTCGACGACAGACAGGAAAACAAACGCAAGGCGAAGACGGTGGATATGCTCTCTACCTATTCTTACCTTTTCAATACGGAAAATCCCCTCTTTGTGAACAGCGATATCCGTTACGCGCTGTCCATCGCGCTTGACAGGGAAGAAATGACCGAGGCGATCACGTTCGGTAAAGCGGCAACCGCGCTCCATACGGAGAGCAAGAATATCCTGTCCGCAAAATCGCAGATCGACGAAGCGCGGGAGATCCTCGCGAACGTCCCGGGCTTTGACACGATGGATAAATCGTTTTCTTTGACCGTTGATAATAACGAAGAAGCCATCAAACTTGCACAGATGGCGAAAGAGACCTGGGATTCTCTCGGATTCGACGTTACGATCAAAACGGTGGATTGCTCGACGAGCAGCGTGACGGATGAATCCACGGATTCCGTGATCACGATCTACGATTCCGACATTCAGTCTCTCCTGAAAGATGCCGCGCTCGGCCACGCCGAATATGACGTGATCGGTTTTGACTTCCAGCTGTATTCGGAAGACAGCTTCGTGGCGCTCTGTGCCTTTACCGAGGATATGAACGGAAACGGTTACGACGTGGAGACGGATACGATCCGTTCGGCGACCGCCACGTTCGGCGACGATAAGGACGTGTCCGCGGAATATACGAAACTGATCCACGACGCGTATAACGAGACCTCGAAGAACAAACGGAAAAAACTGCTGGCACAGGCGGAAGAACTGCTTCTGACGAAGGGCGTTATCGTTCCCGTGTTCCACAGACAGAATTTCGCGTACGTCAGCCGGAAACTGTCCGGTCTGCAGGTGAACGGAAACGGTTTCTTCGTTCTGACGAAACTGCAACTGAAAAAATACGACAAATACGCTCTTCCCGAAGACGAGGAGAGAAAAAAGACCGCGTGACCTGACGGCAAAGCGACGGGAGGAGGGATAACCTTTGAGAAACGGTAAAGAATATAAACCGAAGACCATGACCGATATCAAGATCCTCCTCCTGTTTCTGCTGGATCATATACGCTATCCCGTCGATGCCGCCACGCTCCGGAAAGTTCTCTTCGAGTGCGTCGAGACGATGTCGCTCGATTACGAGGAATGCCTCGGAAAATTGCTTGACGAAGGTCACGTCCTTTCCGATGAAGCGGAAGGGGAACGGTATTTTATGATCTCCGCGACGGGCAGGGCGCTTTCCGCGGAACTTTACGATACGCTTGATCCCGTTTTCCGGGAGAAGAGCATGAAAGCGACGGCGAAATATCTTTCGCTCTCCGGGAGCGGCACCCGCGTTTTTGCGGAAGTGAAAGAGACACCGGAAAAGAGATACAAAGCGTCGCTGCGCGCAGAGGACAAAGACGGCGTTATTCTGTCGCTGGATCTGACGTTCGGGAGCCGCGCCGAGGCGGAAGCGGTCTGTGAGAATTATCTCGAAAAACCGGACGGCGTTTACCGCGGGATTCTGTTTTCCGCGACCGGAAAAGTCAATTTTTTGTCATAAATGTGCAATTTTCACAAAAAATAGTTCCGGTTTTTTAATATTTTGTTGAAAACGGGAAAAAATAATGTTAATTTTTTTCGTACAAATCATTGACATTTTTCCCAAAATAATATAGAATCATTCCGTAATGCAGGAGAATACGTATGGCAGAGGTTTTCTGTGAGGACGTGGAAAGTCTGGTTGCCCGTGTAAAACGCGGAGACAGCGACGCTTTTGAGTTACTGACAGAAAGGTTTTTGCCTCTCATCCGCCGCGAGGTCGGACGGTTTTTTACCGGGATGGACGCGGAGGAAGCGTGTGGGGAGGCCTACGCGGCGCTTCACAGCGCGGCGATGCATTATGAAGCGGGCAGAGGAACGACCTTCGGACTGTATGCGAAGATCTGTCTTGACCGCGCGATGTATGCGTATTCCAAATCGTTTCCGAAGGATCTTTACGCCGAGGAGGCGGAAGAAGAGTCTGCCGCCGGCGATCCCGAGGCGGTTATCGTTCGGGAAGACGGTTTTCTGCGGATGATGGCGGCTGTTCGGGGGATCACTTCGGATGCGGAATATGCCGTTCTGCGGTTTTATCTGCAAGGGTATTCGGAGCGGGAGATCGCTTCGCTTCTCGGCAGGACCGAAAAACAGGTTGCGAATGCAAAGGCACGCCTTTTTCGCAAACTCCGTGAAAACGCGGGGGAACTGTCACATTATTCATTTTGATTTATATGCCCAGGTTAGCTTAAGGGAGAGCGTTGTTCGATTTACAAAGGCGGCGGTTGAAATCCGTCACGGGCAAAATTTATATCCTATCAAGTGAGGAAGAAAGAAACCATGTACCAGGACAAGACATTGAAGTGCAAAGACTGTGGCAACGATTTCGTGTTCACCGCCGGTGAGCAGGAGTTCTACGCAGAGAAGGGATTCGAGAACGAACCCCAGAGATGCAAAGAATGCCGCAACGCAAGAAAGAATGCACAGAAGGGCGCGAGAGAAATGTTCACCGCCGTTTGTGCTGATTGCGGTAAGGAATGCCAGGTGCCCTTCAAGCCCACCGAAGGCAAAGCTGTGTACTGCAGCGAGTGCTTCGCCGCTAAGAGAAACGCATAAGTTTTCCTTAAGCCCGTCACGGTCCACCCGTGAAAAGACAAAGAGCAGACAGAGAAATCCTGCCTGCTTTTTGTTTTTTCATTCAAAGGGAAAAACCGGGCGGGAAATATTTTTTATTGCGAAGCCGTCAAATTTGTTTATAATACTGTACAAATATTTAATCGTATGATATACTATAGGAAAAAAAGGGATGCGGGACGATTATGGATAACCGGTCTTTCAGAAAAAAGAATAATCCCGTCAGAGCGGAAAACCGCAGGACGGAAACACACCCGGCACCCGAGAATGCCGTTATCGGCAGAAACGCCGTGCGGGAACTTCTGACCTCGGGACGCGATATCGACAAGATCTTTGTCCAGTCGGGCGAGAGGGAGGGATCGATCCGCGCCCTGATCGGCGAGGCATCCGCGAGAAAAATACCTATCGTAACGGTTGACAGGACGCGTCTCGATGCCATGGCGTCCGGGAGCGCGCATCAGGGTATCGTCGCTATGGCGAGCGAAGTCAACTATTCGACCGTCGAGGACATTTTGGCTCTCGCGGAAGAGAGGGGCGAAACCCCGTTTCTCGTTCTCTGCGACGGCGTGGAAGATCCGCACAATCTTGGTGCCGTGATCCGCAGTGCGGAGTGTCTCGGTGCCCACGGCGTCATCATTCCGAAACGCCGCAGCGCCGGTCTTTCGCCCGTGGTGGACAAGACCGCCGCCGGTGCGCTTTCGCATCTGCCGGTCGCCCGGGTGGCGAATCTCACGGAAACCATGCGGTCTCTCAAAGAGAGAGGGATATGGTTCTACGCCGCCGATATGGGCGGTACTTCCGTTTACGACACGGATCTTCGCTCTCCGATCGGCATCGTCCTCGGGAACGAAGGGGAGGGCATTTCGCGGCTTGTGAAAGAAAACTGCGATTTCACGGTCTCGATCCCCATGTACGGCCATATTTCATCCATGAACGTTTCCTGCGCCGCCGCCGTTATTTTCGGCGAGGTCGCGAAACAGAGACATAACGGATAACGATCTGTTTTTTGAAATCTGAAAGGAGAAAAACCTTGTCGGAACCGAACGAAAAAGAGATCTTCTCCGAAAACGGAGAAGAAAAAAACGAAGCACTCCGCGTGCCGCATATTTACGTCCCGTCTTTCACGGGGGCGAGCGATAACTACCGTATGGCGTCCGCCGCTCCCGAAAAAGAGGATCCCGAAGTCACGGTGATCGAGAAAACCGGCGGGAATACCGGTGTTTTCGATGACGATGCCGATGATTTTGAGTCCGTGAAAGAGGGTCACGAGGCGCAGATCGTCCACGTGCAGGTGACGGCAGAAACGGATACGGCGCAGACGCTCTTCCGGGCGAAAAAGCCGCAGGAAGAAGACAGCCCCGCCCAAGACAGTATGCCGGACGATGAAGCCGGGAAGATCCGGAAACTCATCTCTCCCGACGCGAAAGAAACGGACGAAACCGAGGATGCCCCCGAAGACGCGAACGGCGACGCAGAGCCGAAAACGGATCTTTCCCGTTACGTTCTCCCGGATCCCGAAATGCCGAAAGAAGAGGAAAAAATGCCGACTTTGGACTTTGTCCCTATGACGGTACCGGCGAAAAAAGTCAACCGCCGCTTCGAGTACGTGACGACGGAGGACAATGACCGCTATAAAAACCGTTTTCTTGACAAAGTCCTTTCGGTGCGCGTCCGCCTCTGCGCCGCGGCGCTTCTGACGGTTCTGTTTTCGGTCTTTGCCGTGCTCTTTGCGTGTGGGACGGATCTTGCCGCTCTGCTCGGCTTCGGCGATTATCCTTACCGCCTGCCGCTTTTCGATTTGCAGGGGTGCGTTTGCCTTTTGCTTCTGACCGTGCCGGAAACGGTCTTGCTCTGCCGGGCGGCGCTTGCTAAAAAGTTTGATTTTTCGATGATTTATCCCGCGCTGTTTCTTCTGACCGCTCTTTTCGATATCACGGCGGCGTGGAGGGGAAGCACCGGCTATCCTTTCTTTTCGGCGTTCTTCGGTCTCGCCGCGACCGTTCTTCTTCTCGGACGGTATTGGGATCGGAAGACGGCGCTTTCGTCCTTCCGCATCCTGTCGCAGGACGGGGAAAAGACTGTTGTCGAAAAGGTAAAGACCGCCGATCTCGATAAAGAAACGCTCGCGCTTGACGGTGCGATCGACGAATACCGTTCCGCTATGGCGAGATTCCGGAAGACCGGATTCGTCTCGGATTTTACCAAGAGAATCCATACGCCGGCAGGACACGGCACGGAAGTATTCACGGCGTTCTGCGTGGCGGTCGGGCTGACGGTCGTCGGCAGTATCGTCGCGTTGATTCTCGGCGGCGACCGCGTGCTTTCCATGCTTTATACCGCGGCGCTCAGTCTGTACTTTTTGCCGTTCTTCGCTTTTTCCGTTTTTTCGCTTCCGACGCGGCTCGCTTCGCGGAAGACCGAAAAAGAAAAAGGCGCGATCCTCGGGACTGCCGCCGTCCTTTCCTACGCGGACGTGGACGTCGTTGCGTTTGCCGATACCGAGGCGTTTGACAAAGAGGACATCAATATCCAGCACGTCCGCCTTTTCGGCGAAAACACGTATAACGACGTTTTCCGCGATATGACGGCACTTTTCGCCACCGTCGGCGGAACGCTGTACGAACTATTCTCGGAAGCTTTTGATAAAACCGTTTCTCCTGCGATGGAACCGCTCGCCGAAAAGAACGGTATCGCGGGTAAAGTTGACGGCGCGAAAGTGATCGCCGGTACCGCCGCTTATCTTCGTAAAAACGGTGTGGCTGTGCCTGAAGAGGAGGAAGAGCGATCCTCCCTGACGACGCGCGTCATGTACGCCGCCAAGAACGGCGTGCTTACCGCGGAATTTCTCATCAGTTATTCCATGTCGGAGAGTTTCTCCATGCTGGTACCGCATCTGCGCAAGGCGAACGTGATCCCGTTGATCTACACGAGGGATCCCAACCTTGACAACGAACTTTTCACCGCGCTGATGCGGGAAGAAGACGCCGTCCGCGTCATCAAAGAGACGCTTCCCGAAGAGCACGAGGATGTGAGTCCGTCGCTTTCGGCGGGCATGGTCTCCGCCGACGGAAAAACCGCGGCGGTCTTCCTGATCCTGACGGCAAAAAAACTCGGCGGTTTCTTCCGCCGTGCGGCGAAGATCGCCGGCTACCTTGCCGCGGCGGCACCGCTCTTTGCCCTTGCCGTGACGCTCGGCGGCTTGAAAGCACCGGCTCTGACGCTTATCCTGTTCGCGTGGCAGATCCTTTCTTTCGGCGGAATGACGTTTGCCGCCGTCCGCGGATTCGGACCGAAAAAATAAGAAAAAGGTACTATTATGGCTCTGACAGAGAGGTACGCCTCGATTCTCAAAACCGTCTCGAAACCCGGCAGATATATCGGCGGAGAGTTTCATCAGGTGATCAAGAAAAAGGAAGACACGGATTGCCGCTTCGCCTTTTGTTTCCCCGATACGTACGAGATCGGAATGTCCAATCTCGGCGTCCGTATCCTTTACGACGTTCTGAACCGTCACTCCGGTATCTGGTGTGAGCGTGTCTTCGCGCCGTGGACGGATATGATGGAAAAAATGAAAACCTATGACTTGCCCCTGACCGCGCTGGAAAGCGGCGATCCCGTCGCGGATTTTGACCTTGTCGGCTTTTCTTTGCAGTATGAACTTTGTTATACGACGGCGCTTGCCATGATCCGTATGGCGAACATCCCGCTGTTCAGCCGCGATCGCGGCGAGGATTGCCCGATCCTGATCGGCGGCGGTCCCTGCGCTTATAATCCCGAACCGGTCGCCGATTTCTTCGATCTTTTCAATATCGGAGAGGGAGAAGAGGTTCTCCCCGAGATCTGCGAACTATATATCAAAATGAAGAAAGACGGCACATATACGCGAAAGAACTTTCTTCACGAAGCCGCCCGTTCGATCGAGGGCGTGTACGTTCCGTCCCTTTACGAGGTAACGTATCACGAGGACGGCACGATCGCGTCGTTTTCTCCGGTCTATGACGATATTCCCGTCAGAATCAGAAAGCGTATCGTCGCCGATCTCGACACCGTCGCGTATCCCGAAAAACCGGTCATGCCGTACATCGAGACCGTCCACGACCGGATCGTTCTCGAAGTCTATCGCGGTTGTATCCGCGGATGCCGTTTCTGCCAGGCGGGGATGGTCTATCGTCCGATCCGTGAAAAATCCCCCGAAGTCCTGTGCCGGACGGCGAAATGTATCTACGATAATACGGGATACGAAGAGATCTCCCTGATCTCTCTGTCCATCAGCGATTATTCCCGTCTGCCGGAGCTTTGCGACGGACTCTTGTCCTGGACGGACGACGCGAAAGTCAGTCTCTCGCTGCCGTCGCTGCGTATCGACAGTTTTTCGGAAGAACTCATGAAAAAAACCACCGGCGTCCGTACCGGCGGTATCACGTTTGCGCCCGAGGCGGGGACGCAGAGACTCCGCGATGTCATCAACAAGAACGTCACGGAAGAAGATCTGATGCGCGCCGTCGGGATCGCTTTCCGGGGCGGTAAAGGCAACGTCAAACTGTACTTTATGGACGGACTTCCGACCGAGACGCTTGACGACGTCGCCGGGATCGCCGATCTTGCGAAAAAAGTCGTCGGTGAGTATTATAAGATCCCGAAACCCGAGAGACCGCGCGGCATCGGCGTGACGGTCAGCGTTTCCTGCTTCGTGCCGAAGCCGTTCACGCCTTTTCAGTGGGAAAAACAGGATTCTTTCGAGACCTTGCTCGAAAAGCAGGCGCATCTGCGCTCCTGTATCGACGATAAACATATCCGTTATACCTATCACGACGCGAAAGTCTCTGCCATCGAGGCGGTCTTTGCCAGAGGCGACCGAAAACTCGGAAAAGCGCTGGCGCTCGCCGCCGAGGAGGGCGTCGTTTTTGACGCGTGGGACGAATATTTCAGTTACGATAAATATATGGATATCTTTTCCCGCACGGGGATCGACCCCGCTTTCTATACCACCCGCGGGTTCGGGCTCGACGAGATATTGCCGTGGGATATGATCGACTGCGGCGTGAGTAAAGCGTATCTGAAAAACGAACGGAAGAAAGCGTACGAGGAAAAGACGACGCCGTCCTGTGCCGAACATTGCAACGGATGCGGCGCCGATAAATTGGGAGGGAAGAACAGATGGTGCCGTTGAATACCCCCGGTTTTTACAATCTCCGCTTACGCTTCCGCAAAGTCGGGAGTCTGCAGTTCGTTTCGCATCTGGACCTCGTCCGCACGTTCTCAAAGATCGTCGTGCGCTCGAAACTGCCGCTCTGGTACACCGAGGGATTCAACCCGAAGCCGAAACTCGTTTTTTCGGCGCCGCTTTCCGTCGGGATTCAGAGCGAGACCGAGTTCCTTGACGTGCGCCTGTCTCGTTACGTCGATCCTGCGGATGCTCTCACCGCCATGAATGAAAATGTCACCGACGAAATGCGCTTTTTCGACGCGTATTACGCCGAAACCAAACTTTCCGAGATCGCCTTTCTCTCCTATGAGATCCGCGTTTTGACCGATGGCGTCGGCGACGCTCTCGCGAAGCAATGCGAAGAAGTCCTGCTCGCCGGGACGGTCGAGGCGGAAAAGAAGAGTAAAGACGGCGAAGCAAAGCGCGTCGATATCCGCCCCTTGATACGGGAACTGAAAGCGGAGGCGAAAGACGGTTTTCTCGTCCTCTACGCGACGCTCTCGGCGGATTCGTCCACGTTCCTCAATCCCGATCTTCTGATCCGCGTTCTGAAAGAAAAAGGGCTTATCCTCGGAAAAGACGATCCTCTGACCGAGTCCCTTTCCGTCGTGAGATTGCAGGCGTTTGACAAAGAGATGCGCCCGTTCCGTTAAAAAATACTGTCCCCGTTACATTTTGCCAGCCGCCCGAGATGCCGAAACGCGTCTTCGAGGCGGCTTTTCATTTCTTCTGCCGTCTCTTTGTCGTCCGCTTCCGCGGCGCCGATCCATTCCGCGAAAGATCCCTCGATATTGGTCAGATCCTCGTGACTGACGGTCAGACTGATCCATTTTTCTTTTTTCAGAAAGTCGTCGTAGAGGGCTTCGATCTTCGCTTTGTCCTCTCTCGGATGCTCCGAAACGATGAGATCTTCGGTCTTCGTTTGATAGTCCTCGGCGGCATTTACGATCATGACCGAGTTGAGTATGACGAGTGCCGTCATCACGACGAGCAGTATCCCGGCAAAAATGTGTGTCTTCATATTTCCTCCTTTTCGATGAGCGAGGTCTTGCCGTCGTCATCCACCGTCAGAAGAAAGACGTCTTTGATTGACAAATGATAGGTTTGCGTTGCTTTTTTGAGCCACGTTTCATCGTAGCCGAGGGCGGTGAGCGTCTTTTGCCGCACGTCGCCGTCGATGATCAGGGCGTGCTCCATATACGAGGTGGCGGGCGTCTCCATGTTGCCGTGGCAAAGGGGCGATTCTTCCGCGACCGGGACGACGGAGAGTTTTCCGTTCGGTTCAAGGATCGCGTAGTAAATATCCGAAATCAGAGGGTAGCCGAGGATACGGAGTTCCGACATCAGTTCGTTGACGGAGATGCGGTTGGCTTTCAGAGTGTTTTGCCGGAGTTTGCCCCGGTAGATGAGATAGACGGGCTCTCCCTCCACGGCGCTCTTGATTTTTGCCGACCTGTTCTTGAAATAAGAAATCAGGATCTCGGCGGTAAAGATGAAAAGCACCGGGATCAGCGCGTTGAGCAGAGGCAGATCCGGGTCTGCGATCGGGATCGCCGCCACCTCGGAGAGTAAAAGCGTCGAAACGAGTTCGGAAACTTCGAGTTCGCCGATCTGCCGTTTTCCCATCATCTTGATGATGACGGAGAGAAGAAAGTACAGAATGACGGTGCGCGCAAAGATGGATGCCATAAATTAACCCTTTCTTTTGATATTTTCTTTCTATTTTTTCCATGTATCGTAAAAAAGATGAAAAATAATGAAAAAACTTTCAAAAACCTCTTGACAACTATATCTTTCGGTAGTATAATGGTCAAGCACCGCTCAAAAAAGGGCGATGTATCTTGATCATTGAAAATTGAACAACATGAAGTTTTGAACACTGAATTTAGTGTGAAGAATCTTGTCAAAACACTTTGAAA
>JAZLLY010000009.1:0-10096 GCA_045598385.1 Eubacteriales bacterium | reverse complement strand
AAAATTTAGATCCCAATAAAAAAAAAAAAAGGGCGCCGGGGGGGGAATAGAAAGATCCCGCGCCGAGCGCTGTTTTTTCCCAATAAAAATAACATCGTTTTTGTCAATTTAACATTCGAATGTTATAGATGCAAAACCGATGTAAAAATGAAAAATCAATGCCCGCCATCATTGCACAACCGGAACAGATGCGACGAGTCGTTTATGGACCACTCTGTTTGTGGTCAAACATGTGGTCAAATATTTTCGGGGATTTCGTTTCGGGCGGTTGTGGCGGATCGAAGCCGCTTTTTTGGCTGAAAATAAGAAAAATCCGCGAAAATCGGACGATTTTCACGGATTTTTGGTCTGAGTGACAAGACTTGAACTTGCGGCCTCTACCACCCCAAGGTAGCGCGCTACCAACTGCGCCACACCCAGATCTGTTGCGCTTCGCCGCGATAGCGGTGTGCCGGCGGCGCGACGCGCCTCCAAAGCAAATGCTATTATATCACGCGAAACGCCGCTTGTCAAGAGATTTTCATAGGTTTTTTACAGGAACGCACCGGCGGTGCCGGGGCGGCGCGCCTTTGGCGGAATCCTTGCCGCGGCAGGGCGCAGGAGAGGGATATTTCTTAAAAGAAACGGAGGGGGTTCAAACAATACGGCACGCACGCCGGAACAGAGCCGGAATATCGGCTTGCCTCCCGAGAAATCCGGCCGTCAGCAACCGAGCGCGCAAATGCCGCAAATGCAGAAAATCAAAAGCGCGATCGTCAGCAACCGAGCGCGCAAAGTCCGCAAATGGAAAGCGCGATCGTCGGCAACCGAGCGCGCAAATGCAGAAAATCAAAAGCGCGATCGTCAGCAACCGAGCGCGCAAACGCCGCAAATGAAAAGCGCGATCGTCAGCAACCGAGCGCGTGAGCGGCGAGAACGAATGAACTGTACGTTTTTGTTTACAAAAAGATCCGAAAGCGTGTGCTTTCGGATCTTTTTCGTTTTTTATCAGGCAAATGATATTTTGTAGAAAGGGAGCTGCGGGAACTGATCGCGGATGCCCTGGATCGTCTCCAAGAAGCCGAACTGCTCCAGCAACGAGTCTGCCAACGACGTCATGACGCAGACACCGCCGACGAGAACCGCGAGGATCAGAAGGAATATCACAAGACCGAGGAACTTCTTGGCTCTCTTTTTGTTTTTGCGGCGCTTGACGAGGTTCCTGGCTTTTCTGAGATACGCGGAGATCGGATCTTTCTGGCTGTTCAGTTTCTTGACGAAATCGAGCACCCAACGCACGTCGGATTTCTGAATGACGTTGCCGCGTTTCATCTGGATCGAATCGTGAACCAGCGTGTTGCGAAGTTCTCTGTACTGGTTGAGGACCTGAAGGGTTTCGTTTCTTTCGGGTGCAAAACGAGCCCGGTCAAGTCGATCGATGTATTCGGTAACACCGCCGGACGAAAGGCCGAATTTCTTGCCGCATGCGTTATCAAGTTGAGCGTATGCTTCAACGAATTTTTCGTTCAGTTTCTTTCCCATCTTTCCACCTCAGGATTATTATTCACCATTATTGTACAACATAATTTCGCCAAATGCAATAGTTTTTTGTGTTTTTTTCAAAGTTTTTTATGAAATATCACGGCAAGGCGAATAATATGATTCTTACAGAATCAAACCAAAAACCCGAATGGGTTTTCACGGCATAGAAGATGATTTACGCCGAATCTCTTGATTTTCAAGGGAAAAAGTGCTATACTCATCCCGAAAGGTGGCGAAAAAATGGAAGACAACAAAAAGGAAACGGGGGAAGTGTCCCTCATCAACCGGGACAGCCGCGTTTTCCGGTTTCTCGATAATTTTTGGTATCATTACAAGGCGCCGTTTTTGATCGTCCTCGTTTTTGCCGTTTTTCTGACCGTTTCGGTCGTTCAGTGCGCGAAAAAGCAGAAATACGATCTTTACGTGCTTTATGCAGGAGGACACGAGGTTTCCGGTGTCGCCGACGGCGTGCTTTCCGAGCGGGAAGCGATGATCAACGCCCTCGCCCCGTACGCTCCCGATAAAGACGAAAACGGGAAGAAAACCGTTGCCCTTGAAACGCTTTATTGGCTGTCGCCCGATGAGAAAACGAAGACCGAAAATGCCAACATCTTGCGCTTGTCGGAGGATGACGAAATCTTGCGTTCCGACATGATATTCAGCGACTATTACCTTTGCTTTTTGTCGGAAAATGCATATATAAGTTATCAAAATCAGACGATTTTTGTCAAATTGACGGATTATACGGAAAATCTATCCCTTGATTATCTCGACGATTACGCCGTGAGATTATCTTCTTTGGCGATCGCGGATATGCCCGGTTTTTCCTCGCTGCCGGAGGACACGGTGCTGGTCTTGCGCGGGCTGAGTGAAGTTGCACAGCACACGAATGCAAAAAAGAACGCCGAGAACTTTGCGGCGGCGGAAGAGGCAGTCAGGGCGATTCTCCGGTAAAGTCCGCGCCCCGAAAAAGCTCTTTACTTTCGTTCGGGCTTATGATACAATAGATGGGAAATGAGATAGAAAGGTATCGGATATGATCGTAGCGCTGGAAGAATTCAAAAGAAAACTCGTCGCCCTCGGCGACGTCGTCAAGGAGCTCGGCAATCAGCTCGCCATTGAAGAAGCGCGCGAGCGCGCCGCGGATCTTGAAAAGGAAACGCTGGTCGAAAATTTTTGGGACGATGCCGAAAAATCCTCCCGCAAATTACAACAGATCAAGCAGCTTAAGGACACCGTCGAGAGTTATGAAGACCTCGTCAGAAAACTGGAAGACACCCTCGTCCTTTGCGAGATGGCGATCGAGGAAAATGACGAAAGTTCCGTTGAGGAAGTCGTGAGAGAGACCGAGTTCATCGAAACGGAAGCCGAGAAAAAGCGCATCGAAAGTCTGCTTTCCGGTCAGTACGACAAAAACAACGCCATTTTGTCCTTTCACCCGGGTGCCGGCGGCACCGAGGCGCAGGATTGGGCGTCTATGCTCTACCGTATGTACACCAGATGGGGTGAAAAACACGGTTATAACGTGAAACTCATTGATTGGCTCGACGGCGACGAAGCGGGATTGAAATCCGCGACCGTCATGATCGAGGGACTCAACGCCTACGGCTATCTGAAAAGCGAAAACGGCGTCCACCGTCTCGTCCGCATATCGCCCTTTGACGCGTCCGGCAGACGGCATACGTCCTTTGCCTCCGTCGAAGTCATGCCGGAATTCAACGACGATAACACGATCGTGATCCGCGATGAGGATATCGAGGTCACGGCGCACCGTTCGAGCGGCGCCGGCGGTCAGCATATCAACAAGACGGACTCCGCGATCCGTATCGTCCACAAACCGACAGGCATCGTCGTCGGCTGTCAGACCGAGCGTTCGCAGCTCCAGAACAAGGAGACCGCGATGAAGATGCTGAAAGCGAAACTGATGGAGATCAAGATCCGTGAGAATCTCGAGAGGATCGAGGATATCCAGGGCAACAAAGCCAACATCGAGTGGGGCAGTCAGATCCGCAGTTACGTCTTTATGCCGTACACGCTGGCGAAAGATACCCGAACGGGGTATGAGGACGGCAACATCGACGCCGTCATGGACGGTGAGATCGACGGGTTCATCAACGCGTATCTCAAAGGCCTTTCCAAAAACGATCAATAATCGAAAAAACGGCGGGAACGAAAAGTTCCCGCTTTTTGTTTTGGCAACAAAAAAGCCGCTCCCCCGCGGCAAAAATTGTTCACTTATTGTGATAATAAGTGATAATTATGATATTATCATTTTATCATGCACGCGTACAATTGTCAACAAAAATCTTTTTCACGGTAAAAAAACGGTTTTGCAGAACGAAAACGGGATCATTCTCCTTGACTTTGTTCACCTATTATCACAATAAACGAACAGATCAAAGATCGGCGAAAGCCAAAGGAGACGCGTATGTTCAAAAACACCGCTTGCAAAATCATATTAGTTGCTTTGTTGCTGATGACGATGCTTCTCGTTTTTTCCGCGTGCAAAGTGGAATACGCGGTCAACTTCGTCAAAGACGGTGAGATCGTCGAATCTTTCAGAACGGCAGGAAACGAACAGATCGAGTTGCCGCCCGCGCCCGAAGTTGAGGGCTATACGTTCGACGGCTGGTTTTTCTGGGACGGCGTCGGCATGAAGTGGGTAGCGGTTGACGAGAACTATCTCAAAGAAACGTCGCTCACCGAAAATATTTCAGTTTACGCGCGCTTCCATGAGACCCCCGGTATCTCTTTCAAGACGTTGACGGTTGACGGTACTGACGTGTACGGAAAAGTGTCGTATACCCAAACGACGTTTGATTTCAGTGAGGAAGTGAAAGCCAGAGGCAACGCGGGCTTTACCGTGACGAAAGTGACCGACGTGGAACCGATCGCGTCGAAGCCCGTGGACCTTGTTGTCGGAGACAATACGTTTCGCGTTTATGAAATGATCGGTACCAACGTCACCACTTATACCGTCACGATCCGCAGAAAACCGATGTACACCGTTACGTTTGACAGCGACGGCGGTACGGAAGTTGTGGATCAGCAGGTGGAAGAGGACGCTTTGGTCAGCACGCCCGAAACGTCACTTACCGGCTATACGCTTACCGCATGGAGTTATGATCTGTCGAAGCCGATCACCGAGGATACAAGCATGAAGGCGTCGTGGACGGCAAACGAGTATACCGTCACGTTTGACGCAAACAATGGCGTGTGCGATACGGCATCCAAGAAGGTCACTTACGATCAGGATTACACCCTGCCCGCCGATCCGACCCGCGTCGGTTATACCTTTAACGGTTGGTACTCGAATGGCACCAAATATGAGGGCGGCAACTGGCAGACGCCGCAGGACGTTACCCTGACGGCAGATTGGACTCCCAACGACGGTATCTCTTACAAAGTCGAGCATTATCAAGAGAAGATCGAAGATGGCTATGCCCTCGTGGAAACGGAAGATCTGACGGGCACTTCGGACGCGGAAATTACACCCGCCGTGAAGACTTACACGGGCTTTACGTCACCGGAAGCGAAAAACGTAACGATCAAGCCGGACGGCAGTCTCGTCGTAGAATATTTGTACGATAGACAGGTGAACACCGTCACGCTGAACGCGAACGGCGGCGAATGTGATACGGCGTCTCTCTCACTCAAATACGGGCAGTCCTATGCCCTGTCTACTCCGACCCGCACCGGTTATACCTTTAACGGTTGGTATTTGGATGACACCAAATATGAGGGCGGCAACTGGCAGACGCCGCAGGACGTTACCCTGACGGCAGATTGGACTCCCAACGACGGTATCTCTTACAAAGTCGAGCATTATCAAGAGAATATCGAAAATGGCTATACCCTCGTGGAAACGGAAGATTTGACGGGCACTTCGGACGTGGAAATTACACCCGTTGTAAAATCTTACGACGGCTTTACCGCGCCGGAAGCACAGACCGTAACGATCAAGCCGGACGGCACCCTCGTCGTCGAGTACAAATACACGAGAAACACTTACACCGTCACGTTTGACGCGAACGGTGGAGAAGAAATCGAATCGCAGGAACTGAAATACGGCGCGGCTCTGCCGGATGCCGAACGGACCGGCTACACGTTTGCCGGTTGGCTGAACAGAGACGTTCTTGTCACGGCCGTGCCGGCGAATGATAACGTTACGCTGATCGCGCAATGGACGGCGAACACCGATACGGCATATACCGTCAAACATTATCAGGAAAATGCCGAGAACGACGAATATACCCTCGTCGAAGCGGATACGCAGAATCTGACGGGCACCTCGGACGCGGAAGTCACGCCCACCGTGAAGACTTACGACGGCTTTACCGCGCCGGAAGCACAGACCGTAACGATTGCACCGGACGGCAACCTTGTTGTCGAGTATTACTACACGAGAATCACTTACACCGTCACGTTTAACGCGAACGGCGGAGAAGAAATCGAATCGCAGGAACTGAAATACGGCGCGGCTCTGCCGGATGCCGAACGGACCGGCTACACGTTTATCGGTTGGTTCTACGAGGACACTCTTGTCGAGACGATGCCGATCGGTGATATCTCCCTGACCGCGAAATGGGAAGCCAACGCCGATACGAAATACACCGTCAATCATTATCAGGAGAATCTCAACGACGAAGAATATACGCTTTTTGAAACGGAAACTCTGACGGGCACGTCGGACTCGAAAGTGACGCCGAAGGCGAAAGAGTACGCGGGCTTTCAAAAAGCCGTAGAAGAGGAATTTACGATCGCGGCGGACGGCACCCTCGTTGTAAATTACTATTACATGAGAAAAACGTACACCGTGACGCTGAAGGCGAACGGCGGTACGTTTGGTAAAACGGACTCGTTAGAGAAAACGGTAGAATACGGCGCGTCCTATACTCTGGATACTCCGACGCGCGTCGGTTATTCCTTTGCCGGATGGTATGAACAGTATGGCAGCGGCGCTTCTACGACGAAACCCAAAAACGTTACGCTGATCGCGCAATGGACAGCCGACTCCGATACGGCATATACCGTCAAGCATTATCAGCAGAATCTTGCGGACGACGAATATACCCTCGTCGAGGATGATACGCAGAATCTGACGGGCACTTCGGACGCGGAAGTCACGCCCGCTGTAAAATCTTACGACGGCTTTACCGCGCCGGAAACGCAGACCGTAACGATCAAGCCGGACGGCACCCTTGTTGTCGAGTATTACTACACGAGAAACGTCTATAGGCTTTCCTATACCGATCCCGCCGGAATCGGTGAAAGCACGGAACTGACGCTCAAATACGGTCAGTCCTTTGAACTTCCGACGCTGACGCGTGCCGGGTATAACTTCCTCGGTTGGTTTGAAAATGACGCGAAATACGTAAGCGGCACCTGGACGACGCTGAAAGATGTTGATCTGATCGCGGAATGGGAAGCCAGAAACGATACGGCATATACCGTCAAGCATTATCAGGAAAATGCCGAGAACGACGAATATACCCTCGTCGAGGATGATACGCAGAATCTGACGGGCACGTCGGACGCGCAGATTACGCCCGCTGTAAAATCTTACGACGGCTTTACCGCGCCGGATGCGCAGACCGTAACGGTCGCGGCGGATGGCTCTCTTGTTGTCGAGTATTACTACACGAGAAACCGCTACACCGTCACGTTCGTCACGAACGGCAAAGACGCCATGGATCCGATCACGTGGAAATACGGTGCGGCACCGACATTGTTGGATGCCGAGCGGAGCGGATATACCTTTGGCGGATGGTTTGCGGACGAAAAACTGACCGAAGACGTAACGGAGCTTCCCGACGAGGATCTCACCGTTTACGCATGGTGGCAGGAAGAAACCAAAGCGTCCGCGTTCACCTATACGGTGGCAGATAACGCCATTACTCTGACCGGGTTCATCGGCGAAGATACCGCCGTCGTGATCCCCGCTTATATCGGTGGAAATCCCGTGAGTGCCATTGCGGATTACGCGTTTTCAGGTAAAACGGCGATCACGAGCATCACGATCCCCGAGGGCGTCACGAGCATCGGAATATCGGCGTTCGGAAATTGTTCCGGTCTGACGAACCTTTCGATTCCGTCGAGCGTTACGAGTCTTGGCAAAAACGCGTTCGTCGATTGCGACAGTCTGTCGTATTATGAATATGAAAACGCATATTACCTCGGCAATACGGATAATCACTGCGTCATACTTATAAAAGCAACTTCTACGGAAATCACGTCCGTCACCATTGCTTCGGCAACGAAGTTCATTTATGATTCCGCTTTCGAAAGCTGTGAAAAACTTTCGGGTAATCTTGAGATCCCCGAGGGCGTTACGAGCATCGGCGAGCGCGCGTTCTGGTTCTGTTCGAATCTGATCGTCTCGTTTGCCGATGGCAGTCAATGCACGAGCATCGGCAGCTATGCGTTCTTCGGTTGCACGAGTCTGTCGAGCATCAAGATACCGTCGGGTGTTTCGAAAATCGAGGAATACACGTTCTTCCTTTGCTCGGGACTTTCGAGCATTGAGATCCCGTCGAGCGTGACGGAAATCGGTGCGAAAGCGTTCTCCCTGTGCTCGAATCTGAAGACTGTCCGGTTTGGCGGCACGATAGCACAATGGAACGCCGTTACCAAGGATTCCGACTGGAATGCTTCTGCCGGTTCTTATACGGTCTGTTGTTCCGACGGCAATCTCTTAAAGTAAGGCAAAGCCGTTTTCGGGGATTCCCCCGGGACGAAAATCGTTTGATCAAAGGGCATTCGGCAACTGCCCGTGCCCTTTGCAAAAGCGATTGACGGCAGCATAAGATCATTTCTCCGTAACGATGTCTTATTATCCTTATCTTAATTTACCGTTTTTCTTTATCACTATTATCCTTTATATCCAAATAGGAAAGCCGCGGAATGCTCCGCGGCTTTCTTTTCGTTTGTTTTGTTTTCGTTTTTGAAAGTCGATCCGTGGCGGCGAGCGCCACCGTTTCCCGGACGGATTTTCCCCGCCCGGCGTGTTTTCGGGATCGCCCCTGCGCAAAAAACGAAAGGATTTGCGGCATTTTGCCGAGGTGATTTGCGGTAACTTGCCGAGGTGATTTGCGGTATTTTGCCGAAAAAACGGCGGTAAGCGAAAAACGGCGCCGGCGCGCGGGAAAATTGTATTTCTTCGACAAAAACGGGGGCGAAAATTGTGCAAAAAAGAGAATCGGAGGATTTCTCTTGACAAGCACCGGCGGATATGATATACTGGTATCGTCCAAAGGGAGTAGTACACGGCGGTGCCGTGTGTGCCAATCGTCATGACGGCAGGTTTGCCCGGTTTGCACAAGCCATTCGCGTTTTACAAGACTTTGACCGAGCCGGTCAAGGTCTTTTTTTGTACCGGTTCGTAAGACACGGTATGGGCTCCCCCATATAAATAAAAAAAGCGCCAAAAGGCGCGAAAGAAAAGGAGAAAACGTCATGCTGCTTATCCCCATTCTCATTGCCCTTGCGATCCTCATCATCGCCCTCGCCGTTCTCGGCTATCTCAAAGCACCCCCCGATACGGCGTACATCATTTCCGGTCTCGGAAAAAAGCGTATCCTGATCGGTAAAGCCGGCTGGCGCATCCCGTTTTTCGAGCGGGTTGACCGTCTTTCCCTGCGCGTCATGCAGGTGGACGTGAAGACCAGCGAAGCCGTACCGACCAATGAGTTCATCAACGTCAGCGTGGACGGTGTCGCAAACATCAAGATCTCGTCCGATCCCGAATATCTGAAACGCGCCGCCGAGTCGCTGCTCGGTATGAGCCGCAACGAGCTGATCAGTCTCGTCACGCAGGTGCTGGAAGGCAATATGCGTGAGATCGTCGGTTCCGTCGGTCTGAAAGAGATGGTCCAGGACCGCCAGGGCGTCGCGAAAAAGATCACCGAAAACGTCGTCCCCGATATGCAGAAACTCGGTATCGAGGTCGTGAACTTCAACATCCAGAACTTCAAAGACGCCGCCGGAACCATTGAAAATATGGGAATCGACAACGTCGAGCAGATCCGCAAGAACGCGCAGATCGCCAAAGCAAACGCGCAGCGCGATATCGCGATCGCGACTTCGAACGCACAGCAGGAAGCCAACGCCGTCAAGGTCGAGGCAGAAAAGAAGATGGCGGAACAGAACGCCGCGCTCGCCGTTCAGCAGGCGGATATGAAAGTCAAATCCGATACCAAACGCGCCGAGGCGGACGCCGCTTATTCCATCCAGCAGGAGAGCCAGAGAAAGATCATCGAGGTCACGAAGACCGAGGCGGACATCGCGAGAAGAGCAAAGGAAGCCGAGCTCGCCGAGAAAGAGATCGCCATCAAGGAAAAGAAACTCGACGCCGATATCCGCAAGCAGGCGGACGCTATGAAATACCAGGCGGAAAAGCAGGCGGAAGCCGATCTGATCCGCCGTCAGCGCGACGCGGAAGCGAAGAAGTATGAGGCAATTCAGATCGCGGAAGCGAGAAAGGCCGAGGCCGAGGCTGCCCGCTTCGCTATGGAGCAGGAAGCCGAAGGTATCCGCAGTAAGGGTCTCGCCGAAGCCGAAGCAATCGAAAAGAAGG
>JAZLLY010000008.1:0-44943 GCA_045598385.1 Eubacteriales bacterium | reverse complement strand
AAGCGCCCGAAAGGGTGCTTTTTTCGTTGGTGGAGCTGGCGGGAATTGAAGGGGAAGCGGTACTGAATGACAGTCCGGTGGACTGTCAGAGCCGCGGAAGACCGAGCGCGCAGTTCGCGCGAGAACAATTCCCGCCAATATGAAAAAAGCGCCCGAAAGGGTGCTTTTTTCGTTGGTGGAACATGGCAAAGGGGAATTGAACGGGCAAAACGTCCGTTTTGCTTGCACACTCCGTGCGCCCGTGTCCCGTCCACGGCTAACGCTTCGTTTTCACAAGTAAACTTGTTTCACTTCGCTATTCCGTCGGGCTTTGCCCTCCTTACAATTCCCGCCGGCAAAAAAGTCCCTTTTAAAAAAGGGACTTTTTTGAACGATGTGTTCCGCAAGCGGAACGTGATGCGCACTTCGTGCGTGATGTTCGCCTGCGGCGAGTGATGTGCCTGCGGGCGTGGGTAGGGGTTCCCCGAAGCGAGCTTGTCGAGTTTTGGGGGTTCCCGTGGATAGGGGTTCCCCGAAGCGAGCTTGTCGAGTTTTGGGGGTTCCCGTGCGTGGAACACATCTCATAACTTTGCGGTGCAACCGCAAATCATAACGGTGAGCAAGGCGAACCTCATAACTTTGAGCGGAGCGAGAATCATAACTTTGCGCTTGCGCAAATCATAACTGCGCGTTGACGCGCACCATCACTTGCCCGTCAGGGCAAACATCACTTTATATTTGCGATTTTTGAACGATGTTTTCCGCTTGCACACTCCGTGTGCCCGTGTCCCGTCCACGGTGATGCAATGGAAGCGAAAGCGGTTTTTGTGCAAATGGTATTGACAAAAGGGGTTAATAAGGGGTATAATACAGGGGATAAAGGAGGCGGTAAAATGAATAAGCAAGAATGCCTTGCCAAAATTGAAGCACTGACAAAAGAAATAGAATGTCTTCCGAGAGGATATATCTCCAAAAAAGAAATCGGCGGAAAAGTGTATTTTTATCATCAGTGGTCCGAAAACGGAAGCAAGAAGAGCTGCTATCTTAAGGATGAAGAATTACCGGTCTTATCCGAACAATTGGAAAAGAGGAAAGTTTTGCAGGAAGAACTGAAATCGGTCAAGCAAGAACTGGCAAAGTCTGCTGTATCCAAAAGGACTGAGATGACCCGCATCAACTGCACACTGATGCATAAAAACACCCGTGTTGCCGATTTGGAGTTGGATGAGACAGAGGGCACCATATACAAAATAGGCAACGTGTATGCTGCCGAACATTTGCCGCTCGGTGTCGTCTTAAAAAACGGCGAACCGGATAAAAACGAGTTCAATAAATGGTGGGTGGACCGTTCTATTCCCGCAGACCGTTCCGGCGTCAGAGAAGCGTTGGAATCTCTGCATATCGACAACACAAAAGCGCTTCTTGTACGGTGCTACGGATTAAGTCTCTCCGACCAATACTGGATTTGTCCCGAAGGAAGCCATCTTCAATGGAAAGATATCAACTTCTTTAACAATCCTTTTTCCGAGGATATCGGCGATATTTTATTCGGTGCTCAGAAAAAAGAAAATGCCATCCGTTTTTCTTCACCCGATAATACGTCGGACGGCAATCTGAAAAAGAGATGGAAAATCATAGACGGTAAACGCTGTCTTGTGAAAGGCGGCTCCAATCCGTACCGTCAGCAACCGCTCAACGAAGTGATTGCCACAAGGATCATGGAAAAATTAGGCGTGCCGTGTATTCCGTATTCTTTGCTTTGGAACAAGGGCGCACCTTATAGCGTTTGTGCGGATTTTGTGGATGAAAACACGGAACTGGTTCCGGCGTGGAGAATTCTCAAAACGCAGAAACAACCCAATAACGTGTCGCTTTATCAGCATTTTATCGGTTGTGCCGAAAAATTGGGCATTTTGGATGTTGTGCCGTTTCTGGATCGGATGATTGTGGTGGATTATTTGATTCTGAACGAGGACCGTCATCTGAACAACTTTGGGGCTTTGCGGAATGCGGAAACGCTCCGGTGGCTTGGAATGGCGCCGATTTATGATAGCGGTTCTTCACTTGGTTACGATAAAACAGCGGCAAGAATGAAAGACCACAACGAAATCATCTGCAAACCGTTTAAGAATCATCACGACGAGCAGTTGAAATTGGTTTCTTCCTTTGATTGGATTGACTTTCAGGCGTTGTCGGATATCCGTAATACGATCGGCGACGTTCTTTCGGATGTTCGTTTTGGAGATTATACGGACAAAAACCGCGTCGAAACCATTTGTGATCTGGCGGAGCAACGAGTTCTGAACCTGATGGAATATGCAAGATCGCATAGCAAACAGTCGGATTTTTCGGATGACGAAGTAAAAGAAAACAAAGCGGCGAAGTATAGATAAGATAACCTGACGTCAGTTTTTGCTTTCCCGCTTCGTGCGATACGAAAAAAACGCACGCTGCACCGATCATGATTTTTAATGGGTAGTGACAAAAGCACAGAAGTGTGCTATAATCGGTTTAGACGGAAATGATCCGTTCGGACTTTTCAAAAGGAGTATGATCTGTGATGAAAAATACATCTTTTTTGCTCGCGCTGTTGCTTCTCGCGTCGGCGTTGCTTCTTGTCGGTTGCGGCGCCAAAGGCGATAAGATCACCGAGGAGGCATTCGTCGCGAAACTCGCCGAAAAGCGCGCCGCCTATGACGAGAGCAAACTCGTCAGCATGAGTTCTTCCGGCTCCACGACGGTGGACTATAACGTAGACGTGGAAGAAAAATCCTATACCGTGGACTATACGCAAGGCACGGAGATGTCGGATGCCGCCGCCGATGTGATGGCAATGGCGATGTGGGATCTTTCGGATATCAAAGCCAGGACGGCGCTGATCACCGACGCGAAACTCGAGTGGAAATTTTATGAGAACGCGGAGGACAAAACCGTCACCGTGACGGCATTTTTCTCAGAGACGTTCTCCCTCGACGGAAACGATTACGAGAACAGATTTGAGTTCGAATATCGGTTCAACGAATACGGTCTTCTGATCTTTGCGAAAGAATACGTGACAGCCCCGAGCATCGAGATCGTGACCATTGAAAACAATCTGACGACAAATCTTCAGATTGAATGGACGTTTGCCGACTGATGACATCGCCCGATCCGTTCAAAACGGCAACATAAGGAAAAGCGCCCTTTCGGGCGCTTTTTATCTGTCAAAAAACCGAAAATGATATTTCCCGTCATTTTTCTTTTCGGGGATCGGCTGTGTTTTTTCGGTTTTGACCGTGATACGGATCTCGCGGATCTCGTTCATTTTCTCGGCGGACAGAAGATAGTCTTCGGTCTCTTCGCGGAACGTGTCGGCGGATAGTGCCGCGTCCGCGGTCTCTTTCGGTACGCCGAAGAGTGCGGCGATCCGTAAGATCGCGCCGTCCGGCGCGTAAAACGTCTCGCGCATCTGCGAGATCTCTTGCGGTTCGCGATCTTTCAGAAAATCGAGCGCCGTCTCACCGTCGCTGCCGAGAACCTCGATTTTTTTCACCCCGTGGGGGCACTTGCGGAGAATCACGGTCTTTCCGACGAGAATAGCGGCACTTCCGTGGGAGGAAAACGGACCGATCGCCAGAAAGGAAGAATCGCAAAGGAGAAGCCCGCGGAAGAAGTAAATGAAAGTAAAGATGATCCACAGAGACAGCGCGACCATCAAAGGATAGAGCTTGCCGGGAATCGTCATGACGTCGTTATAGCGAGTGGCGAGCCAAAGAAGAACGGCGGGCGGGATCGCCGTCAGAAACGTGAGTGGGTGGACCGAAAAATAAAACAGTTTTTTCATGATGACCTCGCTTTCTGTCTTCATTCTATCATAAACCCGACCGCGATGCAAGAAAAAAAGGAAGAGACGGGAAAAACTGTTGAAAAAAAGACGCCACGGTGGTATAATAAAGAGCAAATACGAAAGGCGGACGACCGCGATGAATAAAGAGAAACTGGACAGATTTTTGGAAGATATGCCGAAGCGCGGCATTCCGGAATGTGAACTGATCGTCACAGAAAAGGGAAAAGAAATATACAGAAAAACGGTGGGCAGAGAAGACCCCGAAAGAAATATCAATTTCGTCTGCTCGATCTCGAAGATCACGACCTGCGTCGCCGCGATGCGCCTTGTCGAGGAGGGGAAGATCGGACTTGACGATCCCGTGTCCCGTTATCTTCCCGCTTTTGAGCATCTGACGGTCAAGGAGTCAGACGGCACCGTCCGCCCCGCAAAAACGGTCCTTACGGTCCGCCACCTGTTCACCATGACGGGCGGCTTCAATTACAATATCGAGACGGCGGCTTTGCTTCGCGTCCGCGAAGATCCTCACGCCGATACCCTGACGGTCGTGAACGCCCTGGCAGAAACGCCGCTTGACGCCGATCCCGGCGACCGCTATTGCTACAGTCTCTGCCACGACATTCTCGCGGCAGTCGTCGAGGTCGCCTCCGGCGTCCGCTTTGCGGATTACGTGAAAAAGACGATCCTCGATCCCCTCGGTATGAAAGAGACGGGCTACCATATCCCGGAAGAACTGAAACCCCGCGTCGCCCGTCAGTACCGCTATGACAATACCGCGTTCAGCGTGAAAGAAATCACCCCCGGCTGCCGCTATATTCTTACCGAAGAATACGACTGCGGCGGCGCCGGACTTTATACGAACGCAAACGATCAGATCAAACTGCTGACCGTGTTGGCAAACGGCGGGAAGACGGGGGACGGGTACGTTCTTTTGAAGCCCGAGACGATCGCCATGATGGAAAAAGGACAGCTTGATCCGCAAAAGAAGCGCACGTTTTTCTCGACTCGTCTTTACGGTTACAACTGGGGACTCTGCTGCCGCGTGCATGAAGATCCCGTGATCTCCGGCGGACTTTCGCCGATCGGTGAATTCGGCTGGGACGGTGCCGCCGGCGCCTACGCGCTCGTCGATCGCAAAAACGGCATTGCCCTCTATTACGGTATGCACGTCATGAATTGCCAGTACGGTTATCATTACCTCCACGGTCAGATCCGCAATCTCGTTTACGAAGAAGCGTAAAACGGGCAAAACCCCCGTCATTCCCCATACGAACAAAAAAGACAGGAAAAATCCTGTCTTTTTTGTTCGGAACGTTTCAAGCAATAAAATGATTATTTCTTGAAATACTTGATGCCGCCGATGGCGATATACTTGCCGTCGTCGTTCTTACCGGTGGTGTAAACTTTCTTGCCGGAGAGAGCGATTTTTGTTGCGGCATAGAGAGTCTTTTCTTCCAGAGCGGCGTCATCGTCAAGAGCGTCAAAGGTGATGTCGATCGTTGCGGATTTTTCACCGTCTTTTTCTTTCTCTTCGATTTCGAATTTACCCTTGAAGGTGTATTCGTTGCCGGAAAGAGAAGATTTTGCGGTCACTTTGACGGAGGAACCGACGAACTGAATCGTATAGTCATCGCTTCCGTAGGAACCCAGAGGGCCGCAAGAGATCAGGGTGAGTGCGAGCATAGCGACCACGAGAATGAGGGCGCCGAGTCTCAGAGTGCGTTTCATAGTTTAATCCTCCTAACTTTATGATACCAATATTATACAGAAGTATGTTGGAAAAGTCAAGCGAATGAATTGATAATATTTCCATTTTGTGAACGCAGCCGTTTTTTATGATCCGCATCCCCCTCAAAATATCCGGCTGTGCCCCTGTCCGGTCGTTGTCCCTTATATCCGGGCTTTGCCTTCATATCCGGGCTTTGCCCGGTATATCATCCGCACTCCGTGCGGCATTTATCCGCGCCATGCGTGGCATAAATCCACCTTTGGTGGCATGGAATCCCCAATCGGGGAATGGAATCCGTCGCAGACGGTATGTCCTCCTCGCCGACTCTCTTTGCCTCGCACTTGGCGGCGACGGGGCAGGTAATAGCGACCCGCCGCGTTTGGATGAGGACTTGTCGCCTGTACCGCGAAGCCGTATAAACATAACGCGAGCGGTGCACCGGCAAGAGAAAAGGCAGAGCGATTTCGCTCTGCCATTTTCGCTCCTCGCCGACTCTCTTTGCCTCGCACTTGGCGGCGACGGGGCACTCGCCCGGGGCGACGAGATCGGATGAGGATCGTCCGCCTCGCGACGAAGCGGTATAAACATACCGCGAGGAGCGTACCGCACGAAGAAAAAGGACAGGAAAAAATCCTGTCCTTTTTCGTTCCTCGCCGACTCTCTTTGCCTCGCACTTGGCGGCGACGGGGCAGGTAATAGCGACCCGCCGCGTTTGGATGAGGACTTGTCGCCTGTACCGCGAAGCCGTATAAACATACCGCGAGCGGTGCACCGGCAAGAGAAAAGGCAGAGCGATTTCGCTCTGCCATTTTAGCTCCTCCCCCAAACGGCGGGTCGCGGAAATTATCTCTTCGAGAACTGCGGTGCGCGGCGGGCAGCCTTCAGTCCGTACTTCTTTCTTTCCTTCATACGAGGATCGCGGGTCAGAAGACCTGCTTTCTTGAGAAGCGGCTTGTAGGTCTCGTCAGCGGTGAGAAGCGCGCGGGCAACGCCGTGGCGGATCGCGCCTGCCTGACCGGAGAAGCCGCCGCCCTGTACGTTGGCGACGATATCGAATTTGCCGACGGTTTCGGTGACAGCGAAGGGCTGGTTGACGATGAGTTTCATCGTTTCAAGACCGAAATAATCGTCGATGTTTCTGCCGTTGATGGTGACGGCACCGGTGCCGGGATAGAGACGGACTCTCGCGACGGACTTCTTTCTTCTGCCGGTTCCGTAGAAATAAGGTTTAGCACTCGTATACATTTTCAATCCTCCTCCGATCAGTCAAGTACGACGGGCTTCTGAGCCGCGTGTTCGTGTTCTGCGCCTGCGTAAACGTGAAGGCGCGTGAAGGACTTTGCACCGATCTTGTTGTGAGGCAGCATACCCTTGACCGCGAGTTCCATCGCGAGTTCGGGGCGGTTCGCCATGAGGTGGCTGTACTGTTCCTCTTTGAGCCCGCCGATGTAACCGGAGTGGTGACGGTAGTATTTCTGCGTCAGCTTGTTACCGGTGAGGACGGCGTCTTTGGCGTTGATGATGATGACGAACTCACCGCAATCGACGTTGGGGGTGAATTCGGGTCTGTGTTTGCCTCTGAGAATGTCAGCGGCTTTCACGGCGACGCGGCCCATGGGTTTGCCGGCGGCGTCGATGACGTACCATTTGCGATCAATGGTATTCTGATTTGCCATAAATGTGGACATGATAATTCCTCCTGTTTCGTTTTGCGCATCGCGCACTTCAGAACGTAGGGAATTATAACATAGGGCAAACGGCTTGTCAAGACTTTTTTGAAACTTTTTTTGAAAAAATCAATTTAGAAAACGCGATCTCGCGAAATCTCGTTTTTTCTCGCAAATGCTCGTTTTTTCGTGATCACGAAATCAGATTTGTTTGTGTACGCTTTTGTACTCGTCGTAGTAGCGGTAGTAGTGACAGCCCGCGGTATTCTGCCCGAGAAAATCTCCCATTTCATCCTCGTCGAGACTGATGGTGCAGCGGTCATCGCCGGTCTCTTCGTCGTAATCGTAGAATTCGCAGCTTTCGCAGTTTTTGGGGTGTTTTGCCCCGTATTTTGAAAAATCCATAGCGATCTCCTTTCCTATATTGTATGCCCGCGTGCGCGGTTTGTCAAGGGATACCCATTGACAAAAGAACGGATATGTTGTATAATAATTCTGTTTATAATAAAATCATAAAGGATGTGATTGTCCCAAATGGACCCAAGCAGTAGTCCCGGCAATAATACAGGACTTCTTTTCGTCTATTTTCTGCTCGTATTGTGCAGTGCGTTTTTCTGCGCGGCGGAGATGGCTTTTTCTTCCGCCACGAAGATCAAACTTTTGAACTATAAGGACCGTTCCCCGAAGAAGGTTTCGCTCTGTCTTGACATTCAGGAGAAGTACAACTTCTACCTCGTCACGCTTCTCGTAGGGAGCAATATCGTCAACGCCGCGCTCGCCGCCGTTTCGACGATCTTTTCGGTCCGTGTTTTCAATAAAATGCAGGCGGCGGGTTCTTCGGTGACCGAAGCGACCGTCACCGCCGCGGCGACCGCCGTGACGACCGTCGTCATTTTTCTGTTCTGCGAAACGGTACCGAAAAGGATCGCGAAGGACAGAAGCGAGGAAGCCGCGCTCCTGCTCGCGCCGGCGCTGAAGACGGTTTCGACGGTCCTCTACCCGGTCTCTTTCGTCTTTATGTCCCTGTCACACCTGCTCGACCGGTTGTTCAAGCCGGAGAATGAGCCGACGGTGACGGAGGAGGAACTCTCCGAGATCATCGAAAACTCCGAGGAGGACGGCGTCCTGGACGAGGATCAGAGCGATCTTCTGCAATCCGCGCTGACGTTCTCCGACACCCGTGTCGCCGACGTCCTCACGCTCCGCGACGACGTGGTCTATCTCGATATCCATAGTGAAAAAGAGGAAATATTAAGGAAGATCCGGGATACGAAATATTCCCGCCTGCCCGTCTGCGACGGAACGCTCGACGCCCCCGTCGGTGTGCTGATGGCGACGGATTTTCTGAAAGCATATACCCTCGGCACATATACCCGCCTTTCCCGCCTGCTCCGTAAACCGTATTTCACGACGCTTGACGCCAACATCGACGATCTGAAAAACGAGATGAGCGGCAAAAAACAGCATCTCGCCCTCGTCCGGGATAAGACCGGATCCGCGATCGTCGGCGTCGTGACGATCGAGGACTTCCTCGAAGAACTCGTCGGCGAGATCTACGACGAAAGCGATACCGTCGATAACGACTTTGTCAAACTCGGCGGCAAATACTTTGAAGTTTCGGGCAAACTCTCCCTGACGGAGGTCTGCCGCCGCATGGGATACCATCCCGGCGTGCCGATCCCCGCGCATAAGACCGTCAGCACCTGGGCGCTCGAAAAACTCGGAAAGATCCCCGAGGAAGACGATACGTTCGAGGCGGGCGATCTGACCGTCACGGTCAACGAGACCGAAAACGGCAGGGTGCAGCGTCTGACGATCAAACTCTCCGATCCCATGATCGACCTCCCCGAGGAAGACGAAGAGGAGGGCAAAGAATCATGATCGCGTTATCTCTGATACTTTTGATCGCATTTTCCGCCTTTTTCTCCTCTGCGGAGATCGCCCTCACGTCGCTCAACCGGATGCGCCTCGAGAAGATGGCGGAGGACGGAAAAAAGACCGCAAAACTCGCCGACAGGATCGAGGATAAATACGCCGACGCGCTTTCGACGCTCCTGATCGGCAACAATATCGTGAATACCGCGGCTTCCGCCCTCGCGACTTCCGTCGCGCTCACTCTTTTCGGCGGCGACGAAGCCAAGAGCGGTCTTGTCGCAACGGCCTGTATCACGGTCCTGCTTCTGATTTTCGGCGAGATCATGCCGAAAATGCTCGGAAAACGCTTTGCCATCCCGATGGCTTGCGCCTATTCCTATCCTCTCGCGTTCTTTATGATCCTTTTCCGTCCCTTGACGTTCCTGATCGGCGGCTTCGTGTCTTTGCTTTCCCCTCTTTGGAAAAAGAACGGCACGGATCCCGACGTCGTCACGGAGGACGAACTCGCGAACATCATCGAGACCGTCGAGGAAGAGGGCGTCATCGACGAGGACATGGGCGAACTTTTGCAGTCCGCGCTCGATTTTTCCGACATCACCGTGGAATCCATCCTCACCCCCCGTGTGGACGTATTCGGCATCGACGACGCCGATTCGCCCGCCGACGTCTTTGACGCGGTCGTGCGGATGAATCACTCACGTTTTCCCGTTTATCACGAAAATCTCGACCATATCACCGGCGTCTTTTATCTCGCGCCGTTTTTGAAGGACGTCGCCGCACGCGGTATCGAAAACGTGACGGTGTCCGATTACGTCAAGGAGACGGCGTACGTCCATAAGACCACGAAACTTCCCGACGCGCTCGACAAGATGCGGGAGCTGAAGCTTCACATGATCGTCGTGCTCGACGAGTACGGCGGGACGCTCGGCGTCGTCACGATGGAGGATATCCTCGAGGAGATCGTCGGCGAGATCTGGGACGAGACGGACGAGATCGAGGAGGAAATCGTCAAGGTCGGGGAAAACACCTACGACGTCCTCGGTCAGACCAATATCGAAGATTTCTTCGACGAGATCGAGTTCCGCGATCCCGATTTCGAGAGCGAATATACCACGATCGGCGGCTTTGCCGTGGAGATGCTGGAGGAAGACGCTCACGAGGGGGATACGTTCCGATACAAAAATCTGGAGTTTACCGTTTCCGGCATGGGCGAAAACCTGGTGGAACGACTTCACGTCGTCGTCCTTTCCGAAGAAGCGGAAGAGAGGGAAGAGGACCATTGATCGCCTGTTCATTCAGCGGCCACAGACATATCCCGAAGGAACACGAGGCGGGCGTCCGTGATTTGCTCGCGCGCGCCGTTGCCTACGCCTACGGGGAGGGATGCCGGACGTTTTACACCGGCGGTGCCCTCGGCTTTGACACGATGGCGGCGGAGGAGATCGTCCGCTTCCGTCTTTCTCACCGCGACGCCCGTTTCATCGTCCTGATCCCCTGTCCCGGACAGGAGGACGGTTGGAGCGAATGGGCGAAAGAACATTATCGCTTTCTTCTGGCGTCCGCCGACGAGGTGGAGTACGTCTCTTCCTCCTATTACCGGGGGTGTATGCAGAAGAGAAACCGGGCGCTCGTCGAGCGGGCGCAGATGCTCGTCTGTTACGTTTCCCACGAAAAGAGCGGCGCTTCTCAAACTGCCGCCATGGCACGGAAAGCCGGTCTTCGCGTCTATAATTTATATCCTGCCCTGACGGGGGAAAACACCCGAAAGACGGGCGAAAGGAGTCCCGATGAATCCGATTGATAACGAAAGCAAAGAGGCATTGTACCGCGCGATTTTGTCGCTGCGGACCGTAGAGGAGTGCAAGAAGTTTTTTGACGACGCCTGCACCGTCCAGGAGATCTCGGAGATTACCCGCCGCTTTCAGGTGGCGAGGATGCTCAACGACGGAAAAGTGTACAGCGAGGTCGCCGAGACGACCGGCGCCAGCACCGCGACGATCAGCCGTGTCAAAAAATGTCTCGAATACGGCGACGGCGGTTACGCCGTGGCTCTGTCCCGTCTGAAAAAGAAAAAATAAAAGCCGTAAAAACGGCAAAAAAACATACCGGACGCATAAACGTCGGGCAAAACCGAAGATATTTTCGGAGGGGCTCGGCGGGCGTCCGGTTTTTTTGCGGTTTTCCTTTAAGTATTCGGAGGGAAGAAATAGGGAAGAAAAGAGAGAATAAGAGAAGAGAGGAAGAAAAGACAAATCAAGAGGTCAAAAAAGCGCTGTAATACGCGATATAACGCGATATAAATATAATATGCGCATAAAAAACGCACGCGCAAGCAACGCACGTCGCGCGCCGCGCGTCGGCGCGTAAACGGAATAAGGAAGAAAAACGCCGGGCGCTGCGTAAAAAGGATCCGCGCGGTTGCCCTCCGGAACGAAAAAGACGGCGCCGTGTCGCTTTTTGATTGTTTGACGCAAAAGACGAAATAATAAACAAAACGGAAACGGATTGACGAATAAAACTGTGCAGAATCTACAAAGTTCGGTTTTTTCAAAACTTTTTTCAAAAAAACCGTTGACAAAAAAGCCGCCCCGGATTATACTGTAATCACTTCACCACTTTAACGCGTTAAAGCGCTAAAGCAAAAACGAAAAGGAGATCACAAAAATGAAAAAGATTATTACACTCGTCCTCGTACTCTCTCTGGCGCTCGCCGCCGCTTTCACCTTCACCTCTTGCTCTCTCTTCGGTGACAAAGATAAAACCGACTGGGAAGCCGTCGAGGAAAAAGGATACTTTATCTGCGGTATCACGGGCTATGCTCCCATGAACTACTTTGACGAAGAGGGCGACATTGTCGGCTTCGATACCGAGTTTGCACAGGCAGTCGCCGAAGAACTCGGCGTGGAAGTCAAGTTCCAGGTCATCTCCTGGGGTTCCAAGTATCTCGAACTCAACAGCGGCAGCATCGATGCCATCTGGAACGGCTTCACTTTCGGCAATGAGTCCGACGGAACGTCCCGTACCGATTATGTGGATTTCAGCTATGCTTACCTGAACAACAGTCAGTGCATCGTCGTGAATAAGTCTATCGCCGCAAGTCTGACCTCCGCCGAGGACTTCAAGACGCTGAAAGGCGCTGCCGAGGGCGGCTCTTCCGGAGAAGCGATCGCCGAAGAACTGAGCGACAACTATACCGCTTCCGCTTCGCAGGCATCCGCACTCCTTGATCTCAAAGGCGGTCAGTGCGACTTCGTCGTCATCGACGCTGTCATGGCGAACGAATACGTCGGAAAAGGCGATTACGCGGATCTTACGATCAGCGAAGCCGTCGTTCCCGAGGGCGAAGTGTTCGCGATCGGCTTCCGCAAGGGATCTGATCTCACGGCAAAAGTCAATGAGGCGATCAAAGCCGTTCAGCAGAGCGGAAAACTCGCTGCGATTGCCGCAAAATACGAACTTTCCAACTCCCTCATCCCCAACATCGGCGAATAATCTTTCCGTCAGGAAACGGGACCGACTGTGAAAACGGTCGGTCCCCTCTTGGCGTTTTCAGAACGGTATCAAACGGAGAATATTATGTCTTTTCAAGCTATCAATGAACTTCTGGTTGACGGTTTTTTGCGAAACTGTCTGCTTTTCTTTCTGACGCTTCTTCTGGCGTTGCCTCTCGGAATCATCGTCCTTTTCGGTTCCAAGTCCAAATTCAAGCCGCTGCGCTATCTTGTCCGTGGTTTCGTGTGGATGATACGCGGAACTCCCTTGATGTTGCAGCTTTTCGTGGTATTTTACGTACCCGGGATGGTCTTTCACGTGACGCTGCTTTCCGACCGATTCACGGCGGCGCTCGTGGCTTTCGTCATCAATTACGCCTGCTATTTTTCGGAGATCTACAGAGGCGGTATCGAGGCGATCCCGAAAGGGCAATTCGAGGCGGCGCAGGTGCTCGGCATCAACAAGCGTGATACGTTTTTCAAGGTAACCCTCCCGCAGGTCATTAAGAGGATCGTCCCCCCGCTCGGAAACGAGGTGATCACGCTGGTAAAAGACACCTCGCTCGCCCGTGTGATCGCCGTCACGGAGATTTTCTATGCGAACGAAGTGAAGATCCTCTCGTACGGCATCGTCTGGCCTCTGTTCTACATCGGCGCGTTCTTCCTGATCTTCATCGGTGCGCTGACGCTCGGCTTGCGGTATCTTGAGAAGAAATTATCTTACTACACGTTGTGAGGTCGGTATGAGTTTACTTGAAGTCAGAAATATTAAAAAAAGTTTCGGAAAAGCCGAAATCCTCAAAGGTGTCTCCTTTTCGCTCGAGGAGGGGGAGGTGCTCTCGATCATTGGTTCCTCCGGAGGAGGAAAAACGACGCTTTTGCGCTGCCTCAACTTTTTGGAAACGCCGGATGAGGGCGAGATCGTACTGAACGGAAAAAAGGTGTTTTTCGTGGAAAACGGCGTCCCCACCGTGACGAAAGGTGCGCAGAAAGGGATGGGGATGGTCTTCCAGCAGTTCAATCTTTTTCCGCAGTACAGCGTCCTCGAAAACCTTCTGTTAGCGCCGAAACTCGAGGCGAAAAAGAGCCCCGATTTCAAAGAAAACAAAAAAGAGATCCTCTCCCGTTTGCAGGAAAAAGCCGAAGCTTTGCTCATCGCGACGGGACTTTCCGAGAAAAAGGATTATTACCCGTGTATGCTCTCCGGCGGACAGCAGCAGCGTGTCGCGATCGCGCGGGCATTGATGCTCGAACCCGACGTGCTCTGCTTTGATGAACCGACGTCGGCGCTCGATCCCGAACTGACGGGAGAAGTGCTGAAAGTCATCAAGAAACTCCGCGACGAGGGACGGACGATGATCATCGTCACCCACGAACTGATGTTTGCGAAGCACGTGTCGGATAAGGTGATTTTCATGGCGGACGGCGCCATCTGCGAAATGGGAAATCCGAGGGACGTGATCGATTTTCCGAAAGAAGAAAAAACGCGGGCGTTTATCAAAAGCGACCTGTCTGCTACGCAGTACGAATAATTTTTTCACGAAAAATGAAAAATCGCGCGAAAGGGTATTGCATTTTCCGAAAAGTCATGGTATACTGACTCTGAAGAATAATCAGTTCTGCTGAGAAAGAGGTAAATGATTTGCAATTCCTGATCGACATCGTCCAAAAAGTTCATGACGATCTGTTCATCGGTGATTGGTTCGTCGGTGTGAAAGAATTGGTCGTGGGTACGCTGAACAACGTGAGCGACTATCTGCTTCCGTTGATCCTCGCGGCATTCGGTATCGTTGTGACATTCGCCGGAAAAAAGATTTTTCCGTTCCTTAAGTTCCTGTTCATGTTCTCGATCGGTTTCATCGCCGCTTACGTTTACGTGGCGCCGGTTCTTGCCTTCCTGGGTATTGACGCTTGGATCGTCGGCGTGATCGTCGGTGCGCTCTGCGGCCTGCTTTCGAGATATCTGTACATCCTGGCGGTCATCGGAGGATGTGCGCTCGTCGGCGTTGCCGTGACGGATTATTATATTATGAATCTTGACGTCATCGCGGATCTGCTTGCGAATCTCGGCGGTGCCGGAAAATACGTCTCGTACGCTCTGATCGCGGGTGTTTGTATGCTCTTCGTCTTCCCGCTTCTCAAGTGGGTGGAGATGGCGGTCACTTCGTTCTTCGGCGCTTGCGGCTTCTATTTCCCGCTCGTGTTTGCGTTCCCCGTCGTGAAGCTTTCGACGCTCATCCCGGCGCTGCCGTCGTTTAAGTTTGAAGTTCTCGGGCAATTTTTCCTGCCGACCACTTACTTCCTCGCGGACTACATACTGATCGGTCTGCTGTTTATCGGCGGACTTGTGACGCAGATAGTCACCCGCAGAAAATATTGATATCTTGTCTTGGACTGTAAAAAAAGCACAGACCGAAAAGGGGAGAGGGTTTTTAAGCCCTTTTCCCCTTTTTGCTTTTGCACTCTGTGGGTTAATACCCCGTCATTAAGGTCGGAATCCTTGCGGATTCCCCCTTTTATTTTATCCCCTTTTCTACCGCCGAAAACCGCCCTTGCCGTATGTATATACGGCTCGCGGGGCGCTTTTCGACGCTTCTGCGCATTTTTTCCGAGTCCAAGGACTGTAAAAAAAGCACAGACCGAAAAGGGGAGAGGGTATTTATCCTTTTCCCCTTTTTACTTTGCACTCTGTGGGTTAATACCCCATCATTAAGGTTGAAATCCTATCGGGTTTCTTCTATATTTTATCCCCTTTTCTACCGCCGAAAACCGCCCTTGCCGTATGTATATACGGCTCGCGGGGCGCTTTTCGACGCTTCTGCGCATTTTTTCCGAGTCCAAGGACTGTAAAAAAGCACAGACCGAAAAGGGGTGAGGGCATTTATATGCTCTTCCCCTTTTCTTTGTGCCCGTTGGGATAATACCCCGTATCTTTGGTTGAAATCCTTGCGGATTTTTTCTATATTTTATCCCCTTTTCGGTCTGCACATTTTTCCGAGTCCAAGGGCTGTAAAAAAAGCACAGACCGAAAAAGGGAGAGGACAATTAATCCTTCCCCTTTTTGCTTTGCACTTTTTGGGCAGATACTCCGTCATCAAGGTCGGAATCCTCGCGGATTCCCTCTTTTTTATTTTGCCCATGACTGTGTAAAGTTCTTGACTTTTGGTAATATTTAGTGTACAATATATCTGTAAAAATATATATGAGACGAGGGGCTTCAAAGTGGATACAAATGAGCTTATTTCACTCAAAAAAACAGCCAATCAAGTGCGTATCGGCGTGATCGAGGGCGTATACGCGGCGGGATGCGGTCATCCCGGCGGATCGCTTTCCATCGCCGAGATTATGACGTACCTTTATTTCCGGGAAATGAACGTCGATCCCGCCGATCCGAAAAAGGCGGACCGCGACCGTTTCGTGCTTTCGAAAGGGCATACCGCGCCCGCGCTTTACGCGACGCTGGCACTTCGCGGGTATTTTCCCGTCGAGGAACTCAAAACGCTCCGTAAATACGGTTCTCGCCTGCAGGGACACCCCGATATGAAACACATTCCCGGCGTCGATATGTCCACGGGTTCTCTCGGCCTCGGCATTTCCGCCGCCTGCGGCATGGCGCTCGCCGCCAAGATTGATGGGAAGAATTACCGCACGTACGCGGTGCTCGGCGACGGTGAGAGCGAGGAGGGACAGGTCTGGGAGGCGGCGATGTTCGCCGCTCACTACAAGCTTGACAACCTCTGCGCGATCCTCGACCTCAACGGGCTTCAGATCGACGGAAGAACCGCCGAAGTCATGAATCCCGCGCCCCACGACGAAAAGTTCCGCGCGTTCGGTTGGCACGTTATCACGGTTGACGCCCACGATTTCGGTGAGTTGGAAGCGGCGTTTGCCGAAGCCCGCGCCACCAAAGGTGCGCCCACCGTCATCATTGCGAAATCCACCAAGGGCAAGGGCGTTTCTTATATGGAAGACGCCGTCGATTGGCACGGAAAAGCGCCGAAGACGGAAGAATACGAGATCGCGATGAAAGAACTGAAAGACGCCGCAAAGGCGCTCGGGGAGGCATAAGATGGCAGATAAGAAAGCAACGAGAGAATCCTACGGCGCGGCGCTTGCCGAACTCGGCGATTCCTACGACTTCGTCGTTCTCGACGCCGACCTCGCGGCGGCGACCAAGACGGGAATGTTCAAAAAGAAATTTCCCGACCGCTTTTTCGACTGCGGTATCGCGGAAGGCAATATGATGAGCGTGGCGGCGGGTATCGCCACGACGGGGAAGACGGTCTATGCGTCTTCTTTCGCCATGTTCGCCGCCGGCAGAGCGTTTGAACAGGTCAGAAACAGCATCGGCTATCCGCACCTGAATGTGAAGATCGGCGCCACCCACGCCGGTATCACCGTCGGTGAGGACGGTGCCACCCACCAGTGTAACGAAGATATGGCGCTGATGCGCACGATCCCCGGGATGACGGTCGTCTGTCCCGCCGACGCGACGGAAGCGTTCGCCGCCGTCAGAGCCGCGCTCACGACCGACGGACCTTTCTATCTCCGGTTCGGCAGATTTCCGGTGCCCGACCTTTCTTCGGAACTCGAGAATTACCGTTTTGAACTCGGAAAAGGTGTCGTTTACCGCGACGGAACAGACTGCACCGTCGTCGCCACGGGCTTCATGGTCCATCTCGCCGTAGAAGCGGCAGAGAAACTGGAGGACGAGGGCATTTCCGTCCGCGTCATTGATATTCACACCGTCAAACCCATTGATAAAGAACTTCTGATCGACTCCGCGAAAAAGACCGGTGCCGTCGTGACCGCGGAGGAGCACAACATCATCGGCGGTCTCGGCGCCGCGGTCTGTGAGACGCTTTGCGAGGCGGCTCCCGTCCCCGTGATCCGCGTCGGCGTGGAAGACGCGTTCGGAAAGAGCGGCACCGTCCCGGCACTTCTCGAAGCGTACGGACTGACGGCAGAGCATATCGTCGAGAGCGTCAGAAAAGCCGTTGCCCTGAAAAGCGGAAAGTGAGGATATGACATGAAACGCGTACTTCTGAAACTCTCGGGCGAAGCCCTTTCCGCGAAGAGCGGAAATATATACGACAACCGTTTTGTGGACGGCGTCGCCGCCGTGATCAAAACCGCCGTGGAGGAGGGCTTTGAGATCGCCGTCGTGATCGGCGCCGGGAACATCTGGCGCGGCAGACAGGGCGGCTCGATGGACAAAGCCACCGCCGACCACATGGGTATGCTCGCCACCGAGATCAATTCCCTGTGTCTGAAAGACGCCCTGATCCGTGCGGGAGCGAAAGCGACCGTCATGAGTTCCGTGCCGATGCCGCCTTTCGCCGACGGTTACAGTCCCGAAAAAGCAAAAGCCGCTCTTGCCGACGGCACGGTCGTGATCTTCGGCGGCGGTCTCGGTGTTCCCTTTATGTCCACGGATACGGCGGGTGCCGTCCGCGCGGCGGAAGTGGAAGCCGAAGCGATGCTCATGGCGAAAAACGTCGATTATATCTACACCGACGATCCCCTCGTCAATAAGGATGCGGAAAAACTGCTTTCCGTGAAAGCGTCCGAGATCCTCGCAAAGGGGCTCCGCGCCATCGACTTCACGGCGGCGGCGTTCTGTATGTACGCAAAACTGCCGATCCGCATTTTCGGACTTACCGATCCTTCGGATATCCTTTCTGCGCTCCGCGGTGAAAAAGACGGAACCGTCGTCATTCCCGAATAAAAGAAAATCCCCGAAAAGGAGAAACAATATGAAATACGATACCAAAGAATGTGAAACCAGAATGCAGAAGAGCGTCGCTTCTTACCGCGAAGCTCTTTCCACCATCCGCGCCGGCCGTGCCAATCCCGACGTATTGAAGAAGATCAACGTGGATTACTACGGCTCTCCCACCGCCATTTCCGCCATCGCGGAGATCAAGGTGACGGATGCCCGCACCATCACCATCACGGCGTGGGACAAATCCGCGATGAGAAACATTGAGAAAGCCATTCTTACCTCCGATCTCGGCATCAATCCGCAGAACGACGGCTCCTGTATCCGCCTCTCGTTCCCCCCGATGACCGAGGAGAGAAGAAAAGAACTCGGCAAGCAGGTGTCCAAGATGGGCGAGGATGCGAAAGTCGCCGTCCGTAATATCCGCCGCGACGCCAACGATGCCGTGAAAAACATGAAGAAAAATGCCGAAATGACGGAGGACGAGGTCAAAGCGGCGGACAAAGCCGTGCAGGATCTGACGGATAAGTACGTCAAAGAGATCGACGCCGTCACCGCCGATAAAACGAAAGAAATCATGGAGATCTGATCCTGATGTTCGGAAAGAAAAAATCCGACTTCTTCGTGTGTGACGAAAGACTGGATCACGTCGCCGTCATCATGGACGGAAACGGCAGATGGGCAAAAGCGCGGCACCTTCCGAGGACGGAAGGGCATAAGGCAGGCGCCGCCGCCGTCGAAGAGATCCTCGGCACGTTTCGGAAGATCGGGGTGCATACCGTCACCCTTTTTGCCTTTTCCACCGAAAACTGGAAAAGACCGAGGGAGGAAGTGGACGCCATCATGGCGCTCCTTTCTTCGTACCTGGAAGAACACGTAAAGCCGAAGATGGAGGAAGACGACGGTTTTTCCGTGCGTTTTCTCGGCGATCTGTCGAAACTTCCGGCGGATCTCGCGGCAAAATGCCGTGAGGTCGAAGAACTGAAAAAAGGACGTCCTTTTCTCGTACAGGTCGCGCTCAATTACGGCGGACGGGACGAGATCCTGCGGGCGGCGCGCCTTGCCGCCGCCGACGGCGTGACGCCTGCCGACGCCGACGCGTTTTCCCGTTATCTCGACACCGCCGGCGTGCGCGATCCCGATCTTTTGATCCGCACGGGCGGCGATATGCGGATCTCGAACTTTTTGCTCTGGCAATGTGCCTATACCGAACTGTATTTCACGAAAACGCTGTTCCCCGACTTCGGCAGCGACGGCGTCATGGATGCGGTGCGGGATTTTTACAATAGAAAACGCCGCTTCGGCGGTCTGGATAAGGAAGAGAAAAAATGAAACAGCGCGTAATCACGGCATCGGTCATTCTGCTTTGCCTTGTGCCGTTCTTTTGGTTTTCGGATACCGTCGAGTATTCTCTCGTTCTGTCGGTCCTGTCCCTCATCGGGACGTTTGAGATGCTCCGCGTTTTCGGGGAAGAAAAGCACATGATCCTTTCGTTCCCCGCGTATATTCTCGCCGTTTCGCTCCCCGTTCTGTCGTTTCTTTGCGTGAAGAACGGTTGGCTTTCGGCAAAGGATTATCTTCTTGTCCTCTGCGCTTTGTTTTTCGTTTATCTGCTCTATCTCTTCTTCGTCGCCGTGCTGGCACAGGGAGAGTTGCGGTTTTCAAAGATCTCACAGATATTCGTCTCCGTTTTCTATATCGTCACGTCGTTCACGGCGCTGACGCTTCTGCGGTATCTGTCGCCGGATCTGCGTCTGATGGCACCCGTGTTCATCGCCGCGTGGATCACCGACGTCTTCGCGTATTTCGTCGGTTACTTTTTCGGCAAGCATAAACTGATCCCGAAAGTCAGCCCGAAAAAGACCGTGGAGGGGGCGCTCGGCGGCGTGTTCTTCGCCACGCTTTGCTTCGTTCTTTACGGCTACGTTCTTTCGGTTTTGACAGAGATCACCCCCGATTATCTCGTACTGACGGTCTCCGGCGTCGTTCTTTCCGTCGTGGCGCAGATCGGAGATCTTCTGATGTCGCTGATCAAGCGTGAGCATGACGTCAAGGATTACGGAAAGATCTTTCCGGGACACGGCGGCGTACTTGACCGCTTCGATTCCGTCCTTGCCGTTGCCGCGGTCTGGATGATCATCTGCCTGCTCACGAATCCCCTTGCCGCCTGATTCTGAAAGTTGAAAATGTGACCGCTGCGTTTTTGACGCGGCGGTTTTTCCCCAAAGGAGGAAATATGGAAAAAAGGATCGCCGTTCTGGGCGCCACCGGCTCCGTCGGTACGCAGACGCTTGACGTCGCGCGGTTTTTCGGCTACGGCGTCGATTTGTTGACCGCTTCGAAAAACGTCGCGCTCGCCGAAAAACTCGCGAGGGAGTTTCACCCCCGCTTTTTCGCCATGGCGGACGAGGCCGCCGCGCAGGATCTGAAGACGCGGCTCTCGGATACCGATATCACGGTACTTTCCGGCGCCGCCGGGATCACCGAGGGAATCCGCACGACCGACGCCGACACCGTCGTGAACGCCGTGCTCGGCGCGGCGGGGCTTTCCCCCACCCTTGCCGCCGTAGCGGCGGGCAAGCCCCTCGCGCTCGCCAATAAGGAATCCCTCGTCATCGCGGGTGATATCGTCATGTCGAAAGTCCGTGAAAACCGGGGCGTGATCTTGCCGGTGGACAGCGAACATTCGGCGATCTTTCAGTCGCTCGCGGCGGGAAAAAAGCAGGAGGTCAAGAAGATCCTGCTGACGGCGTCCGGCGGACCTTTTCGCGGTTATTCCGCGGAAAAACTCGGAAAAGTCACCCTCGCCGACACCCTATCCCACCCCACGTGGCGTATGGGAAAGAAGATCACCGTGGATAGTGCCACGATGATGAACAAGGGTTTCGAGATCATCGAGGCGGTGCATCTGTTCGGCGTTTCGCCGTCGGCGATCGAAGTATTGATCCACAAAGAGAGCATAATCCACTCCGCCGTCGAATATCTTGATAATACTGTCATCGCCGAAATGGCGGTGCCGGATATGCGCGCCTGTATTCAGTACGCCGTCAATTATCCCGACCGTTTGCCCGGCGCGACGCCGGAGCTTTCGCTCACGGAACTGATGACGCTCACCTTTGAAAAGCCGGATACGCAGGTCTTCCCGCTCTTGTCTTTGGCGCGAGAAGCCGCGGACGCGGGCGGCGGTATGGGCGCGGTGCTGAACGCCGCCGATGAAGTCGCGGTCGAAGCGTTTCTTTGTGAAAAGATCGCTTTTTCCGACATTTCCCCCGTCGTCGCGGAGGCGTACGCCGCCTTATCCGACGCAAAAGACGCCGTGACGCTGCCCGCCCGCATGGAAGCGGACGCCGCCGCCCGCGCCGTCGCCCTTGAACTGATACAAAAGAGAATGGAGAAACGAACCCTGTGAACGGACTTACAACAGCCATAATATCCGTTTTGGTTTTCGGCTTTTTGATCTTTATCCACGAATTCGGACATTTTATCACGGCACGCATCTTTCACGTGACGGTGAAAGAGTTTTCGATCGGTATGGGACCGAAACTGCTTTGGTACGACTCGAAGAAGACCGGCACGCGCTATTGCCTCTGTCTTCTCCCGTTCGGCGGTTACGTCGCCATGGCGGGGGAAAATGAAGAGAGCGACGATCCCGACTCGTTCGGAAAAAAGCCCGCGTGGCAGCGCCTCATCATCACGGGTGCCGGCGCTTTCGTCAACATTCTTGCCGGATTTCTCGCGGTACTGATCCTGACGGTCAGCCCCGCTACCGACATAGGCACCACGAAGGTGTACGACCATTTTACCGCCGAAGAACTCGGGACGGAGCCGACCTCGTCCGTTATCGAACCGGGCGACCGTATTCTGAAGATCGGGAATCACCGTGTCGGAACGGTGGAGGCGGTCTCGTACGAGATCATGCGCAACGGCGTTGCGCCCGTCGATATCACCGTGGAACGCGGCGGAGAGGTGATCGTGCTTCACGACGTCGTCTTTCCGACGTCGGAGGAATCCGGCATCGCTTACGGTCTCATGGATTTTTGCGTTTACCCTAAAGAGAAGACCCTCGGCAGTACGCTTTCGTACGCCGCCGGAAAATCCTGCCTGATCGTGCGGATGTGCTGGGAATCCTTATACGACCTTTTGCGAGGACGCTATTCCGTGCAGGCGGTCTCGGGACCCGTCGGCATATCTTCCGCGATCGGCGAGGCGGCGCACTACGGTTTTCTGTCGTTGCTTTCGCTGGTCTGTCTGATCAGCATCAATCTCGGCGTGATGAACCTTTTGCCCCTGCCCGCGCTGGACGGCGGCAGATTTCTCACGACGCTCGTGGAGATCGTCACGAAAAAACGTCTCCCCGAAAAGGTGGAGGGGACGATAAACGGGATAGGACTGATCCTCCTGCTTGCTCTTTCCGTCCTCATCATGATCAAAGACATCATAGGATTGATAGGTATATGAAAAGAAAACTGACAAGGACCGTCATGGTCAAAAACGTCGGGATCGGAGGGGATAATCCCATCGCCATCCAGTCGATGACGAACGCCGATCCGCACGATTTTCCCACCGCGTACCGGCAGGTGATGGCGCTGGAGGCGGCGGGATGCGATATCGTCCGTCTCGCCGTGCCGGACGTTGCGAGCACCGCCGTGTTCGCATATCTCAAGGATCGGGGCGTCGGTGTGCCGCTCGTCGCCGACGTGCATTTCGATCACCGCATCGCGCTCGCCGCAGTCGAGGCGGGTGCCGATAAGATCCGCATCAATCCCGGCAACGTCGGCAAAAGAGAAAACGTCGAAGCCGTCGTCGCCGCCTGTACCGATCACCATATCCCGATCCGTATCGGTGTCAATACCGGCTCGCTTGAGCCCACGATCCTGCGAAAATACGGGCATCCGACGGCAGAGGCGCTCGCCGAGAGCGCGCTCTATCACGCCTCGATCCTTGAAGATTGCGGTTTTTACGATACCGTACTTTCCGTCAAGGCGTCGGACGTGCCGACGATGATCGAGGCCAACCGCATCCTTTCCGCGAAAACGGATTATCCCCTCCATATCGGCGTGACGGAGGCGGGCGATTATGAAGCCGGGACCGTCAAAGGGAGTATCGGCATCGGGACGTTGCTTGCGGAGGGGATCGGCGATACCGTCAGAGTCTCTCTGACCGACGATCCCGTGAAAGAAGTCAAAGCCGCGAAAGCGATCCTTTCGGCGCTCGGACTCTCCAAAAAACCGACGCTCGATATCGTCTCCTGCCCGACCTGCGGCAGGACCGAGATCTCTCTGATCCCCCTGGTTTCCGCTTTCCGCGAAAGGATCGAGGCGGAGGGACTTTGGGAAAAACCTTTGAAAGTCGCCCTGATGGGTTGCGCCGTCAACGGACCGGGCGAGGCACGCGAGTGCGACGTCGGCTTCGCGGGCGGAAAAGGAGAAGCCCTCATTTTCAAAAAAGGAGAGATCCTTTACAAAGTCCCCGAGAATAGAATTATCGACGCTCTGATTGACGAAATTAAAAAAATGTGATATACTGTTTTCATGCGTACACCGAGGGAAGAAAACCCGGCGTCGCCATGTCGAAAATGACAAAAGAAGGAACCGCGAGCAGCGGTGGTGAATGACAATGAGCAAAACTTTTTCGGAACTCTTTTTTCGTTATACCCCGACGAAAGAGAAAAAAACACTTTTGGACCGTGCGTACGATTGCAAGGTCCGCTATTCCAAAGAACCTCTGAAGATCGAAGTCGATCTTTTCTTTGAGGGGCACGAGGACCCCGAACTGATTTACGAGATACAGGACGAATGCAGGGATGCGTATGAGGCGGAAACGTTCAAGATTCTGCCCCATTATCCCGCGTCGTCTTTTTCTTCTGCCTATTATGCCGAGATATTCGCGGAAGCGGCGATCTACGGTGCCGTGACGCAGGGCTTTTTCCGCTCCGCCAAGGTGGAGGAGGCAGACGGCGATACCGTCTTCGTGCGGATCCCGTTCGCCGACAACGGCGTGGATTTCGTTTCGGAATCCGGGACGGAAGAGATCCTCTCCCGTATCCTCTTTTCCCGTTTCGGGATGCAAAAAAAGTTTCGTCTGATCCCCGACCGTTTCCTCGCGGCGGAAGTGGACAGCCGTCTTGAAAAAGAGCGGAGAGAGGCGCTTCTCGCCGCCGAGGAGGAAAACCGCAACCGCTATCTGCGGGAACGGGAAGAGCGCAAAAAAGAAGAGGAAGAAAAGGCGCGCCTTTCGGATCCGCATTACGATTTTGAAAAACGCGCGGGGCTTCTTGCGTCGGCAGGCGTCTGCGAGGCGGTCGAGCAGAGCGTTTTCCGCGTGGGCAACAGCGTTTACGACGTGAAAGACGCGACGCTGATCTTCGGCAGTGATTTTGATATCACGGAGCCGCAGTCTGCGGCGGACGCAAAGATCGGGCGCACGGTGCTTCTGCTCGGAACCGTCTTTTCCTCGAACGGAAAAGAGAACCGGGCGGGCGACAGAGTGTCGGTCTCGATCGGGATCTCCGACGGCACGACCGCCGTCTATATCCGCAAGAACTGTGCGAAAGCCGAAGCCCTCTGGCAAAAGGACGTAAAGCCCGGGATGCACGTTGCCGTTCTCGGCAGGATGACGGAGGATAAGTACGAAGGCGAGCCGTTCTGCGCCCCCCGCGGCATCAAAAAGATCAAAAAACAGGAGAGGATGGACACCGCCGAAAGCAAGCGCGTGGAACTCCATCTTCATTCCAATATGTCACAGATGGACGGTCTTATCACCCCCGCCGAGATCGTCAATACCGCCATCCGCTTCGGTCATAAAGCGGTCGCCGTGACGGATCACGGAAACGTGCAGGCGTTTCCCGAAGTCATGCTTGCCCTCGAGAAGAGCAAGAATGAGAATCTGAAGATCCTTTACGGTATGGAGGCGTATTACGTCAACGATACCGCCCGTTGCCTCTTCGGAGACAAATATCCGGCGTTTGAAGACGAAATGGTCGTCTTTGATATCGAGACGACGGGACTGTCAAACCGCACCTGTAAGATCATTGAGATCGGCGCAGTACGGGTACGCGGTGGGGAAATCGTCGATACGATGGATATTTTCGTCGATCCCGAAATGCCGATCCCCGAGGAGATCGTAAAACTCACGTCTATCACCGACGAGATGGTAAAGGGCGCGCCGAAGGAGGAAGAGGCCGTGCGTGCCTTCCTCGATTTTGCCGGGGACCGTATGCTCATCGCCCACAACGCCAACTTTGACGTCGGCTTCATCCGCGTCGCCTGCGCAAGATACCGTATTTCTTTTACCAATACGTTTCTTGATACCGTCGGACTTTCCAAGTACGTGAATCCGGAACTCAAAAATCATAAACTCGATACCATCGCCGCGGCGTATCACCTCGACGATTTTCACCATCACCGCGCCTCGGACGACGCGACGGTCCTTGCCCGCATCTTTTTCGTCATGCTGGAGCGCCTCCGCGCGGAGGGGATCACCGATTTTCCCGGCGTCATCGCCGTGATGAGTGAAAACACGGATCCTTTGAAACTCCGCCCCTATCACATGATCATTTTCGCGAAGAACAAAGAGGGACTCAAAAACCTTTATCGCCTCGTCTCCGCGAGTTACCTTACCTATTATCACCGCTTCCCGCGCATCCCGAAGACGCTGCTCGAACAGTATCGGGAGGGACTCATCATCAGCCCTGCCTGCGAAGCGGGTGAACTCTACCGCGCCATTCTCGAAAACAAAAGCGAGCAGGAAGTGGAGGAGATCGCGAAGTTTTACGATTATCTCGAGATCCAGCCGCTCTGCAACAACCGCTTTCTGATCGCCGAGGGAAAAGTCCCGGACGAAGAAGGTCTGAAAAATATCAACCGGCAGATCGTGGCACTCGGCAAAAAACTCGGGAAGCCGGTCTGCGCCACCTGTGACGCGCACTTCCTCGATAAAGAGGACGAACTTTACCGCAAGATCATTCTCGCCGGGATGAAGTTCGCCGACGCCGACAAGGACACGGGGATCTATTTCCGGAACACCGAGGAAATGCTCGCCGAGTTTTCGTATCTCGGGGAAGAAACCGCCCGTGAGGTCGTCATTGAAAACCCGAACAGGATCGCCGATATGTGCGAAAAGATCCGCCCCATCCCCGAGGGCCGTTACGAACCGTCCCTGCCGGGCGCGGTCGAAGATCTGCAAAACTCCTGTTGGAAACGCGCTCACGAAATGTACGGCGATCCCCTCCCCGAGATCGTCGAAAAACGTCTGAAACGCGAACTGGATTCCATCATCGGCAACGGCTTTGCCGTCCTTTACATGATCGCCGTGAAACTCGTCGCCTATTCCGAGAGTCTCGGTTATCTCGTCGGCTCGCGCGGCTCCGTGGGATCGTCTTTCGTCGCCACCATGTCGGGCATTTCCGAGGTCAACCCTCTGCCGCCGCATTATCGCTGCCCGAAGTGCCGGCATACCGAGTTTTTCACCGACGGTTCCGTCGGTTCCGGCTTCGACCTGCCGGATAAGGACTGTCCCGCGTGCGGAACGCCGATGATCCCGGACGGTCACGATATCCCCTTTGAGACCTTTCTCGGTTTCAAGGGCGATAAGTCCCCCGATATCGACCTGAACTTCTCGGGCGACGTGCAGGGCAGAGTCCATAAATATACCGAAGAACTTTTCGGTGAGGGACACGTGTTCCGTGCCGGAACGATCGGAACCCTCGCGGACAAGACCGCGTGGGGGTACGTCAATAAATATCTTGAAGAAAAACGCATCAAACTTCCGAAAGCCGAGATCGACCACATGGTCAGTAAGATCGTCGGCATCAAGCGCACGACGAGCCAGCATCCCGGCGGCATCATCGTCGTGCCGAAAGAATACGATATCGAGGACTTTTCGCCGATACAGCATCCCGCCGACGATCCGCATTCCGATATCGTCACGACGCACTACCAGTTCTCCTATCTTCACGAGACCATTCTGAAGCTCGACGAGCTCGGTCACGATATGCCGACGAAGTACAAGATGCTCGAAAAGTACACGAACACCTCGGTGCTCGACGTGAAGATGAACGACAGAGAAGTATATGAACTTTTCCATTCGACCAAGCCGCTGCATATCACGCCGGAGCAGATCGGCGGTTGCCAGCTAGGTACTTTCGGCATCCCTGAGATGGGCACCCGTTTTGCTCAGCAGGTGCTGATTGAGGCACAGCCGAAGAGTTTTGCCGATCTTTTGCAGATCATGGGATTGACGCACGGCACGAACGTCTGGCTCGGCAATGCGCAGGACCTTATCAAAAACGGGATCTGCACGATTTCCGAAGTCGTCGGGACACGTGACGGCATCATGCTTTATCTGCTCCGCCACGGGCTGGAAGACTCGATGTCTTTCGCCATCATGGAGGACGTCAGAAAAGGGCGCGGACTGAAGCCCGAGTACGAGGCGGCGATGCTTTCGCACGACGTCCCGCAATGGTATATAGATTCCTGTAAGAAGATCGCCTATATGTTCCCGAAAGCCCATGCCGCAGCGTACGCCATGTCCGCGATCCGTCTTTGCTGGTATAAGATCTATTATCCGATGGAGTTCTACGCCGCCTTTCTGACGGTCGCTCCCGGCGGTTTTGACGCCGCCGTCGTCGGGAAAGGATACGAGGGCGTGTCGAAAGCCATTGAGGAGATCGAAGCCAAAGGAAACGAGGCGACCGCGAAAGACGCGGAGCAGCTCGCTACATTCCAACTGGTCAGAGAAGCCCTGGCACGCGGTGTGCGTTTCCTCAACGTGGATCTGAAAAAATCGGACGCCAAAGCGTTCCTGCCCGAGAACGGAAAGATCCGTATGCCGTTCAACGCGCTCGGCGGTCTCGGCGATACCGCCGCCGCGAAGATCATCGAAGCCCGCGATACGCACGAGATCTATTCGGTCGAGGATCTGAAGCAGTATGCCGGTGTCGGAAAGACCGTCATTGAGGTGTTGAGGGAGAATCACGTGCTTGACGGGTTGCAGGAGACTAACCAATTTTCTATGTTTTGAAACGTGAAAAGCGGACGGACCGAAAAGGGGAGAGGGCATTTAATCCTTTCCCCTTTTTGCTTTGCACTTTGTGGGATAATACCCCATATCTATGGTTGAAATCCTATCGGATTTCTTCTTTATTTGATCCCCTTTTCTACCGCCGAAAATCGCCCTTGCCGTATGTATATACGGCTCGCGGGGCGCTTTTCGACGCTTCCGCCTCACTTTTCCCTGTTTCAAAGTGGGACGTGAAAAGCGGTCGGACCGAAAAGGGGAGAGGGTGTTTATATCCTCTTCCCCTTTTTTTGTGCTTTATGGATTGCTACCCCATATCTGATGTTGAAATCCTATCGGATTTCTTCTTTATTTGATCCCCTTTTCTACCGCCGAAAACCGCCCTTGCCGTATGTATATACGGCTCGCGGGGCGCTTTTCGACGATTCCGCCTCGCTTTTTGCAAAGCGGTCGGACCACCGCCCGCTTCGCGGGCGAACGATGTGTTCCGCAAGCGGAACGTGATGCGCACTTCGTGCGTGATGTTCGCCTTTGGCGAGTGATGTGCCTGCGGGCGTGGATAGGGGTTCCCCGAAGCGAGCTTGCCGAGTTTTGGGGGTTCCCGTGTTGAACACATCTCATAACTTTGCGGCATAGCCGCAAACCATAACGGTGAGCGTAGCGAGCATCATAACTTTGCGCTACGCGCAAATCATAACTGCGCCAAGAGCGCACCATAACTTTGCGTTCACGCAAACCATAACTGTGCCGTAGGCACCCTTGCGCTCCGCACATGATAGGACACTTAAACGTTTATGTAAAAGTGCCGAAAACCCGGTCGGGCTTTCGGCACTTCACTTTTATTTCGCGTAAAGTTGTACGAGGGTGAGGAGAATATCGGTGGATTTTTCCATGCCTTCGAGGGAGATATGCTCGTAGGGACCGTGAAAGGCGAAGCCCCCGGTGCCGAGATTCGGACAGGGAAGCCCCATAAAGGAGAGGCGTGCGCCGTCGGTACCGCCACGGACGGGCTTTTCATACGGCGTGACGCCGCAGCGGCGCGCCGCCTCTTTGGCGTTGTCGATCAGATGCCGGTGCGGCTCGATTTTTTCTCTCATATTTCGGTACTGTTCTCTGACCGAAAGGGAGACGGTGCCGGGACCGTAAACGGCGTTCATTTTCTCCCGCAGATCGGAGAGAAAGGCGAGCCGCGCGTCAAAGATCGCCGCGTCGTGATCCCGCACGATCAGGGAGATTTCCGCTTTATCTACCGTGCCGCTGATATCCGTAACGTGGTAAAAACCTTCTTTTGCGTGGGTTTTGGCAGGGGTTTCGCTCTCCGGCAGCGAAGAAATGATCTCTGACGCGATGAGAATGGCGTTTTTCATAATATCTTTCGCGGAGCCGGGATGGACGTTCACGCCCTTGACCGTAAAGACGGCGGACGCGGCGTTGAAGTTCTCGTATTCGATCCCGCCCTCAAGGTCGCCGTCCGCCGTATAGGCGAAGTCGGCGTCAAAAAGGGAGAGGTCAAAGAAATCGGCGCCCTCGCCGATCTCCTCGTCCGGCGTAAAAGCGATGCGGATCGGTCCGTGCGGGATCTTCTCCGTCAGGAGTCGTTCTGCCATCGTCACGATCTCGGCGATCCCGGCTTTGTCGTCGGCGCCGAGCAGGGTTTTTCCGTTCGTAACGAAGAGGGTTCTGCCTTTCCATCCCGAAAGATGGGGGAACGCCTCCGGAGTGAGAGAAAGTCCCGAATCTCCGAGAGAAACCGCAAAACCGTCGTAGGATCGAACGGTCGTTACTTCGACGTTTTCACCCGGGAAGTCGGGGGACGTGTCGAGATGTGCGATGAATCCGAGCTTCGGCTTGTCTTCAAGACCTGCCGTGGCGGGGATCTTCGCGTAAACGTAACCCTTCTTTGTTGCCGTGACGTTTTCGATGCCGAGTCCTTTCAGCTCCTCCGAGAGATATGCCGCGAGGGCAAGCTGCCTTTCGCTGCTCGGATGCGTCCCGCTTTTCTCGTCACTTTTCGTGTGGAACGCGACGTATTTCAAAAACCGTTCTTCCACTTTCATTCTATCACCTCGGGCATATTATATCCCGAAGAGGGGACCGATGTCAACTATAACCGAATTTTTTGTTTTTTGTCTTTGAAAATCTGTTTTTCTCTTGCATTATTTTTATAAATATGTTAAAATACTTTTAATTTGAGCGCGCGAAAGGAGCAGCCGACGATGGGTGAGAACACCGTCCACCAAGGGCACAGAGCACGGATGAAACATAAATTCGCGCTTCACGGCGCGGACGTCTTCGATTCCTACGAACTGCTCGAAATGCTCCTTTATTTCGTTTTGCCGTACCGCGATACGAACCCGCCGGCGCATCGCCTCCTCTCGACGTTCGGGAGTCTCGACGGCGTGTTTTCGGGATCAAAGGAGGCACTTGCCTCGGTGGAAGGGATCGGCGAGCGTGCCGCCGCCTTTCTTCTTTCGGTCGGCGAGCGGGGAAAGGACGCGCTTTTCTTTCGCGGTTCCTCCCTCGAGTGCTTTGATACCTGCGAAAAGGCGGCGCGGTTTTTCATCTCCCGGATGAAAGGGAGCGAAACGCCCGTCCTTGATGTCTTGTTTCTCGATAACCGTATGTGCGGGATCGCCGCCGAACGTCTTTACGAAACCGATTTTTCCAGCGGAGCCGTCAATCCCACGTCCTGCGTCCGACGCGCGCTGTATCACCACGCCTCCGCCGTCATCCTGGCGCACAACCGTCTGCACGGCGCGTTTTATCCGACCGAGAGCGACAGAGCGGGTTACCGTTCTTTCGCGGATGCCCTGTCTCTCGCCGGTATCCGGGAAGCCGATCATTTTCTCGTCGTCGGCAAAAAAGCGATCAGTCTTGCGTCATTCCGCAGAGAATTGCACGGTTTTTCGGCACTTATGAATTATATTGAAAGTTACCCACGCGGTGGGATTTATGAACCTTTGTCTGCGCTTCCCGTGGCGGAGCAAGAAGAATCTCTCTTCATAGATGAAGCGGCGTTTCTTTCCGATTTCTTCTCACCGATCACCGATCCTGCAGGCGGAAGCGCCCTTTCCGAAAGGTTGATTTCCCGCTTCGGCAGCGCCGAGCGCGTCTTCTCGGCGGATATCCGTGCTTTGCAAGACACCGACGGCGTCGGGGAGATCCCCGCGTTTTTCATCCGCCTGGCGCTGGCGTTGTCCTCCCGCCGGATGACGGAGGCGTTTCCTTTCGGAAAGCCCGTCTCAAAAGCCGAGATCGAAGCGTATTTCACCTCTCGTTTTGCCGGCAGGCAGGACGAGCAGGTTCTTATGATGACGTTTGACAAGGATAAAAACGCCATCGGTGTCCGGCAGGTGTCGAGCGGCACCGTCAATTCTTCCGGCATCGACCGCCGCCTGTGTCTCGAGACCGCCGTGGAGAGCGGCGCGGCGTCGGTCATCCTCGCACACAATCATCCCGGCGGGACGACGGATCCCTCCGAAGAGGATATCAAAGCGACGCGTTCCCTTGCCGACGCGCTTCTCACCGTAAACATAAAACTGACCGATCATTATGTCGTGGCGGGCTGTCGGTGCGATTCCGTTTTCAACGCACCCGACCCGGACGGCGAATCCGCGGATCATCAACGAAAAGGAGCATCCTATGGCGATTCTTTCGGATATTGAAATAGCACAGAAGACGAAAATGAAACCCATCACCGAGATTGCGGCAAAAGCCGGCATCCCCGCCGACTGCCTCGAACCCTACGGAAAATACAAAGCGAAGATCGACCTTTCGCTTCTGAAAGACGAAAAGCGTAAGGACGGCAAACTCATCCTCGTCACCGCGATGACGCCCACCCCCGCCGGGGAGGGAAAGACCACGACGACGATCGGGCTTGCCGACGGCTTGCAGAAGATCGGGAAGAACGTCACGGTCGCCCTGCGCGAGCCGTCGCTCGGCCCCGTTTTCGGTGTCAAAGGCGGTGCCGCCGGAGGCGGATACGCGCAGGTCGTCCCGATGGAGGACATCAACCTCCACTTCACGGGTGACTTCCACGCCATCGGTGCCGCGAACAATCTGCTCGCCGCCATGCTGGATAACCATATTTATCAGGGCAACGCCCTCGGGATCGATCCCCGCAGGATCACCTGGCGCCGCTGCGTCGATATGAACGACCGCCAGCTCCGCTTCGTCACCGACGGCCTCGGCGGCAGGGTGAACGGCGTCCCGCGTGAGGACGGCTACGACATCACCGTCGCCTCGGAGATCATGGCGGTGTTCTGCCTTGCATCCTCGGTCTCGGATCTCAAGGCGCGTCTGTCCCGCATCGTCGTCGCCTATACCTACGACGAAAAACCCGTCACCGCGGCGGATCTGCACGCGGTAGGCGCCATGACGGCGCTTCTCAAAGACGCCCTGAAACCGAACCTTGTCCAGACACTCGAGGGGACGCCCGCGCTCGTGCACGGCGGACCTTTTGCGAATATCGCCCACGGCTGTAACTCCGTCCTCGCCACGAGAATGGCGATGAAACTCGGGGATTACACCGTGACGGAGGCGGGCTTCGGAGCCGATCTCGGCGCCGAGAAATTTCTCGATATCAAGTGCCGCGCGGCGGGACTGACGCCCGACGCGGTCGTGGTCGTCGCCACCGTCAGAGCGCTGAAAATGCACGGCGGCGTCCCGAAGACGGAACTCGCGGGGGAGAACCTCGCGGCGCTTTCCGCGGGATTGCCGAACCTGCTTCGCCACGTCTCCAATATCAAAAACGTCTATCGCCTGCCCTGCGTCGTCGCGCTCAACCGTTTCCCGACGGACACCGACGCGGAGATCGCGAAAGTGATGGAAGAATGTAAGAATCTCGGCGTCAACACCGTTTTGTCCACCGTATGGGCGGATGGCGGCGCGGGCGGCGTCGCGCTCGCGAGGGAAGTCGTGCGCCTCTCTGAAGAGGAAACCGGCGACTTCACATACTCCTACGGGGACGCCGATCCGCTCGCCGAAAAGATCGAAAAAGTCGCGAAGAAGATCTACGGCGCGAAGGACGTCGCGATCGAACCCGCCGCGCAGAAAGAGATCGAAAAACTCACCGCGCTCGGCTTCGGTTCGCTGCCCGTCTGCCTTGCCAAAACGCAGTACAGCTTTTCCGACGATCCGAAAGCGCTCGGCGCGCCCGAGGGCTTCACGCTCCACGTCCGCCGCGTGAAAGTGTCGGCGGGTGCGGGCTTCGTCGTCGTTTATACCGGCGACATCATGACGATGCCGGGGCTCCCGAAGGTGCCGGCGGCGGAAAAGATCGACGTGTCGGAAGACGGCGTCATTTCCGGATTGTTTTAACTTGATTTTCGCATTTTTGGAGGATATATGAAAGCCGTATTGACCGTCATCGGAAAAGATAAGCCCGGCATCATCGCCGGCGTCAGCGTGTTCCTCGCGGAACACGGCATCAATATTGAGGATATCAGCCAGACCATCATGCAGGGGAACTTCACGATGATCATGGTCGTCGATACCGAAAACGCCGATCTGCCCCTCGGCGAACTCACCGCCGCCGCCAAAGCGGTTGGGGAGAAGATCGGGGTTCTGATCCATCTTCAGCACGAAGATATTTTCAACGCCATGCACGAGGTTTAAGATGAAAACGTCGAATATTCTCGAAACCGTCAATATGGTCGATAAGGAGCATTTTGACGTCCGCACCATCACGATGGGGCTTTCCCTGTTTTCCGCCGTGCGGGGCACCGCCGCCGCCACCGCGGACGCGGTTTACGATCTCGTCACGAAAAGAGCCGAAAACCTCGTGAAAGTCGGGGAAGACCTCGCGAACGAGTACGGCGTCCCCGTCGTCAATAAGCGGGTGTCCGTCACCCCGGTCAGTCTGATCACGGCGCCTTTTCCCGGTGAGGAGATGAAGATCGCGAAAGCGCTCGACCGCGCGGCGAAAGCCGTCGGCATCAACTTTCTCGGCGGTTATTCCGCCCTCGTCCAGAAAGGCATGACCTCCTACGAGGAGTCCTTTATCCGCAGTATTCCCGAAGTACTCACCGAGACCGATCTTCTCTGTTCCTCGGTCAACGTCGGTTCCACGAGAGCCGGCATCGAGATGAACGCCGTGCGCCTGCTCGGCGAGATCATCAGGGAAACGGCAGAGAAGACGAAGGATCGCGGCGGCTTCGGCTGTGCGAAATTCGTCGCGTTCTGTAACGCCGTCGAGGACAACCCCTTTATGGCGGGCGCGTTTCACGGTGTCGGAGAGGGAGAGTGCATGATCAACGTCGGCGTCTCCGGTCCCGGCGTCGTCTGGCACGCCTTGCAGGGCAGGGAAGATCTGCCCCTCAACGAAGTGGCGGAGACGGTAAAAAAGACCGCGTTCAAGATCACGAGAGTCGGTCAGCTTATGGCGACCGAAGCGTCGAAACGGCTGAACGCCGAGTTCGGTATCGTCGATCTTTCGCTCGCCCCGACCCCCGTCGTCGGCGATTCCGTCGGCAGGATCCTCGAGTCCATGGGGCTCGAGACGGTCGGCACCCACGGCACCACGGCGGCGCTCGCGCTTCTGAACGATGCCGTCAAAAAAGGCGGTGTCATGGCGACCTCCCGCGTCGGCGGACTGTCCGGCGCTTTCATCCCCGTTTCGGAGGATGAGGGAATGATCGCCGGGGTAAAGGCGGGGTCCCTTACGCTCGAAAAATTAGAGGCGATGACCGCCGTCTGCTCGGTCGGCATTGATATGGTCGCCGTCCCCGGCGACACCCCCGCTTCGACGATCAGCGCGATGATCGCCGACGAAGCCGCCATCGGAATGGTCAACAACAAGACGACCGCCGTCCGCGTCATTCCCGTCCCCGGCAAAACGGTCGGCGACACGGTGGAGTTCGGCGGACTGCTCGGCACGGCGCCGATCATGCCGGTCAATCCCGCCTCTTCCGAGATCTTCGTGAAGCGCGGCGGCTTTATCCCCGCTCCCATCCACGGTAATAAAAACTGATCGCAAAGCAAAAAATAAGGAGACCAAGATGAACTTTTTTGAAAAACTCTCGGACTACGACGAAGAAGTGGCGGCGGCTTGCCAAAAGGAACTGGAAAGACAGCGCCACAACGTCGAACTCATCGCTTCCGAAAACATCGTTTCCACCGGCGTGCTTCTCGCGGCGGGAACCGTCCTGACCAATAAATATGCCGAGGGCTTCCCGGGGCACCGCTATTACGGCGGTTGTCAGTACGTGGATATCGTCGAGGATATCGCCAGAGAAAGGGCGAAAAAACTCTTCGGCGCCGAGCACGCGAACGTCCAGCCGCATAGCGGCGCGTCGGCGAACCTCGCGGTTTTCTTCGCGCTTTTACAGCCCGGCGATACCGTGATGGGCTTGAATCTTGCACACGGGGGGCACCTTTCCCACGGTTCGCCCGTCAATATCTCGGGTAAATATTTCAACGTCGTGCCCTATTGCCTCTCCGACGAAACCGAAATGCTCGACTATACCGACATCCTCGAAAAAGCCAAGGAGTGCCGCCCGAAACTCATCATCGCCGGCGCCAGCGCTTATTCCCGCACCATTGATTTTGCACAAATGCGTAAGATCGCCGATGAAGTCGGCGCTTATCTCATGGTCGATATGGCGCACATCGCGGGACTTGTCGCGGCGGGACTTCACCCCTCGCCCGTTCCCTACGCCGACGTCGTCACGACGACCACGCATAAAACGCTGCGCGGACCGCGCGGCGGCTTGATCCTTTGTAAAGAATCCTTGGCAAAAGCCATTGATAAAGCCATTTTCCCCGGTACGCAGGGCGGCCCCCTCGAGCATATCATCGCGGCGAAAGCCGTCGCGCTCGGTGAGGCGCTCAAGCCCGAGTTTTGTGAGTACCAGATGCAGATCGTCAAGAACGCGAAAGCCCTCTGTGAAGCCCTCAAGGAAGCCGGCTTCCGCATCGTGGCGGGCGACACCGACAACCATCTGATGCTGATCGACCTGCGCCCATTCGGCGTGACCGGAAAAGAGATGGAGACGCGCCTCGACGAAGTGCATATCACCGTCAACAAAAACGCGATCCCGAACGATCCCGAGAAACCCACGGTCACGAGCGGTATCCGCGTCGGCACCCCCGCCGTCACCACCCGCGGCTTCAAAGAAGAAGATATGAAGACCATCGCCGGCTGGATCAAGGACGTCGCCGTCGATTTTGAAAACAGTAAAGAGCGGATCACGAAAGAAGTCATCGCCCTTTGCGACAAATACCCCATCTACGAATAACGGAGTGTCCATGGAAGATTTTGAACGCTACGGCGACGACAACAATATCGACGAAGCCCTCCCGCCGAAGAAAAAGACGCGGGTGATCCGCTTCGTCCTCGGCGTTCTTCTCGCCGCCTTTCTTCTGTTCTTCGCTTTTCGCCTGTTTCTCTTCGATCATTACCCGAAAGCGATGAAAACCCCCGTCAAAACCGATGCTGTCGCGGCGGCGCTCGGCGACGGCGGGAAAGTTTATACGCAAAAACTGCGCTTTCCCTACGACGATAACGACCTCGATACGCTGAACAGCAACGACCTCGGCAGCTTTTTCTGTGACTATCTCTACGTCTGTCCCGACGCCGGACAGATCCAGATCACCCTGCGCATGAACGAATCGGCGTTTGCCCGCGTCGCGGAAAAATACGGAAAAGAAGTGGAAGAGGGCGATGATCTCTCTGCCTTTTCGTTCCGTCTGCTCGACGATAACGGAAACGAGTACGAAAGCGTCGTTACCCGTGAGGAAACCTCGTTTTTCATGTACCGGTACGTAAAGCTCGTCTTTTCCGGCGTCCCGCTCTCCGAGGATGAGCGCCCCGTGTGGATCCGCGTCGAAACGCTTTTTGAGGGGGAGGAAGAACCGTATTCCTACGCCCTCATCTATGAGACGGGCGAGAACGCCCCCGATTTCAAGGAAGTGAAAGTGAAATAAAGTATGCCCGAATATTCCGTAACGGTCAAACCGCAAAATAAAAACGCCGTCTGTCTTTTCTGCGGCGTCACGTTGCTCGCGGCGGTGGTCTTCTTCGTCTCCACGAAGATGGAGGTCTATCGCGGCATTTTGCAATTCCTCGCCCTCCTGCTTCTGACGACCGCGGTCCTGCTCTATACGCAATACGTGAGCGCCCTCTTCCTCTACGACGTGATGCGCGGCGAGGACGACGCGCCGATCTTCACCGTCCGCCGTCTGATCGGAAAGCGCGCGACCACCCTTTGCCGTTTCTCCCTCTACGACGTCACGAAGATCGAAAAAACGGTCCCCGCCGACCGCGCGAAGAAAAAGCGCGAAAAGGGCAGGGCGAGATACGTTTTCGCCGCCACCCTCTTTGCCGATACGCTTTACCGTATCCGGATCGACGGTGCCGAGTGCGCCGACGTTTTTCTCGAACTCACCCCGGAGGCGGAGCAAAATCTTCTCCCGATCCTCGAGCAGTTCAAGCGCCGCGCGCCGTGAGCGCCGCACGCCGTGAGCGCCGCCTCGCGGCGAACGATGCGTTTCTGCGAAACGCATCTCATAACTTTGCGGCAAAGCCGCAAATCATAACTGTGAGCGTAGCGAGCATCATAACTTTGCCCTACGCGCAAATCTTAACTGTGCCTCGCCGCAGCAAGCGGCGAACGATGCGTTTCCCGCCGCCTGCGGCGAACGATGCGTTTCACTGCGCGAAACGTGATGTGCACTTCGTGCGTGATGTACGCCTATGGCGAGTGATGTGCCTGCGGGCGTGGGTAGGGGTTCCCCGAAGCGAGCTTGCCGTGTTTTGGGGGTTCCCGTGCGTGGAACGCATCTCATAACTTTGCGCTACGCGCAAATCATAACTGCGAGCATTGCGAGCATCATAACTGTGCGCCGCGCGCAAATCATAACTAATAACTATTAGTTGATCCGTTTTTGAAAACCGCATTTTCCAAATCGAGCGGAAAAGCCAACCCATACAAAAAAGAGCGTGAAAATCACGCTCTTTTCGTTTGTCCGAATAACTCCTCCGGTATAAAATCCGCGCTTCGCGCGATATGGAATCTACGAGAAGCGTAGCATGGAATCCGCACAAAGTGCGGCATGGAATCCGGTATGGCATCCGTCGCAAGGCGGTATGAAGTCCGGTATGGCATCCGCGCTCTGCGTGGCATCACCGTGCCGAGTTGCAAATTTCGGTTTTGCTCTCCTTTTGCCTTTGCTTGACTTTTCGGTTTTGCTCCCCTTTGGAGCAGGTCGGTTACCCGACCGAAATTTGCAAAGCGGGCACGACGCCTCTAGGCGTGTAGCTGACGCGGCTGCCGGAATTGGCATTGCCGTCGTAGTTGACGCCGAGCGCGTAGTTAGAATAGTAATAAGTCGGAGAACGCAGCCACCACGTGCCGTTGCCCGCGTAGTCTGTGCTCGTATTTGTACTTGCTCCCTGAACTTTTGCATAGTCCGTATTTTGTTTACGGCGGGCGGTATCGTATGCCAAATAATCACTGCTGAAGCCGTAAGCACTGTTCGTCACTTCCTGCTCCGAAAGGAGGAAGATCTTGTCTTGTGTATTTTCACAAGCATAATTGTTCACGCCGCTGTTCAACTGCGTCGCGTTACTGTTCGGGTTCGTGCTTCGTGCGCTGTTATCCACCGTCGTGGTCAGGATGTATTCTTCGATCTCTTCCGTTGTAAAGGCGGTGTGCAAGAATTCATCGTTGAGCCACTGACGGATCATGCTCTGTGCATAATTGTTGAAATAAGTATCGGTTCCTTTGATATAATAAGCGCCGTTCTTATACTCATACTCGTTCTGATATGCCTGACTGTCGATGATATAGTCACAGAGAATCAGGGCTTTTCCGTCCGCCTGCGAAAGGATCGTCCAGGTCAGAGGATCATAGCGGAACCAATAGACCGTTCCCGTCGTATAGCCGTTGTTGTCCTGATAGGAATTTGATGCGGAGCTGCTGTCATCCGTCCAATATGGGCGGTAGCTCGTGAAATAGACGCCGCGGTATTTTTCGCCGCCCTGCGTGATATCGATATACCACATGAAGGCAGTAGCGTTTGAGCCGCTGATATAATACTCGTAACTCGTCCAGCCGAGGGCGTGGCGTGCCGACGGTTTCTGCCCTTTGACGGTGCCTGCCGCCGCGTTCAGCGTAGCGACAAGCGTGGCGTCCGTCACTTCAGTCTGCGGATAAGAGCCGAAGGTGACTTTGTTGCCGGAGATCACGGGCTCGGCGCTTTCTCTCTCTGGCTCGGTCGGTTCGGGCTCGGTCGGTGCCTGATACCCGACCGAAATTTGCAAAGCGGGCACGACGCCTCTAATCGTGCTGCCGACGTTGAAGTTGCCGTTATAGACATTGCCGTCGAAGTAGACGTCGCGCGCGTAGTAAGAATTGTAATAATACGGAGAACGCAGCCACCACCAGCCGTTGCCCGCGTAGCTTGTGCCCGTACTCGTATATGCTCCCTGAACTTTCGCATAGTCCGTATTTTGTTTACGGCGGGCGGTATCGGATGCCGAATAACTGCTGCTGAAGCCGTACGCGCTATTCGTCACTTCCTGCTCCGAGAGGAGGAATATCTTGTCTTGTGTATTTTCACAAGCGTAAGAGTTCGTGCCGCTGTTCCACTGCGTTGCGTTACTGTTCGGGTTCGTGCTTCGTGCGCTGTTATCCACCGTCGTGGTCAGGATGTACGCTTCGATCTCTTCCGTCGTAAAGGCGGTGTGCAGAAATTCATCGTTGAGCCACTGACGGATCGTGCTCTGGGCATAATTGTTGGCATAAGTATCGGTTCCTTTGATATAATAATAACCATTCTTATACTCATACTCATTCTGATATGCCTGACTGTCGATGATATAATCACAGAGGATCAGGGCTTTTCCATCCGACTGCGAAAGGATCGTCCAGGTCAGAGGATCGTAGCGGAACCAATAGACCGTTCCCGTCGTATAGCCGTTGTCGTCCTGATAGGAATTACCGGCGGAAGTGCTGTACGTCGTATAATACGGGCGGTAACTCGTGAAATAAACGCCGCGGTATTTTTCGCCGCCCTGCGTGATATCGATATACCACATGAAGGCAGTAGCGTTTGAGCCGCTGATATAATACTCGTAACTCGTCCAGCCGTTGGCGTTGCTTGCCGTCGGTTTCTGCCCTTTGACGGTGCCTGCCGACGCGTTCAGCGTGGCGACCAGCGTGGCGTCCGTCACCTCGCTCTGCGGATAAGAGCCGAAGGTGACTTTGTTGCCGGAGATCACGGGTGCGGCACTGTCTCTGCCCTGCTCGGGCTCGGTCGGTGCCTGATAGCCCCAGACAACGGGGCAGTTCGACGGATTCCAATAGTAAGCCCATCCGCTCGGCTTCGTCGCGGCTTCACAGTAAATGGTCAGATTCGAGCAACCGTAGAACACACAGTCGTCGATGCTCGTGACACTCGACGGAATCGTGACGCTCGTCAGGCTCGAGCAATTATAGAACGCACCATAGCCGATGGTCGTGACGCTCGAAGAAATCGTGATGCTCGTCAGGTTCGAGCAATTATAGAACGCCCAATCGCCTATCCACCAGCAATGACTATTTTTAGCAAACGTAACGCTCGCCAGGTTAGAGCAACCGGTGAACGCATAATCGCCAATAGTCGTGACACTCGACGGGATCGTGACGCTCGTCAGGTTCGAGCAACCCCAGAACGCACCAAAGCCGATGCTCGTGACGCTCGACGGGATCGTGATGCTGGTCAGGCTCGAGCAATCCTCGAACGCATAATCGCCGATAGTTGTGCACTTGCTGTTTTCGGCAAATGTAACGCTTGTTAAGCTCGAGCATTCATAGAACGCAGAACTGCCGATGCTCGTGACGCTCGACGGAATCGTAACGCTCGTCAGGCTCGAGCAACCCCAGAACGCATAATCGCCGATGCTCGTGACGCTGCCGTCGTCCGGAATGATACTACTCTGACAACCAAGAATCAGTGTTTTGGTGGCGGTTTCAATGAGGCAATTCCCGGCACTGTGATACACGAGATTGTTTTTATCCACCGTGATACTCGTCAGTCTTTCGCAATAGCCAAGCGCACATTCGCCGATGGTCACGACACTCGACGGGATCGTGATGCTTGTCAGAGTTGTGGATACAAAAGCAGCGTAGCCGATACTCGTGACCCCCTCCGGGATCGTGATACTCGTGATCGAGCAACCGGCGAACGCACCTCCGCCAATGCTCGTAACGCTACCGTCGGCAGGAATGATACTACTCCCGCATCCGGCAATCAGCGTCTTGCTTGCGGTTTCGATGATACAATTCGAGGCACTGTGATAAACGGGATTGCTTTCGTCCACTGTGATACTCGTCAGATTCGTACAACAGGCGAATATCCCCATGCCGATGCTCGTGACGCTCGACGGGATCGTGATGCTCAAGAGGCTCGTGCAATAGCCGAACGCACCTTCGCCGATGGTCGTGACACTCGACGGGATCGTGACGCTCGTCAGACCGAAACATTCATAGAACGCATAATCGCCGATGGCCGTGACGGGAAGTCCGTTGTATTCCGCGGGAATGACGGCTTGCGTCGCAGCGGTAGTAAAGCCGACGACACGGTATTCGTCTTTTCCGTCGATCTTCTCAAAGGTAAACCCGAAAGAGGTCGAGAAATCATAGCCGCAGACGGTGCAAATACCATCCGTGCCGAGAGTATGTTCCGCTTTGTCGGCGACAAGATCCGTGTGCTCGCAGGTCGCGGCGTGCCAGTGATACGTTACGTCATAGTCCCAATCCGACGCATAAGTATGCCCGGCGGGGATGATGCTCCTCGCAATCAATACTTCTCCGCACGTAGAGCAATGGCTTCCCGCGGTCATACCGTTCGTATAACAAGTCGCGGGGATCTCCTGATCTTCAACTACCGTATGGACGTGTTCTTCTCCCAGAAGCCATTGCTTCATTTCATCCAAATCGGTGAAGACTCTCGTTTTTGTACCCGCTTGACCTATGTCATACAGCGACAGCAAAAGATTTCCGTCTTTATCCTGCAGATTGACGCCTATCGTCACGTAGTCGTTGTATTTCCATATTCCGTCTGCGTCTTCGCTCAATCTGAAGGTGTTGATCCACTGCGAATTCAATCCGGTATAATAGATCTCGTCGTCATAAGACAAGTAGGGAACGTAGGTCGCGTAGGTTATATTCTCGCCCGTGCAAGCAATGGCTCTCCGCCACATCGTGCCGTCCTGCGTCAAATATACCGCCACTTTATCCAGTTTCGCGCCTTCGTTTACGTCCAACAAGACGCCGTATTCGTTGATGATGGCGGAACCGTAATTCGATTGCACGTCTTCCAGTTTGAAATACATTCCGTAAATCAACGACGAGCCCGACGTTATAATGATTTCGGAATATTTCTTCCCGCACTTCGTACAAACGCCGTCTCTGAACGTGTGCCCCGTCCTCTTTATCGTTTCCTGCTTCGTGGTTTTGCAGACAGAGCACTCATATTCCGCCGTTCCGTCTTCCTCGCATCCGGCTTCTTTAATCACCCGAGATGCAGTCCATTCGTGCGAAGCGGGATAGACTTCCGTTTCCGTTTCGTGACAGACGGAACATTCTTTGGAGCGCACGCCGTTCGTTGTGCACGTCGCGAGCGTTATGACAGTTTCCGCCCACTCGTGACGGGCCATCACAGTTTCCGTATAGAACGCGTCACAGGCAAGACACCGGTACGTTATGACACCGTCCGCGGTGCAGGTGTGTTTTACCGTTTCTTCTCCCGCGTCCCAGCTGTGTCCAGACGGTTCGACGTAGTCCGTTCTGTAACTGTCGCCGCAATCGCAGGTATACGTCGTATATCCCATTTGCGAACAAGTCGGATCCGTTACGGCTTTCACGTACGTATGCTCGTGTATCTCTCGTGAGTAACCGCATCTGTCGCAAACGTTGTCTCCGCCGAAGCTATGTCCCAATGCCAACGTGATTTCGGTTTTGACCGATGAGCAACCGTCTCTCTCGCAGGTGTACACGATATATCCGTCTTCCGTACAAGTCGGTTTTTCTTCACTCGTTTTTACGAACGAATGGCCGACGGCGACGACTTTACTTCCGACATACGTATATCCGCACTCCTTGCATGAATAGATGGAATATCCGTCTTTCGTGCAAGTCGGTTTTATTTCGACGATTTCGTAGTCGTGCGCAGACAAGCCACTCGTTTCGTCCGCGTGCTCGCAGGTCGCGGCGTGCCAGTGATACGTTTCGTCAAAAATCCACGACGCGGAAAATGAATGCCCTGTGCCGGATCCGACGACGAAAGTCTCCGTCCCTTTTTCTCCGCAAGCGCATGAATAATAGTAGATCGCACCTTCGACACAAGTTGCTTCCGACTTGAAATATCTGTCCTCAACAACCTTTTGGTCGAAAACGTGATTTTTGTCTTTCCGGAAACAGTATTCAAATATATACGCGCCGTTTTGCGTCGTGACCTTCGTCCAGCCACCGTCCGCCGGTGCGTCAACGAAGGATACTTCGGCGATCCCGTTTTCACGCAAGGATATGACTGTCCATTCCTCGGGCAAATCGCCAATATGTAAATTGTTCTCGCCGACATAATACGCGCTTTTGACCCCGGTGCCGATTTCCGTTACGACGATATGGTGCAAATAATACGTTTCGGATGTTACGATTTTTTTGCCGCACTCGCATACGCCGTTTACGAACTCATGTTCCGCTTTGTCGGCGACAAGATCCGTGTGCTCGCAGGTCGCGGCGTGCCAATGCTCGGTATCGTTATACGTCCACGTATCGGCATAGGTATGCGGAAGCATTTCGGTCTCGCGGGTTTCCTCCGCTCCGCAGGCGGCGCAGAGACGGTGCTCCAGTCCCTTGCTGCCGCAGGTCGGGGCGGTCACGGTTTCCCACTCGCCGAAACTATGTTCTGCTTTTTCCGTCTCGCGGGTTTCTTCCGCGCCGCAGGCGGCACAGAGACGGTGTTCCAGTCCCTTACTGCCGCAGGTCGGGGCGGTCACGGTTTCCCACTCGCCGTACGTGTGCACGTGTGCCTCGGTAAATTTCGCATACACCTGTATGTTCTTCGAGAGCGGTGCCTCGAGAAGCGAATTCGCCGTAAACGGCGTTTGCCAGGTGTCATTATCGAGATACCAACCGTCAAAGTCATATCCCTCTTTGGCGGGATCGGCGGGCATACGGATGATTTCGTTGCCGCCCGTCCTGACGGTATCGTAGACTTCTCCGTCCACGACGAAGTTGATCGCATATTCGACGTTTGCGCACGCTGAAAATGCAAAAAGCACCGTCAGAAGTGACAAAGTCAACAGCAAGAGTCTGATCGCGGTTTTCTTAAACATACGTTTCTCCTTTGGCTTTCGCCGTCGTCTTATTTTGTCCACTTATTGTGAAAATAGGTGAACAAAAACGGGCATTTTTCGCGAGATAAACGAAAAAAAGGACGGAAAGGAAGCATTTTTCTAAAAATATATTTGAATTAGCATAAAATAAAATTATTATTGACAATTTTCCGCGCGCGTGATATGATAAAATTGTATTTTTGTTCACCTATTTTCACAACAGATGAACATTTCCGGGGCGGTTTTTTAGATTCCGGGAAGCAAAAAGGGAAAAGAACGGACGTTCTCTTCCCTTTTATTTTTGTATTGTTTTTTT
>JAZLLY010000007.1:0-55321 GCA_045598385.1 Eubacteriales bacterium | reverse complement strand
GACGGCGAGCGTCCGTTCTCCTCGAAATAGGCGTTGACGTAATCTACGATTTTTCCGAACAAGGAATCGTCTCTGCTTCTCATAAAATGCCTCTCGATCGTTATTGAGCCATTTGGCACATTTATTATAACACCGCACTTTTGTTTTGTCAAGAGGTTTCCTGAAATTTTCCCGGAGGACTTTTTTCATTGTTTACTGCGTATCAATTTTTGTGACCTGGGGAGTCGGGATTTCGGACGTACATAGGCGGGTTTTTCGGCTCAAAAACCGCCCATACGGGCTTTTCTTTGGCACGGAGGCATAGTTCCTCTACCTCCATATTTTTGCTCCCGAAACGGGAGAAACCGGGAGGTTTGTCCTAAAATGTAGGCGAAACCAAAATATATGCGTAACCTCGGGAAAACATATGCGTAACCTTTGGGAAGCCTTAAATTGCAAGGCTTTTCGGAACTGACGAAAAACCGTGATATACCTCGGTTTGCTCTGTTTTCAGTTTCGCCGGACCGCCCTTTTCACATCTTCGAGAATGCGGAGAAAGTCCTGCATTTCGGAACTCGTGCAGTCTTCGAGAAGGTCGCCGATCTTCTCGTTTGCCACGGCGTAGGTCCCCGGCGTATTTGCCCGCAGGATCCAGTCGGTCGCCACTTCGAGAGCTTCGGCAATTCGGATCAGCACCGTCAGCCCGGGTGTTTTCTTACCGAGCTCGATGTTGCAGAGGTGGACGACGGATATTCCCGCGCGCTCCGCCAACTGCTCCTGCGTGAGTCCCACCTCGCGCCTGATCTCCGCGATCCGTCTGCCGATCCCGGCAAGGTCAGCTCTTTCCGTCATCGCTGAGACCCGCCACCGCCAGTTTGACGCCGAGACGGAATCCGTAGGCGAATGCTTCCTTTTCGGCGATCGCGTCCATCTCGCGGATATTATCGTCGTAAGTCTCAAGTACCTCTTGCATCTCCTCGTCGAGCTTTGCCGCGATCTTTTCCCGGTTCCGCGCCATGAGTTCCATCAGCTCCTTGTACTGCGGACCGCCGCTGCCGACCGCCTCCATTGGGTCGATGTTCCCGTACCACAGTTCTTCAAGAATTCTGTCCATTCTGCCCCTCCGATAACGAAACGGCGACCGCATCCCCGAGCTCGTGCCCGGCAATACAGTCGCCGTTCTTTTTCATTTGTTCCGCCGCGATCAGTGTCTGACGGACGTACTCCATCATCAGCCCCGCCAACGGGTCTTTCATTTTGCCTTGCGATAACCGCTTCGCATACGCCATGTTCGCCTTATCGTGTATGGCGTACGCCTTGCCCCAAAAGAACTCTTCGATCGTAATCTGTGCCATATGCTGCACCTCCTTTGCAAGGAGATACGATATCACAGAAATGAGTGAAAGTCCAGCGGAAAGCGGAAGAGTTATCAAAAAGTTCAAACAGGATCTTTGCTCAACGCAATCATGTTATTACACTTTTGTTTGTCGTTGAAATAATTGGTGCAACCGTAAAAAACATTACCATTCTTCGGGTTCATTTTTACGATCATATATCCGTCTTTACATTTTGGACATTTGAAGATATCGTGCTTATGAACCTTATCGTTGGTCATGAAATCGCACACTTCCGCGTCATTGGTACAAATCCAAAGATTTAGCCCGTAATTCTTATTGAACTCGTATTTCAATGGGAAACCGCAGATTGGACAACGCAGATTGAACAAATCCACCACGTCCATATTGATATTCTCATCATGGGGTAAGTGGTAATCCCTAATCAATTCCACAAGGAAACGCGACGGTTTGTTTTTCGGTGTGGCGATGTAGACGCGGTTCTTGGTTCGCGTCATGGCAACGTAGAAGAGTCGGCGCTCTTCCGCAAAAGGCATACTCTTGTCTTCGAACGTCACAAGTTTAATGATCGGGTCGTCCTCGATCTGGCACGGGAAGCCGAATTTCCCCTCAAACATATTGATGAGAATCACGTTATCGTATCCGAGACCTTTGGAACTATGTGCGGTCATGAACGTGATATTGGCGTTCGGATATTTCTTGCTTACCACCCTGTTATTCGGCATTTCACTGAACGCACCGGTATTGTAGAGCTTGTACATATCGTAGTTATAACGACCGATCAGCAAAATAGACGATTTTTCGCCGAATTCTCCGACGATCTTCCCGATGACGTTCTCAAGCAATTCCGCAAGCGCTTTCATCGGCTTGACGCTATCGTCAAATGGTTCGATCACGATCGGATTTTCGAGGTGCTTCGGCGAAATGAGTTGCTTCCGTATCTGCGACGAATTTTTCTGCACAAATCCGCCGGCAATATCAATCAGTTCCTGGGAATTACGATATGTATGCGTGATCTTCAATTCGGTCCCGGCGCCCATCAATTCGAGGAAACGGGTGAACAGCGTAATGTCTGAGCCGGAGAATGCGTAGATCGATTGCCAGTCATCTCCGACCGCGACGACCTTTGCTTTGGTAATTTCGGAAAGGCGTTTGGTCAGATTGAAGCGTTGACGGGCAATATCCTGAAACTCATCGATGATGATATACTTATACGGCAGTTCGATATGCTGACGCTCAATTTCCTGTAAATAGAAATGCGCGTCGTTGATCATATCGGCAAAGTCGATCTGATTGTTTTGCTTCAGCGTTTCCTGATAGTGATGATACACTTGCTCCGCGATATCCAAGAACAGAAGGGTACGCGGATTATCAGTCTTTTTCCGTAGAATGTCAAAGCCGCCCTCGTCGTAGCCGGTTGTTTTGTACTGCTCGATAAAGTTCATCATAAAGTAGATGAGTTTATAGATGTACTTATCTTTTCCGGTTTCTGTGATCTTTTTGTAAACCTCGGTCAAGTCGCGCGGTTTCAGCACGAAGCCTTCTTTTTCAAGCGTTTCGCGCAAGTGATCCATCAGCGGTCGGCGGTCACTGTAAAACGACCATGTTTCGATCAACGTTGTTTTGTGTGCAGAATGTAATGCACGCTTGTCCGAAATGGCTTTTTTATACTTGGCAATCTGTTGCGGAGTAAACACGTTACTGTATCCGCTCTCGGTTAGTGCGTAGTGTTCGAGCCAAGCCGTGTGCTCCCCCTGTGTGATGCAAAAATCGGGAGTATATTTTTTGTTTTTGGACGGCGACTCAAAAGGATATACCTTTTCGTATTCGTAATCCAGCCCGTTGAGGTACAGGAAATTGGCAATCTGTACTTCCTGCACGGAACGCAGATATTCGCCGGTAATGGTTTTGACGCGCTTGGAGCGTTGTTGCTCGACTTTGCGAACATACTCCCCGAGCCCGCTTTTGAGCGTTTCATAATCCTGCGCTGCTTTGTATAGGTGGTATTGGTTCAGATTGTCAAACTTGAAGACATCCTCAGTCAGATCAAAATAGTAACCGAGAAACAAGACCAGATTCCGCATCAACGGCTTGTTGTCAAAAATCGCTTTTTCGAGCATATCGAAAATAATTTGATACGAGGAAAAATTGATTTCCGGCGGTTCCACGGAAAAGCGTTTGACGATTTCAAATGCGAACGCGTGGAACGTGCAGACCTTTGCGGGGATTTTCAACCCCTTATTGATTCGCTCGCGAAGTTCACCGATTGCCTTGTTTGTATAAGAAATGACGATGATTTCTTCCGGCTGAACCCCTTTCTTTTCTACGAGGTATTTCACCTTTGCCGCCATCGTGGTTGTCTTGCCCGCTCCGGCACCGGCAACGAGAAGACAGTAATCATCATCCGTAATGACCGCACGGCGCTGTTCATCGTCCAGCTTGATTTTCGGATCAATATCCTTGAGGATATTATCGAAATACTCTTTTTCCCGGACGAGAGTATTATCCACATAATTGGTGTTGTGCGTGGTAATATCGCCGTCAAGCGTGTGCATCTTACGCAAAAAAGATTTCAGTGACTCAACATCAATCCGAAAGGTCGCGGCATTGTTGCAGACGTACTGAAAAATCATTTTGTTTTTCAGCGTTTCATAATACGTACCATATGTATGGTGCAACTGCTCCGCGTCTCTGTGAGAGATATAGTGATCGGCACCGAATTGCTCGCAGTAATCCCGGTCAAAGGAAATCAGAACGTTTCCAAGGTTTTTGTAATCAATACCGGGGTTATCATTTTTCTCAATCACGGAAGCAAAGTATGCCTGCGGCAGACCGCAATGCGGGCATCGTGATGCTTTATCCGATATTTCTTTTCCGCATTCCGGGCATTTGATCAGTGCCATAATATCTCCCCTTTTAGGATAAAAAACATTCTTTATTTAAAATTCCAAATCTTCCCCAAAATTCACTTCAAAGATCCTCTTAGAAGTTCGAATCAATTCGTCATATGATCTTAGTTCGATTCCGTTTTGTTTTAATTTGTCCCTATCATTAGAATCCAATTTATTAAAGGCTTCCGTTCCGCAAATAAAATATGCCTTAATTTCATTTGCCTGAACACGGGTTCCTTGTTTTGAAATATCTTCAGCAATGGCTTTTTGATAATTGTATATTTGTGTGCAAATATCATTAACACTTGGTGTTGAATACGCTGTTGCTTTTTCACGTTTGATTTCAACAACAACAGGATATAATTCATCGGTAACCTCAACAATGATATCAGTGTATAATTTTTGTGTGTCACCATTATCAATATTGAGTAAAGTATAATAGTTTTGGGTATGGACACTCCTTCCTTTTGTCATCCAAGTAGGTTCAATAAGCCATGGATTTTTTGCAAGATGCTTTTCAAAAACTTTTTCGACCTCACCAGATTCAACATATTTTTCTAATTCGCCAATAACTGCAAGATTGCTTCTTACCCCGTCGCGCAATCTCAATGCATGGTTTATTTCTGATAAATCGAATATTTCGCTAAAACATTTTAAAACGACTTCTTCATTTATTTTTGACTGCGTAATTAGTTCTTGAATATCTTCATTATTTACTATCTGTAACAATGCTGAAAACAGTAAATTGTTGAGTTTTTCGAGACTACTGTCTTCTTCGGATTTAGGTCTATCAAATATTTTTTGTGCATATCTATCAAATCTTTCTTTTGAAGCAGGCTTTAACTTTTCATATAACTTCTTATTTTCAGGGTGCGACACTAAAACCTGGAGATAATCTTTCTTATCGATTGGGCGGTTTTTACGCATCTCATCCCAATTTGCAACAAGATTCTTCCTTATACCCTCCAAATAGCTTTTTATTTCTGATACGCTATCATTATCTAAAAACAGACCTTCGCGGCTACTTAATACTACATCATCGGGCAACTGACCAAGGTAGTCTGCGTCAATTTCACCAATTGTATATGTATCTGACATGCGATCTTTTTTTACGCTTTTTAGAATATCTTCATCTACAAGTTTTCCGTTGATATAAATACATATACCTTTAAGTGCCGTTGTGTCATCAACCTCCAATGTAGATGGAAGTGAAACACTACCAATCCACCCTTTTGCAGGAGAAGAAAAACCATCCTCGTGGACTAAATGTTCGCCATCCAAACCAGGGAATGTCTTCTTAATTTCTTCTTCTGTGTAGCCAAAATAGTGCAAATATTCTATGTCATTGTAATAGAAATGCTTTTTAAGATCGATGTTTATTATCTTGTCCTCATAATAAATAGAGACGTCGAAATGTCCATCGTTCATTATTGTAGTAATAGAAAACCTATGGGACAAAAGCTTTTCCAGTGCAGAGACCGTATTTGTCGTTGCAACTCGTTTTAACTTAGGTAAATATATCAGAGTCCCGGTGTTAATACTGATATCTTCAACGCCAAATAATTTCATGATTTCGCTAAGATCATCAACGTGGGTAATAGGAACATCATATGTTGGGACGGTGGTGCATAAAATATCCTGTTCAAGTTTAATGTGCTTCCATTTTTTGTCTTCACTACTTTTAGTAAACAATTCATATTGATCTGCCAAACTAAATGCAGAAAATTTACCTATTCCCTTCTTTCCCATATATGGACGTTCTTTCATATCGTCCGGTCGTCTGATATTTGTGTTCTTTTCGTTTCCTGACGTAGCATATCTGTTTTGAAACTCATCGTCTGTCATGCCAATACCAGTGTCAACTAATAACATAGCGTTGTTTTTAATGTAAATACGGCATTCTTTTGCATAAGCATCCCAAGCATTTGCTACTAACTCGGCAATCGCTGGAGGATTTGTTGAATATAAATTGCGTCCAAAATGCCGTACGGCACCAAATGCAACCTGAAATTTTAAGACATCTAATCTATCCATAATTAATGCTCCTTTATTAAATGAGTCGCAGCTTGATATGCTATTTCTTGAATAACATTTACAACCACACTATTTCCAAACTGAGTATAGGCATCATAATCAGATCCACACAAAGAAAACGTATCCGGAAATCCCATTGCTCGAGCACATTCGCGAGGCGTCAATACTCTATACTTCTGATTGATTCGATATATTCCTGTTTTACCACCAGGTCCTCCACCCTGAGAAGACAAAGTTGTAGCTTGCCCTTTTATTGAATAAATGCGTTCACCTTGTCTTCCTGGTCCTATTGCTCCGATCCTTATTAATTGGCAAGAACGTTTTTCTGCAACATTTTCGTTGATTGTTATGTCATCGCGTGTTAAATAGTATTTTTGAGCGACTTGCGTCTCAAGAATATCCTCTAAACAAATTAAACTTTTCTTTTTTTGCGGGAAATCAAACGCTTTGACTTTTAGGTTTTTTCTAAAGGCGACAATATACAAACGTTTCCTTGCCTGGGGAATGCCATAGTCAGAAGCATTTAATACCGATACATAAACATAGTATCCTATTGAGTTCAATTGTTGTTTTATTGTAATAAGCGTTTTGCCACTGTCATGGACCTCCAAATTCCTGACATTTTCCAAGAAAATGAGTTTTGGTTTATGATAACGGGCAATACGAATAATTTCAAAAAACAGTTTCCCGTTTTTGTCATCAAATCCTTTTTTGTTACCAGATATACTGAATGGCTGACACGGAAAACCGGCACACAAAATATCATGCGAAGGAATATCCTTACATTTAATTTTTGTAATATCTCCGCCCGGTTTCAAAGAAAAATTACTTTCGTAAACTTGACACGCTTTTTCATTTATATCCGAGGCAAAAACGCATTTCGCACCTAATGAAGATAATGCGAGATGAAAACCTCCGATTCCGCAAAACAAGTCAATATAAGAATATCCCGTTAATAATCTTTGATTAGCTGAAAAAAAAATCATAACATTCCCTTATCCCCAAAAATAATTATAAAGTTTGCATTCCACACGAACGCAAATATTCAAATATTAAATCGTAGAACCCTGAATCTCTCGTCGGATCCTCTTCTGGATCCACACCCTTGGGGACAAACAGAACCATTCCCTGGCGGGCACGGGTGAGAAGAACTCGATAAGAGTTGACCAGATATCTCTGTTGCTCTGCCTTATTTCTATGCATCCATTTGGTCCCACGGAAAGAATAATGATCCCATCCTTTACCGGATTGATTTCTGCGCAGATCGGCATCCCAGCAAACAATGGACCAATCAATTTCCAGGCCTTGCACTTTGAACTCGCTGGCTACGATTTCAAGCATATTGGAAGAACGCAAGTCATCCGTTGGTGCCAAAAACCAGTTCTTAACATCAATATCTGTGGGCACATAAATGCCTTCCGGCTTTAAACGCTGTGCACTGCTACATGCCAATACGCCGCAACGTTGCGAACCGCGCACCTGATTCTTCACCCATACTTTCGCTTTTTCAAAATCTCTGGTTATGTAAACGGGATACTTAGAGGCGATTTCTTGTAAGACAGACTTTGCATTTTCTGGTTTGTTATCCAGCAACGCATCAACAAATTGACATTGCTTATCCGCGCGGAATGATCTGATCGATGTCTTCAGGTGTAGTGCCGGAACCTCATGACACCGTTCGCATCCCTTGATTCGCTTTACGTCAATGTCTTTGTCTTCCGTTTGACTAAAAATGTCATTCGAATAGAACATTTCCCAATTGGGATAGTCCTCAATTCCACAACGGAACCACTCATTGATACCAACTTCACCGTCATAAATATCTTGTCCGAGGCCAACAAGGCACACCATGACAGCCCAATCTTGATGACGGTCCATGATACTATACAAAAGGTGCGGCTCACTTACAGCCATTTCCGGATCATCGTGTTTTTGAGCCATTTTCTCCTGATTCCACACGCGCTGTGCTTCATCGAAAATGAGAATGTTTTCCGGTGTAGGATTGTGATGTTTAACGTTATCTTTTTTGAAGGCATAACTACTTTGAATCAAGGCGTTAATGGCTGTATCCGTCTCTCGATTATATTGTCTTGCCTCTTTTGCACTACGTTTCAAAGCTTCACGTAGCACCTCTACAAGAGGACCGTTACCGGACAGATAGACGCTAAGATTATTCTGACCCTTGCTGAGATTCTTAGCAACAACATCCAATCCAACAAGAGTTTTACCGGCACCAGGGACGCCTGTTACAAAGCACACGCACTTCTTCCTGTTTTTCTGAGCATAATCAATAATTTGATTTAACTCTTTTTCGCACGCGTCAATATTGACCTGCCCTGCCTCGGACTGCGCAATATCACTCAAATTATGGCTACGGTATGCTTCAACCGCCGCAGCGATAATGGTAGGTGTGGGATAATAAGGCGAGTTGAACCATTTTTCAAAATCAATCACTTCGTCTGTCCCGTATTTGTCAACAATTGTACTGACTTTCGGGATTAAACTATCCATGTTTTCACGCTGTAAATACACTTGTTTGTCTTCATAGCAATTGATTTCTTGAGGCTTTTTGTACTTCTCGGCCTCCGTAACCACAAGTATCGGACAAACATACAAGTTTTCAGACTCTTTGTGGAAGTTCTTGATATCCAACGCATAGTCTTCGGCCTGCTGTGCATCCTGAGCCGTGTATACATTCTTTCCGTTCTTAAATTCCAGAGAGAAAACCATGTGGCGGATAAGCATAATAACGTCGATACGCTTTCCGAGACGAACGATATCATACTCAAAAATGATATCGCCTTCCATCTCGCATTCTTCCAAACAACGTTGCAATTCGGAAATCTGATTTTCCCAGGCATCCGACTGTTCTTTATTGATTTCAAAAGAGTGTTTTACCAGTTGCCCAACAATCGACTCGGATTGATCATTGATAAAACCGGGGATGGAATTACAATAATATGCTTTACCTGACTGGGTTGAAAAAGTGTAACGGTTCATGAAACTTGCCCATCCTTTACTCGTCTTTTGAAAGCAACAATACAAAACAAACTCAACATGTGTCCTCAATAATATTTTTTTAGTTGTTCGAAAGTTATCACAATGCCGATTTCCTTTAACAATTCTTTTCGAGCCTCAAACAATGGTCTTAGTATCTCATCAATATCTGCACCATAATGAAGGTGATTATGACAATTACTGCACAAAGAAACCACATTTTGTTCTCTATCAAGGCTTATATTTGGAAAATCACGTTGTGCTGACAGTGGAACTAAGTGGTGAGGTTCTGTATACGTTGTATTTGCATTTTTTCGTCTAAAAACATGATGATTCGGGTCGACCTCGCAAAGATATTGGGCCATGCGAAGCGCATTTACAGCCACTTGTTTGTCTCTTGGATAGATTTCACGCATTGAGCACACCGAGGATTTGGGGCTTTTAGGTGAATTATCGTATGATTCGATTATTCCCTCGTCGCCATATGTAATTGTACGATTTACGTCCTTCAGTATCGTATTCTCTTCTGCTTTTTCGTTTTCAAGCATTGATACTTGTTGCTCTTGCAGTAATATATCTTTTGCCAATTTACGATATTCATCATCTACACGTAAGCTTGAAATAACGATTTCTAATGCTTCAATCTGTTTCTTTTCGAAAAAGATGTGTCTTGCACGAGGAATGCGAAACCGTTGTTGTACCGACTTCGCACGGGGATTCTCCCGATATATTTTTTCTGCTAACTCATCTGTAGAAATTGAGGTATCTTTAAAATCATAATAAAATTTGACAAAAACTGATTTACCAACAGCTTTTAGAGTGTTTTCTAAGTCCGAATACTTTGTATCTTTCTCCATTATATCGTTTCCTTCCCGGTTTTTGAAAGAATGGATGCCAGCTTTTGTGCAATACTTTTGGCCAAAATCGGCGGAACGGCATTCCCGACCTGTTGATACTGTTTATCCTTCGATCCACAAAAAACAAAACTATCAGGGAAAGTTTGCAAACGTGCAGCTTCTCGAACACTTATGGCTCTGTCAAATATCGGATGAATCCACATAGATTTACGTACATTTACAACAGTCCCGCTTGGTTCTGAATAATTCAAGCGCAAGTAGATTGTGTTCTGTGTTCTTGACGCATCTGTATATGTGTTTATTTTTAGATTTTCGGCAAGAGAGTGGAAATTTTGACCTTGATGAATTGCTTTAAAGCGTTCCATTGCTGTAGGAGTAGTTGCAGTAATAATATGGTTATACAAAACCGGGGCATCTCGTAATTGTGTCGCTAATTCGCCGGTGATTTTGGCTTGTAATTGTATACCGTTATCTTGCTTTACGTCAAAAATTGGCGATACGTCTTCGAGATCACTTATTGCATCATGAACAGTCCTGTATTCATCCGCGTCAAAATGACCTTTTGGAAGCCCCACTTTTTTTGCAATTGAAGACTTTACTCCCATAATCACAAATCTTTTGCGCTTTTGAGGAGCGCCATAGTCGGCTGCGCATAGAACGCTGTCATCTATTATATAACCATTCTCTGGAGACTTCAATATTGCTTTGATATAGTCTAAAACGGCAAAAGAACGAATTTCCACATCAAGGCCATCATCTACCAAATATTTGTCGATAACCAGATGGTTTTCAATTAGTTCCAAAGCAACGCCAAGCATACGCTGATACATAATCGCAGGGGCAATTAACGATTTTAGCTCTAAGATGTCTGTGTTACCTTCATAATATCCCTTTATTGCCTCAAATGCAATTTTGTCCTTTTTGGCAATGCAATCATCATTGAAGCAATGACCTTCGAATATGCTTAACAATGCTTTTTTGTGTTTATTAAGGCAATTTGGGAGTTTCTTTTCATTCTTTGCAGTTTTATAAATTACATTGATTTCGGCATATAATTTTTCGGGCCACAGCCTTTTGGCAATCTCTTCTTTGGATTTAATAACATTGAGAACATCGTCGTAAAAAAAGCTTTTGTCCAGCAAATGTAATTTGGTTTGCTTTGTTGGAATTTTATACTTTTTCAGATATTCCGTATCCTCTTGTGCCAAATAAAAGCGGTGAACTTCGGATTTCAGCATACTAACGTTTTCCATAATGAAAGCCTGGGGTTGAAGCTCCAATATGGCCCGGACATACTGCTTAACCAACATATTATTCTGGCTGATGGCATGATTTTTTTGCCGATTAGCGTTTGAAAAACCTTGACACGGAGGACCGCCAATTACAACATCAATTTTACCATATTTCTTCATTATGTCTTGATAATTGGCTTTGCACACATCACCCAAGACCTCAACATTGGGATGATTCTTTTTGTAGGTGGCCTGCATGTCAGGATTGTTTTCAAACGCAACTTTAATATCGTATTTTCCCGTTTGAACAAAGCCTAAACTTAGACCACCTGCTCCGGCAAAAAGATCAACAACAGAATACTTGCTCATTTATTACTCCTTACAACTTAAACCCATTCGCTTTTGCTTCTTCAAGAAGTGCGAGGAGTTGAATGCTTTGGTACGCGCTCGGGAACTGCGTCGGAATTCTCATAGCATATTTCATCGCTTTCATTTGATCAGGCGAAAATGCCACTTTTTTGGTCAAAACAAATTCATTAACCTTAGTCCAATATTCTGCCCCAAGCTCTAACACTTTTGCTTGAGCTTCTACGTCAGAGAATAGTTTTTGATCTCGCTTGGCGTCTTTTTCCGCAGTTTTCGTTTCTTCTTTTCCAATAAGAACGCCCTCAATATCGGATGATAATTTGAGTTGACATTTTTTCACATCTTCCCAGCACGCATCTCTTTTACACCACTGAGTAACGTTAATTGTTCCGCGCGAAGGATCTGTAATTCTATCAAAAACATATTTGGTTATCCTAACCAACTCATTTGTTACGATATCAGGAACTTGCTGTCGAGTCCAAATAAGCTGGAGGTCAAGATCCATATCCGGGTATTGTTGTTTAATAAGGCGATGCAAAAGTGCAATGGAATAAGTAACAATATTGGCTCGATATCCTTGTTCGAACCATGGCTGATGTGATACAACCCATTCGGTATGCTTAAATAATATCGCCAACGATACCGTATCTTTAAAATACTTATCGTTAAACTGCGCGTCCGACTTTGTCCAAGCTTCATCTATCAACTCGGCAAACTTCATAAAGTTGGTTTGTGCGCCTTTGCTGACGGATTGAGGACCGCCCATCCACGAAATACGGTACTTTGCAAGATCTGTTTTTGTTATTACGTGATTCTTGGGATTCTGAGCGGCAAACTTGTCTTTTTGAGATTTTGTCATGCGCATTTGTGCCTGCAAATATTGCCCCCTGGCTCTCTCATAAAACCATTTAGTTTCATATTGAGCGCCCCCGGATGCCGGAGCAAAAATGCGGCGCGATATCTGCTCCATACGAACATGAAACGGGTGAGTTGCAAAAAAGTCAGCGTCACTTACTTTATTTTGACTGTTTGAGGAACGCGAAATGTTGCGTATCAACTCGCTGGATTTATCCGCATCATTGTCAACTTCCGTCAACTTCATTTGGACATATATCTGATTTAAATCTGCAGCATCTTTATGTCTTGCATTGGATAGCGAAGCCGTTGTTTGTCCGCCATTTATTATTTGAAAATCGCGTGCATATGTAATGAACTTTCCTTCCGGCGTCGATTCAAATTGCAAATCCATAGCCGTGGCAGACACTCCATTGTTGTACGCGAAGAAATTCTGCGGAATCCTTAAAATAGTCTCTCGAATCTTCTTATTGACTGCCACTTTCGTTGAAAGGAAAGAACGTACATTTCCTTCCAACAGCTGGCTACCATATGTATCGTAAACATCTGCCAAAACGGAACCCGGGATAATGCAAAGATAACTACGGTAATCCTCGCTGTTGGCACTACTTGCTTCCAAACACGGAATTCCTTTGCCGTTTGTATACGCTTTGAAATCGATCTCAATATCTTGTCTTCCAAGATCAGAAAAGCAAACTCGATAAATACGTTCAACATCCCAAATCTGGCATTCTACTGGGACTCCCCCTATTGACGTCGAATCAATATCGTTGATTCTGTTGCTCATAAAGCCATCAGTCAAAAGAAGAAATCTGAATTTTCTGATCCTGTCCTTATGGAATCTAAGTTGTTCAATCAAGTCAGAAGCAGGAGTACTTGGCTCAATTTCTCGATATAGCTTTTCTCCGTACGCCTCTTCAACAAAATGGCACAAAAAATCAAATTGTTGCGTTGCATATGTCCTTGTTACAGTTTCTCGATTTTCATCTCCCGAGTAATCGGCAATGATCAAGTTAAAAGTAAAGTCGAATTCGTCCAAAATATAACCGTCAACTCGTAATTTTTTGGAACCGCTTTTTCCAAGATAAAAGGCCGGAACAAAATCCTGTAAAACCTCAGCATTAATCAAATAACTGGTAGCAACACTAACAAAAGCCGCATTAGAACCCGCCCCTTCGGTAGCAGCGGTAGCTTTTACTTCTTCCAAAAAATCTTTATGAAAATCTTGAACGTCCATCTGGTTTACTCCTTTAAACGAAATGCTTCAATTGCTGGCAAACTAATTTTGTAATTTGCCTCAACTACGGGCACGGGAACTGTACTTGGTATTAGTCGCGGAAATGATTCTGTGACGCGGTACATTCTTTTTTCGGCAAGTTTAAATCTGATAGAATTATACTCGGTAGCATTTTTCTCCTGATAACCGCATTTGCATAATTTCATTAAAAAACGCTGTCTGTTTTTTTCGTCAGAAATAATACTATTATTGCGTTCAATCGCCTCATCCAAAGAAATAGTATTTGAAGCGCTGGACATGGTTTTATCCAAGAAATAAACAGCAAGTCTGCCTTCTTCTCTTCTATCAAGTTGCTGCAAGGATGATATTACCACTGTCGTTCCAGAAATGATCGATGTTTTAACCTCTGCCCATGTCGAATCAAAATTGAAGTCCTGATCGTTTCCTTCTGGCCCAACCCAGGCATTTAATGCAACAGTTTCTCCTTTATCAAGGATCTGCTCTCGCAAAAACAGCAGCTCCCCAATTAATCCTTTCTGGATATTGACCGGTAAAATACCGTTGCCAATTTGTTGAAGCAACTTCAACCACATGCCATACCGTTCAACGACAGTTTCAACTGGAATTACAGATTCTTGAGATGAATCCATTAGGTCCCAGCATAACTTAACAAAAAGTTCATCCAGAGATGGATAATTCAGTATAAATCGCAAAGCAATCGACTGATCTTCAAGTTCAACACAGTCAACGCTTATTGCTTTTGATGATGCGATTTTTCCAATCTTTCCAGTATTAAGAACTACAAAGCATTTTTGGCTATCACTATAATACCCAATGTGAAAAGAAAGTGGGTGATCATCTGAAGCCAAAAGAAATCCACCAGAAAAGCGTGAAATATTGTCCCATATTGCTTGTAATTCTTTAACTGTTTTCATCGTCATCATCCTCGTCAACAATATCAACCCAGTTTTGTAGCTCTCTTATATTAACCATATAATTTGCCGTTCTTTCATTTCCGTCATACGGGAAACCCAGGCCCAACGCGAATACAACATCAGGATCTCCTGCTTTGCGTTCCGAAGATGACGCAGTATTTTTTAAAATGTGCAATAGCAGAAGAGGATTTCTTTCAACATGAAGAAACGTGCTGTCCTTACTACTTCCGGCGCTACGGCGCAATGTCTCAATTTGTTCCCTGGACAATCCAATCTTTGTACATCCACCTGATCCAATTCGAACATGTCGCCCATATACCTTCAGCATGTTTTTGATATTTTCGTCGTGCGTTAATGGACGCCCCTTTGGATGGATTTTCAAAACTGATCCATCACAGAGGTTCAAATCCACAGTCGCCCCAACCTCATCATCCAACGGAATCGCTACATCCCATTTTTCCAATCCGTCATCAGTCGCAATATATTCTGATAACGCAGCGGGCTGGAAATTCAAGTTCCACGGATGGGTAATGTAATTTCTGACAAGTTCAACCACCGTTTTCTTGGGAATATTCCTCCAAATCACTGCCTTTGTATAATCGTCCTGTTCAAATGCGTTTTCAGCAGAGATTGACTCAACAAAAGAACGACACAATTTTTCGTTTTCTTGTACTGTATGAGGATCTCCCTTAAGTCTCGGAGTTTCTATCATTCTTCCGGAAACGCTTATTGGACGTTTTACAGAAGTAGCAAAACGCATTTTGTTTCTTGCAGTAATAAGAAGAGATCCCGGAGCTTGCCGGACTTTTAAGCCAAACTCTTCAGGAGTCTGGTTCTGCCGCTTCATTTTTGCGAGTTCATCTTTCAACTCGTTGATCGCATCAGTGATGTAACCATACCAATCGACCGCATCCTCAGCCATCCATATTTTAAAAAGGTCCTTATAATTGGGACGATAACCAAACCATCTTCCCATTTGAAGCAAAGTATCATACATCATTGTATTTCTGTAAAAATAACTTACGCAAAGGCCTTCGAGCGTCAAACCTCTTGACAAACTATTTCCGCCGACGGCGATTACACGCATGCCGGTTTCTTTATAGTCATAATAATTCAGAGATGATGCTCCATGAAGTTGGTTTACAGACCGTACTTCAATTCGTTTTGCCGCTTTTAACAAATAGTTATGAAGAGCATGTTCTTTGTCGATTTGAGCAACTGAGTCAAGATCAAACTCATCCCATGTTTCACACAAAGCACCAATGTTCCGAATCTGTACAGCTTTCTTAAAAGGCAACGCCGCATAGTTTTCCAAATCGGATTTTATCGAGGAAACATAATTTTCGACTAAATCAGCGGTCACATTTTGCACTTTTGTAAATCTACTGACGTTAATCAACATAGAGCGATGCTCTGTATTATCTTTGCGTAAATCAGAAATGGCACAGCAAAGGACAAAATACCGGATTGCTTTTCTCATGCTTTCCGGCAAATCGCATAGTTCATCCGCCAATTCTTTTGTGTGTTTAAACACATAGAACGATTCTTGCTCATCATTCAAAATTGGGATAATTGAATTTCCGTAAAGGCCGCCCGTTCTTGTTTGAGAGTCAGCTTCATCCCATGCATCCGCGTCACCATGCCCAAATATTTTGTCCGCACCAATATACTCTTCCGGAGTGGGTAAAACAGTCAAAAAGTCTTTCGGGAAAAGATCTCTGGTAGCATCGTTATTCTCAGGATCAATAAAGATATTTGCAAAAGGAGTTGCCGTGATTCCAAGATATGATGCCTGACGGAAACAGTTCAAAATATTCCGAATGGCTTGGTTTATAGCAGTCGGGTCTTTTTCTTCGGAATTGGTATTGACAGAGGCATTATCTGCTTCGTCATCGATGAGGAGCAAAGGCAAGTCTATCAATCCTGTTTCGTGATCAGAATTGTTTTCAATCAGCCACTGATACAGGTTATTAAGAACGCTCTTGTTTTTCTTGACAACGAAAAGCGCCGTCCCTGTTAATGAACGCAAGTCAAGGTTAAAGGCATGAAGAATAGCTTTATTAAAATCTGTTGAAACAGACGTAAAGCACGCAATGCTTTTTTCGGGTTTATTGGGAGGGATCTTACCTACCCCTACAGCCTTATTCCGAATTTCTTGCTCCGCTTTTTTATCAAAAGTATATTTACTTTCTTTTCCAACGAATTCTGCATCAAGGCGAGCTTGTGTTTGAACACGAAGGTTTTCCATCATACCAGCAAGAACAATAATAACTCTGTATCCTGAATCAGACGCCTTGTTGCAAATGGCGGTATATGTAGCGGTTTTTCCAGATTGAACATCGCCTAAAAGAAGGCCGCGTCTCTGGAACGGACGATTGGGATCTTTTGGGTTACCCAGGTCATCCATTACTTCATCTGTCGTTTGATTTAGACGATTAACTACATCTATACCCCAGTGCTTTACATTTCTAAGGTATGTTTTATAACGATTCCAATAGAAACCATCGTTATCTTCTTGAACAAAGTACCAAGATTGATGTTCTGCGTCTCTGCCCCGCAATGTTAGCGCTTCGCCAATTTTATGTAAAATATTGGTCTTTAAAGTTTGCTTTACGCGAGCGAAATCTTCATCTGATACCGGATACATTTTTTCGAAAATGCTTCTAAAGAGAGTTGCTTTCTCGTCAATTTGCTCCAAAGTTGGCAAATTGTCACCGAACTCCATATTGATCTGTGAGGTGATCTGATTAATCAGATACTTCATATTATTTGTCATAATATCTCTCCTCTCTTTTTCGCTCGCTCAATTTCTTCACTGTAATTGCAAAAAGGCTCTGTCATGATCAATGTCCTTAGATAGGCTTCCTTGTCCTCACCGCCAAATGAAATCAATACATTTTTGAGCAGTGATATGATTTCTTCTGCTTTTTCCTCACTATCGTTGTCCATCTTTTCGTCATTAGTAAGATCGATATATAGTGAATTGATAGGCAAAGAGACACCGATTTGCTTAAGAAGAATTTCAATTTGATGGCGTGCATCTGGGTATTTTTCCACGAACGAATTCACAAGAGGGTGATCGGGATTTACTTCATAAAGAATACCGCCGTCTCTTGTTTTTATTCGGTTCCATACATGAACAACATTATCACTTGTTTCTTTTTTGCCTCTGTATGTCCAAGTGCGTTTGCTTCCTTCTGAAATTTTCTCGATAATTACTGAAAGATTTCTTTTCACTTCTTCGGGCGGGGTAGCAATTGACTTTTTTATATCGAGTGTCCAAAGATCATCCAACGAATTCGGAATATCAACCTGGACACGAGCCAATTTTGAAAGATCTCCTTGGCGCATAAGTCTAAACCAATTACCCCATACGAGAAGCCGCTTATTTCTATAAACATAGAAACCTTGGTTTTTACGCAAACCATCTTTGCCACCAAGTTCTTTAATTTCCTTTTGAGTCATTTTGGAAACATGAGGTAAAATATAGGGCTTTACACGTACTTTTTGACCTCGAACGTTTATTACCTCTTCATCCATCAGCTGGGTACTTTTCTTAATTAAAAATGGATCTTGAGGAACAATACTTTGGTCGTTCATCTTTATGTCAACTTTATTTAAGCCCGGTTCTCCGCTTAAATATCTATGAAAGACCAACGACAAATGATCTCGAATTAAGTCCATTTTTCTGGAAAAGGTTTCAGCAATATCGTTTTCACCTATTGCGAATCTGTCAAGGTCTTGCCAAATGACCACTGTTCCGCTTTGATACGCGCTTAATTTCTCATATCCTGGGTAAACATTGGCTTCGCACTCGTCTAAAAGAATCAATGTCCAATCTTCAGATTGCTGAACTTGGTTTAGATTCCACTGCGCCCCGGCAAAAACGCCATTTTTCTTAGTAAGAACAGTTAACACACGGCATTGAGATAACGATGCGGTTTTCATCCCCAGCCCATAACGGCCCAGATCGTTTTCATCTCTTTCTTCCAGCGGATTCCTACTGCCATATTGCATTGCTTTAATCAATTCGGGAGACGTCATACCATGACCATCATCAAGAATTGAGATAAACGCATCCCCAATGGGGAAAAAATCTATATCGATTCTTCTTGCTTCGGCAGAGACGCTATTATCAATAATATCCGCAATAGCAGCTTCAATCGAATAGCCGATCGCCCTTGTGGACTCCATCAATGTGGGCGCATACGGCGGAAGTGTTACCGTTCTCATTGTTTTTCTCCTTGATAAGTCAATTGTCTTCTGCTGCGTGTTTGATAAACTCATTGAACTCATCCGTATATATCTCCATTACGTTCAAGAGTTTATTGGTTTCTTCGTTCTTTATGAACACCAACAGAAGAGCCAAGAACATATTCCACGTCATGGTTCTCTTATGGTTTTCTATTGCCGCCACCGTGCTGCGGTTCACACCGAGGACGGAAGACAGTTCTTCCTGGGATATATCGAGCTTCTTGCGCAAAGTCGGCAGATTCTCGGTCATGTTGGCGATCAACACCGCCCGTTTTTGCTCATCCATGGAAGTACCTCCAGATAAAATTATCCTAATATAGCATATTATATCATATTGATGCGAAAAAAGCAATAGTTTTGTCGCAATTCAAGACATTTTGTTGGCTCCGATATTCCGTTATACGGCCTTGACAATCTCCAAGGAAAGAGTTACAATGCAATGACCTGATATGATATGCCGGAAATTCATTTTTCATTGTTTACTGCGTCGCAAATTTTGTTCTCTGCTCGGATGTTTTTGACCACATGTTGTGTCATAGACGGGATTGAAACAGGCGGGCGGGCATATATAATGGAAAGCGGGTGACCACAATCCGTACCATTTACGGAAGTCGGCGAGGAAAAGAAAAATCGAGGGCATTTTGAACCGTTTAGACAGAACGCCGAAAGCCCCCGAAATTCAGGTTTGACCACATGTTTTACCACAGACAAAGGCGGAGCACGGGGGAAATACGGGCACGAAAGTGCCAAAGACGAAATGCCGTGGAGCAGAAACGGCTAAAAAAGTATGGGCGCACCCGAAAGGATGCGCCCATATCAGTTGGGGTGGTAGAGGCCGCAAGTTCAAGTATTGTTACTCAGACCAAAAGAGCAGGATAAACCTTGTGTTTGTCCTGCTTTTCTGTTTGATAAATGGAAAGACTTGAACAGGGCGGCGTAGCCGTATAAAACACCGCGGTGCGGTGTTTTATAGCCCGCGTTCGACAGAGATGTCTTGTCGCTCAGACCAGAAAGAGCAGGTTGAACCTCGCGTTCATCCTGCTTTTTCTTTTCAATAGAATAATGTTATTGTCTACGAGAATATTGCAAAAAGGGGTATCAAAAGACCCACAAGTTCTTTATCCGTCATGGAAGTTCCCTTTCTTTTTCGCTATGCTGGCCGGGCTTGTCCTTTGGTCCCCGCGAGGCGGGGCGAAGCGGGGCGGCGGGCTCTTTTACTTCATTTTCTCGATGTGGTGGACGTAGTCCAACGTTTTGAGGGCGGCGATGATCTCGCCGTGCGTTTTGTATTTTTTGAGTTCGTCGTTGCGGATCGTGATACTGATCGAATAGACGCTGAGGCCGGAATTGTAATAGGCGCTGTTGATCTCGATGTCGTCGATGATCAGACCGAGCTCGCGGATGGTCGCCGTGAACGGCTGCAGATAATGCGCGTCGTTCAGCTCGAGCTGGAGTTCAAAATGGTTGCTGCGGTCTTTGAGGTAGCCCTCGAACTTCGGGAAGAACGTGAGCGAGCAAACGAAGATCAGGCAGAAAAGAAGCCCGACGAAATAATAGCCGAAGCCGATGGCGACGCCGAGGGCGGAACAAGCCCAAAGCCCGACGGAAGTCGTCAGACCTTTGATCTGGTTTTTCGAAGAAAACAGGACGGTGTTGACGCTCATAACGGCAACGCCGATGAGGCATCCGGCGGAAAGGAACGGAAGCGAAAAGGCGATGGCGTCGAGAATCGCAGAAACCGTCGAGGTCAGGCAGACGACGATGAACGTGCGAAGCCCGGCGGCATGACGTTTCGTGGCTCTCTCGCAACCGATGAGCGAAGAGACGAGAAGCGCGAGGCAAACGCGCAAAAGAATACTGCCCGCGGTGATGCCGCGGCTCCATTCGCCGAGCAGTCCGGCGATGGGATCAAGATACTCCGACATATTTTTGTCCTCCTATTTGAAAAAGCGTCCGCCACGGCGCAGACCGGGGCGCCTGTCGCGGTAAAATAACTGTTCGTCGGCGGCTTCGTTGAAAGCCGTTTCGTTTTCATCCGGTCGCACCTCCGGCAGCGACGCCGAGATGGCGCGGATGCGTTCGACCAGAAGATCGGCGTCGGTCTTCTTTTTTCCGTCCTCCGAATATTCCGGGACGGGGACGAGATCCTCGAGGGTATCGCTGTACGAATGCGAGAGGGAAAGACTGAGTTTTCCGAGGGCGGGTCCGAATAATTCGTAAACAAAAGTTGACGCCAGAATGACGGTATTGACGGTGCTTGCGAGATCGGGATACGCCGAAAGCTGCGCGGAGGCAAGGGCGGCAAGACCGATCGCGATACTGCCGAGCGGCGCGAGCGTGAGACCGAGGTACCGGCGCACGCTTTCCGGCTTTTTCGTGACCGTCGCGCCGAGGAACGAGCCGAGATATTTGCCGCCCCAGCGGACGAGAAGAAAGAGGATCACGACGAGAATCAAAGACGTGCCGCGGAAGACGCCGAAATCAAAACTGACGCCGCTGCGCACGAAGAAAAGCAAGAGGATGGGCGGGGAGAAATAGCCGAGCTGCTTGAAAAGCCGATCGTCGCCCGTGACGTTATAGTAGACGGTGCCCATGCTCATACAGCCGATCAGCGGCGAAACGCCGAACACCGCGCAGATGCCGCAAAGCCCGAAGAGCGTCGCAACGGCGATGATCAGCCGGTTGTCGGTCGTGCGCTTTTTCGGCATCAGCCATTTCAGCACGACGCCGAAAGCGCCGCCGAGCAGGAAGACGAGAAGATTCGTGAGGATCGGTCCGAAGAGATCGCCGGCGTGAAAACCGCCGCTTTGCACCGCGAGCGCAACGCTGATCGCGACGGAATACAGGACGATGCTGACGAGGGTATCGAGGGCGATGACTTCGAGCATCGTATCCACGAACTCGCCTTTCGCGTCGGTCGCACGGACGATGATGACGATCGAGGTGATGCCCGTCACGCTGGCGACGCTGCCGAGGATCAGCGACAGTTCAAAGCCGAGACCGCAGACGCCGTACAGCAGAAGAAAGACGAGCCCCGTCGTCAGGACACAGTCGAAAAGAGAGATCACGAGCACTTTGCCGCCGTTTTTACGCAACGTCGGCAGGCGGAAATACTGCCCGATCGAAAACGCGATGAACGCCAGCGCGACGTCCGGAAAAAACGCCATCCCGTCGATCACCGCCATATTCAGCACCCCGTGGGTGAAAAGCGGACGCAAAAGGATCCCGGCGAGCAGATACGCCGTGACGTTCGGCAATCGCAGAAGTTTCGTGATCCGCGTCATCAGAAAGCCCGCGATCATCATCACGGACACGGCGATCACGACGTCTTTTACCATGGTTCTTCATCTCCCTTTCGTTCGTACAATATACGCGATCCCGGCGCGGAAAATCCCGCACCGGGTCATTTTTCGTTTTTGAAATATTCGTAGAGATAACAGGGGATCATGCCGTTATAGAGTTTGCGCACCTTATCGGCGCGCTTGCCGTAAAACCGCTCGAACTCCCGGTGCGAGGTGATCACGTACACCTGCCACGGCGAGAGGGAACGGAAATGCTCGCCGATCCCGCGATAGAGGGCTTCCGCCTCCCTGACCGTGCCGAGACGTTCACCGTACGGCGGATTCGTCACGATCGTGCCGCGTCTGCCGGGCGCAGAGATCGTCCGCGCGTCCTGCTTCATGACGCGGATATAGCGGTTGACACCGGCGTTCTTCGCGTTCTGAATGGTGAGGGCGACGGCGTTTTCGTCGATATCCGAGGCGTAAACGTCAAAATCCGTCTCAACTTCGCCCGCTACGGCTTCTTCCCTGCCGTCTGCCCAGGCGGTTTTTTTGATAAAGGGAAACGCTTCGGCGGCAAAATGCCGCTTTTTTCCGGGGGCGATATGCGCCATCTGCATGGCGGCTTCGATGGCGATCGTGCCGCTCCCGCACATGGGATCCCAGAACAGGACGTTCTCTCTCGGGCGGGAGAGGGCGGCGATCGCGGCGGCGAGAGTTTCACGGATCGGGGCGTCGTTCGCCTCGCGCCGATACCCGCGCTTATGCAGCGCGACACCGGAGGTGTCGATCATCAGCGTGGCGACGTCGTTGAGGATGAAAAACTCGATCTGATATTTCACGCCCGTTTCGGGAAAAACGGTGATGCCGTATTTCGGCTCGAGCGAGCGGCAGACCGCTTTTTTGACGATGGACTGACAGTCGGGGATCGAAGTCAGGCGGGATTTGACCGCGTGCCCTTTCACCGGGAACGCGTCGTTCTTTCCGATAAAATCCGCCCACGGGAGGGCGCGGGTGCCCTCGAAAAGTTCCTCAAAGGTGGCGGCGGGAAAATCGCCGAGCTTGATATAGACGCGCTCGGCGTAACGCAGAAATATGTTGGAGAGGACGACCGCCTCTTCATCCCCCGCAAACGTGACGCGGCCGTCGATCGTGGACACGCGTTCATAGCCGAGGGCGTCGATCTCCTCCCCGAGCAGGTGTTCCAGCCCGAAAAGACAGGTGGCAACAAGTTGAAATCTCATAAGGATCAAAGATCTCCCGGAACGTAATTTTCAAAAATAACGGTATCAAAGCCGACGGCACGGCACTCCTTTTCCTCATCGGCGGAGCGAACCGTCCAGGCAAAGAGCGGCACGCGGAACAACCGCCGGTACAGCGCAAACGGCAAAAAATCTTTATGCTCGCGGTTGTAAGCGAGAAACTGCGGGCGGGCGATCACGTTCAGAAGAAAATGCTGGAGCAGCCGATGCGTGGCGGTGCGGTATTTGGGATCCAGGGAAAAATGATCCGAGAGCAGCCCGCGGAACACGTCGGGGCGGGCTTTCTTCACCTTGCCGAGGGACAGGGGATTGAAGGACTCGACAAGATACGGTCCGCGATAGTCCGCAAGCAGGGCGAGCGCCGCCGGTGTGACAAGTTTGTCGGCGGCGGTATCCTCTTTGATCTCGACAAGGATCGGAACTTTTCCGTCCACGGCGGCGAGCACGTCGGAAAAGAGCGGCACGCCCTCCCCCGTTCCGGCGAGATTCTGCGCCGCGAGTTCGTCCGCCGTCAGCGAAGCGACGGCCTTATCCGTGCCGCAGACGCGCGAGAGGTCGGGATCGTGAAATACCACGACTTTCCCGTCGGCGGAAAGGCGGACGTCCAGCTCGATGCCGAAGCCGGCATCCACCGCCGCGCGGAACGCGGAGAGCGAGTTTTCCGCCTTTTCGGCATCGTGCAATCCCCGGTGCGCGTAGCGGTATTTCGTGAAATCAAAATCGCCGCGATAGCGCCTGCCGGGGGCGATCAGAAAGAGCCATATTGCCAAAATTGACAACAAAACTATACAAATAATGATTACAATATCCATTTAAGTGTCCACATCCAGATTTTCAAGCATATCTTTTTTCACTTCGGGTTTTGCGTCGCCGTGCTTGACGAAGAACATCGTCACAAACGAGAGTACGACGAAGATCGTCGCGTAGGGGAACAGCGTCGCAAAGCCGATCTTTTCGAGAAACAGGCCGGAGAGATACGGCGTGACGATCTGTGCCGCCATGGAGGCGGTATAGTAATAGCCGGTATATTTGCCGATGTCGGCGTGCTTGGACAGTTCCACGACCATAGGGAACGAATTGACGTTGATGGTCGCCCAACCGATCCCGGCGAGAGCGAACAGGAAATACATCAGCACCGACGAGCCCGTGCCCGGACGGAGAAACGAAGCGGCGAAGAACGCCGAGGCGAGGATCGCGACACCGATGAGGATGCTTTTTCTTCTGCCGATCTTCGAGGCGAGGATGCCGACGGGGATATAGGCGACGACCGCCGCCGCCTGTGCCACGATCAGCGTGATATTGTATTCCACGCCGAGGTAATCCGTGGCGTAAACGGAATATTTGGAAGTGACGGCGTTATAGCCCATGAACCAGAGGACGACCGAGGCGAGGATGAAGATCAGGGAGATAAACTCCGGCTTTGATAGTTTTTCTTTCGGGGACTCTTCCTCGACCTTCGGTTCCGGCTCCGCCGCGTCTTCGGCTTCCTTTGCCCACGCGGGCTCTTTTACCGTCAGAAGAAAGACGAAAAGCGCGATCAGCATCACGGCGGAAACCGCGATGAAATAGGGGAAGAAATCGGTCTTTCCCTCTTCCGACGTCTTGAAAACAATGCCGAAAACCAAGATGAGGATGCCGCCCGCCGTGCCCATCAGATTGATGACGGCGTTGGCTTTGGAGCGCAGGGGTTTCACCGTGACGTCGGGCATCAGGGCGACCGCCGGAGAACGGAACGTCGCCATCGCGACGAGGCAGAACAGCAAAATCAGAATAAAGCCGACAAGCGTGTCACAGAGTCCGAGGAACGGAAAAACCACGGCGGCGGCAATCGTTCCGAAGAAAATAAACGGCGTTCTTCTGCCGTACTTCGTTTTGGTACGGTCGGAGATCGAGCCGAACAGAGGCAACATAAAGAGAGCAAAAATGTTGTCGAGTGCCATGACGAAGCCCGACAGATGCTGCGGCATTTTGAATTTGTGCGTCAGGATCAGCGGAACGACGGCGTCATACGCCTGCCAGAAGGCGCAGATCAGGAAAAAGGCAAAACCGACGAGGATGGTGCGCTTAGTGTTGAGTTTCATAGGGGGACCTCCTTTTTTATTTTGCGCTTTTATTTTAGCATACGCGCGTTTCTTTGTCAATCGAGCGGCTTGATTTTGCCCTCGCTTTGGTGTATAATAAGACCGTATGAAAAGGAGGTGTGCCCGTGAAAACCGTTATCTATTCCCCCGGTATGGAAAAACAGGCGGCGGAAAGCGTCGTCGCGATCGGCGTCTTTGACGGCGTTCATCTGGCACACCGCGAACTGCTCGGGTGTGCCAAAAATGAGGCAAAAGCGCGGGGGATCCCGCTCTTCGTCTTCACTTTTACTTCGGAGACGCCGACGGCGAAAGCCGCCCTGCCCCTCTACGGAACGGAGGAAAAATGCCGTCTTCTCGAGGCGTGCGGCGCCGACGGCGTTCTGCTTTCTCCGTTCCCGCTCGTGGCGTCGCTCCGTGCAGAAGATTTCGTGCGGGAGATCCTCATCGGCGTCCTCGGCTGCCGGCTCGCCGTCTGCGGGTTCAATTTCCGCTTCGGCGCGAACGCCGCGGCAGACGCGGAGCGTCTTTCCGCTCTCATGGCGGCACACGGCGGCGCCGCGCTGACGGTCCCGCCCTTTCTCTGGCGCGGCGAGGTACTGTCATCGACGCGCATCCGCGAACTTCTCGCCGCGGGAGATCCCGAAAGCGCGGGCGCCGCGCTCGGCGAAAGATACCGTCTGACGGGAAAGGTCGAGCACGGACTGCACCTCGGAAGCCGGATCGGGATCCCGACGCTGAATCTCTCGCTCGGGGGACTTTTCCCGCCGAAACCCGGCGTTTACGCCGCTTACTGCGAGATCGGAGGCGAAAGGACCGAAGCCCTCGTCAACGTCGGCGTCTGCCCGACTTTCGGTGCGCGGACGCTCCACGCGGAGGCGCATCTTTTCCGTGACGTGCCCGACTGCTACGGCGAAGAGGCCGTCCTTTTCCTCGTCTCTTATCTGCGCGAAGAAAAGACCTTCGGTTCCGCGGCGGCTCTGCTCGCGCAGATCGAAAAAGATAAAGAAACCGCAAGGAGTATGCTATGAGCAACGAATGGACCGAAGTCAAAGTGACCGGCGCGCTCTCCGACAAAGAGGACATCTGCGCCGTGATGAGTATGCTCGACAACGGGCTGATGATCGAGGATTACAGCGATTTTTCTTTCAACGGTATGTACGGCGAGCTCGTCGATGAGACGATCAAAAAGGCCGACCGCGAAACCGTGAAGGTGTCGCTCTTCGTACCGGCGGAAAAACCGCTTTCCGACTATCTTTCGTTTCTGAAAGAACGCTTCGCCGCGCTCGGCATTTCCGTCGGGATCGAGTGCGTCGGTCTTTGCGAAGACGACTGGGCGGAATCCTGGAAGCAATATTACAAGCCGGTCCCGCTCGGGCGGGTGACGATCGTCCCCGCATGGGAAAAATATGAGGCGAAAGCAGGCGAGGTCGTCGTCCGGATGGATCCCGGCATGGCGTTCGGCACCGGAACCCACGAAACGACGCGGCTCGTCGTGATCCTGTTGCAGGACTTGGAATTGGCAGAGAAAAAGGTCCTGGACGTCGGGACCGGCTCGGGTATCCTCTCGATCTGCGCGTCTAAACTCGGCGCGGGTTCCTGCTACGCTTACGATATCGACCCCGTCGCCGTCAGAGTGGCAAGGGAAAACGCGAGGGAGGACGGCTGTGACAATATCACGGTCGGAGTCTCCGACCTGCTCGCCGGAGTGGACCGCGCGGCGGCGCCGTTCGATCTGTGCGTCGCCAACATCGTCGCCGATATCATTCTGCGCATGATGCCGGACATCGGCGGTCTGCTCAAAAAAGACGCGCCGCTCATCCTCTCGGGCATTATCGAACCGCGCGCCGACGAGATCCGCTCGATACTTCCGAAGTATGGGTTCCGCATTGAAAAGGAAGCCAAGGAAAACGACTGGGTTGCCATTTTAGCAAGAAAAAACTGATTGTTGCAAATAATAGTTTACAAAAGAGGACATTATGCCGAGATTTTTTATCAAGAAAGAGGATTTTGACGGCGCGACCGTCAAGGTGCGCGGGGAGGACGCTTTTCACATTGCCCGTGCGCTCCGGCTCGCCGTCGGCGACGGGATCACCGTCTGCACCGAGGACGGCGAAACCTATTCGGCGCGTCTTTCCCGCATCCGCGACGACGAGGCGGAAGCCGAGATCACGGGGCGTCTTTCTTCCTCCGAATCGCCGCTCGGCGTGACGCTCTTCATGGGATATCCCAAAGGGGACAAGCTCGAGACCGTCGTGCAGAAAGCCGTGGAACTCGGGGTTTGTCGGGTGACGCCGTTTCTCAGCAGCCGCTGTGTCAAGCGTCCCGACGAAAAAGGAGACAAAAAGGCACGGGAGCGCCTGTCAAGGATCGCGGACGAGGCGTCGAAGCAGTGCGGACGTTCCCGTCTTTCGGAAATCACCCCGACCGTACCGTTTTCGGAAGTGCTGAAATCCGTCTCGGACTTCGATCTTCCGCTTTTCTGCTACGAGGGCGACGGTACCCTGCCCCTCCCGGCGGTCCTCACCGCCCATCCGGACCCGCAAAACGTCTGTGTCATCGTCGGCTCCGAGGGCGGTTTTTCCCCCGAAGAGGCAGAGGCGGCGTCGGACGCGGGATTTATTCCCGTCAACCTCGGACCGCGCATTCTGCGCTGTGAAACGGCGCCGAGTTTCGTGCTTTCCGCCCTTTGTTATGAGTACGAATTGAAAAAATAACCGTAACATTATACAAAGAACATCAAAAAAATTTAGGCATTTTTCAAACTTTTTTCAAAAATATATTGAAAAAACACAAAAAATGAGGTAGAATATAGTCAGGATGAACAAAAACGAAGAAATCCCCGGAGGATAGTATGTCAAATCGCTTGTATCAGAACATCGTTCATCAGATGAAAGATGTTGTCGGCCGCACCATCGGCATTATCGACGAAACCGGCATCGTCGTGGCTTGCAGCGACGTCGGCAAAGTCGGCGAAGCACGCTCCCGTGTGCGCGAAGAGTTGGCGGGCACGACCGATTCCGTCGTTTATGACGGCTATACTTACCGACTTGTGGTCAGCGGCGGCATCCGCATGGACAGTATCGTGTTCGTGCAGGGTGAAGACGCTCACGCCGAGCGTATGACACAGCTCCTCGCAATCAGTTTCGGGAACATCAAGACGCTTTACGACGACAAGTACGACAAAGGTGCTTTCATCCGTAATATCATCCTTGACAATATTCTTCCGAGCGATATTTACGCAAAATCGAACGAGTTGCACTTCGCGAACGACAAACGCCGCGTCGTCCTCGTCATCAAGTTCTCGAATCCGCAGGGCTTTACCCCGTTTGACCTCGTGCAGTCCATGATCGCCGGCTCGCCTGACGATTATGTCATCAATATCAACGAACAGGACGTCGTCGTTGTGAAAGAAATCAAAAATGACAACGGCGAAGACGGTTCTCCCGCTCAGCGGGCGGCAGAAAAAATGTACGCCGCGCTGGTCGAAAAGGTCGGAAAGATCGTCGTTATCGGCGTTTCTTCCGTCGTCGAGAACCTCAAGGATCTCGCCCGCGCTTATAAAGAAGCGCGCATCGCGCTCGAAGTCGGCAAGGTGTTCGATATCGAGAAAAACGTCATGTCCTACGAAAATCTCGGCATCGGCAGACTGATCTATCAGCTCCCCGCGTCCCTCTGCGAAATCTTCCTCCAGGAAGTGTTCCGCCGCGGCTCGCTCGAATCGCTCGACCAGGAGACGCTGATGACCGTGCAGGCGTTCTTCGAGAACAATCTGAACGTATCCGAAACCTCGAGAAAACTCTTCGTCCACCGCAACACACTCGTGTACCGTCTCGAAAAGATCCGCAAGCTCACCGGTCTCGACCTGCGGGAATTTGACAACGCCGTCACATTCCGCGTAGCGCTGATGGTGAAAAAATATCTCACGTCGAAGCCGACGAAGTTCTGAAACAAGAAAGAACATATCAAAAAAGAGCGTGATTTTCACGCTCTTTTTTTGTTTTGAAAAACCGCATCAAACCGGCAAACAATGTTCAGAATAACTCCATTTTTGCATAGAAAGGTTAATAGTTGTTTGCAAAAAATGTTTTTACATTCTGTTAATTGAGCAAGAACATAAAGTTCTTTACTGAAAACGCGATGATTTTTGATGCAGATTTGCCGCTCTTTTCCCGAAGGCGTATTTTCATACGTCGAGAGGAAAAGAACGGCGAAAGAAAGTTCACTTTCGGTCTGCGCTAAAGGCGACGTTTTCCAAAACGCGATGATTTTTGATGCAGATTCACAGTTCTTTTCCCGAAGGCGTATTTTCATACGTCGAGAGGAAAAGAACGGCGAAAGAAAATTCACTTTCGGTCTGCGCAAAAGGCGACGTTTTCCCGAAAACGCGATGATTTTTGATGCAGATTCACCGCTCTTTTCCCGAAGGCGTATTTTCATACGTCGAGAGGAAAAGAACGGCGAAAGAAAGTTCACTTTCGGTCTGCGCAAAAAGCGCGCGTTTTACTGCGCAAAAAGCGCGCGTTTTCCGCACAAAGTCAGAGAGTTGTGCAATATCCATCTCCTATCACATCCACCTCATAATACGGCGCAAGGTCGTGCGCGACCTTTTCCATCATTTCATCGGTGTTGCGGCGGGGATTGCGGTGCTGGATCACGAGGTGTTTCGTCTTCGTGGCACGGAAGTGTGCCATGACGGCGTCGTCCGTCAGAACACTGTGCGCCGCCTCCACGACGACGAGATCGAACGGAACGTCCGTCGTCTCGAGAATCGCGGGATAATCCGGCATATCGCGGTGCAGATCGCCGGAGAAAAGCACCTTTTTTCCCTCGGCTTCAAGCAAAAACGCGTGCGAATGCGGGACGTAGGGCTCGACGGGAATCGCCGTGACGCGAAGAACGCCGTCATCAAAGATCAGGTCGCCCTCCGGCTTTGCGTCGGGATAGAGGTGATAATGAAGTCTCTCGCTGTTTTGGCTCTCGATTTTGCCATCGTAGAGAAAATCGTACATTTTCTCCACGGGAACGCCCTGCGGATGATAAACGTCGATCGAAACGTCTGAAAAACGGAATCCCTCGACGAGCGCAGAGAGATCGACGAGCCCGAGATAATGGTCGTGATGAGGATGGGTGATGAAGATCGCCCGAATACCCGAAAAGGGAATATCATAATTTTGTAGGAGAGTACCGAGAGGCGCACCCGCGTCGATGACGTAATGACGGTCGCCGACCGAGACAACGGCAGAAGCGCAAAAAGCATTTTTCTCGGTCATACCGTGGGACGTCCCCAAAAACGTAATTTTCATATATTGCCTTTCTCCGCCCCCAAGCGGAAATCAAAACTGACAAGCATTCAAAAGTATTCAAAAGAAAAGAAGAGGAATAAAAAAGAGAAAACGGCAAGCAAAAAGGGAGAGAGAATGAGCCCCTTATTATGGATCATCGGAACACGTCCGGAAGCGATCAAAATACTGCCTGTCGTAGCGGCACTACGGGAGAAAAACGCTTGTTTTTGTAATGTATTCTTTACAGGACAACACAAGAATATGGCAAAAGACGTGTTCCGCGACTTCGGGATCGTGCCGGAGGTCATCGGTAAAATAACAAGCGATAACGATCTGTCGGCGCGGTTTTCAAAACTGTTTTCCCTTTGCCGAAGCGAGATCAAAAAAGGCGGGTACAGCGCCATCTGCGTGCAGGGAGATACCCTGTCGGCGTATGCCGGGGCACTCGCCGCTTTTCTCTGCGGAGTTCCCGTCTGTCACCTGGAAGCAGGGCTTCGCACCTACGCCCTGCGCTCTCCTTTTCCCGAAGAGGCGGCACGGCGTTCGATTGCGGCGATGACAGACCTTCATTTCTGTACGGGAGAGATCCCGAAAGAAAACCTTTTGCGGGAGGGGGTCGATCCCGCCGCGATATTCACGGTCGGCAATACCGGGGAAGACGCCTTACGGCGGTTTCAAAGCGGCAAACCTTTTCGCCCGAAGAGCAACTTACCGCGTATTCTCGTCACGTTACACCGTCGGGAGACGGAAGACGAAAAATTTTTGCGTTTACTCGACGTACTTTCACGCGGAGCGGCACAAAAACAGTATGAAGTCATATTTCCGGTCCACGCCGGACCGCGGATGCGGGGGCTGACGGGATATCCGAAAGGCAAAACGAAGATCACACTCACGCCTGCCATGTCTCCCGCCGTCTTTGCCCCGACGCTCCTTTCTTCCGACCTTATCATCACCGACTCGGGCGGGATTTCCGAAGAAAGCGCCGTGCTCGGGATCCCGACGCTGATATTCCGTCGGGAAACGGAAAGAAAAGAGCAATGGAAAACGGGACGCATCTCTCTGTTCGATATGGACGGCGATTACGACGCCGAGATCCGACGGGGCTTTTGCCTGCCGAAACACGCACCGTCCTATCACGATCCGTCGCCGTCAAAGACCGTCGCGGATATTCTGTATCGGACGTATTTTTCGCCTATTTTGTAATCGGTTTCGCCGTTATTATTTATTTTGCAACTCTTTATTTACATTTTTGACAATATAATCGGTTTTATGCTCCTATAGATCCGTATGGCGAAGCCGTCATGTGGACCTTATCTTTTTTCCTTTTTGGTTTCTTTTCTCAAGGAAAGATAGATGAGCAGTACCGAGACGTCGGCGGGATTGACGCCGCTGATACGCGACGCCTGTCCGATATTGAGCGGGCGGATCTTCTCGAGTTTTTCGGCGGCTTCCAGCCGCAGACCTTTGATCGACGCGTAGTCCACGTCCTCCGGCAGACGCTTTTCCTCGAGTTTTTTCTGTCTTTCCGCCTCTTCCCGCTCACGGCGGATATAGCCCTCGTATTTGATCTCGACTTCGACCGTCAGACAAACCGCGCGGGGAAGCGAATCCCTTTCCGCGTCGATCGGCGCCAACGCTTCGTAGGTCATTTCGGGACGGCGAAGCAGTTCGGACAGGCGCGCGCCCGTCGTGATCGGCGCCGAGCCCTGCGAGATCAGAAGCGCGTTCACTTCTTCCGTCGGGGAGACGACGGTCTTCGTCAGCCGCGCTACCTCGTTTTCAATCGTCTTGCGCTTATTTTCAAAGGCGGCGTACCGCGCGTCGTCGATCAACCCGACGCGTCTGCCGTACGGCGTAAGCCGCAAATCGGCGTTGTCCTGCCGTAAAAGCAGGCGGTATTCGCTCCTGGACGTCATGATCCTGTACGGCTCCTCGGTGCCTTTGGTAACGAGATCGTCGATCAGCGTGCCGATATAGGACGAATCCCGGGAGAGGATGAGCGGCTCTTTTTTCTGCACCGCAAGGGCGGCGTTGATCCCCGCGACGAGCCCCTGCGCGGCGGCTTCCTCATAGCCCGACGTGCCGTTGAATTGTCCCGCACCGTACAGTCCTTTGACCTTTTTGAACGCTAAAGTTGGCAAAAGTTCGGTCGGATCGGTACAATCGTACTCGATGGCGTAGGCATAGCGCATGATCTCGGCGTCCTCAAAACCGTCGAGCGTTTTCAGCATTTCCCTCTGCACATCGGTCGGCATGGAGGTCGAAAATCCCTGGATATACATTTCTTCCGTTGAGGCGCCGCAGGGCTCCACGAACAGTTGGTGGCGCGGTTTGTCCGCAAAGCGCACGAGCTTGGTCTCGATCGAGGGACAATAGCGGGGACCGGTCCCCACGATATTGCCGGAATACATCGCGCTTTTCCCGAGATTGTCAAGAATGACGCGATGGGTGTTTTCGTTGGTATAGACGATATGGCAGGGCGTTTGCGCGGTGCCGTCGAGGTAATCCTCGGGCGTGCGGGAAGAATAAGGAAGCGCCGGCGCTTCGCCCTCCTGCTTTTCCAGTTTGTCGAAACGGATCGAACGGCGGCTCACTCTGGCGGGCGTTCCCGTCTTGAAGCGCATCGTGCGCACGCCGAGCCGACGCAGCGCATCGGCAAGCCCCCGCGAGGGGAGCATCCCGTCGGGGCCGGAGGAAAACACCTTGTCCCCGACGAAAACGGTGCTGTCAAGATACGTGCCGGAGGCGACGACGGCACACTCGGTCTCAAAGACGTCGCCCATCGCGGTCAAAACGCCGCAAAGGACGGTTTCACCATTCCTCTCTTCGGTCAGAAGATCCACGATCTCCGCCTGGATGAGTCGCAGGTTCTTTTGCTTTTCGACAACGCTTTTCATATAGGTGCGGTACAGGGCGCGGTCTGCCTGCACGCGCTTGGCACGGACGGCGGCGCCTTTCCCGAGATTGAGGGTACGGGACTGCATCGTCACGCAGTCAGCGGCATAGCCCATTTCCCCGCCGAGGGCGTCGATCTCATAGACGAGATGCCCTTTTCCGCTGCCGCCGATCGAGGGGTTGCAGGGCATATTCCCGACGGCGTCCAGATTCATGGTGAACAGCACGGTATCGACGCCCATCCGCGCCGAGGCGAGCGCCGCCTCAATGCCGGCGTGGCCGGCTCCGATCACCGCTACTTTCGTTTTCTTCTCTGTCATTTCTTAAAACTCGATTCTGTCAATAGAGGTTGCGGCTTTTCTGTCGGTATCGAGCGTCACGAGGACGCCCTGTGCCACCGGCTTTCCCTTGGCGGCGGCAAACGGATAGGAAAGATGCTCCCGCATACGTTTCACGACGCCTTTCGGCTCCATGCCGAGAATACCCTCCGATTCGCCGCACATACCGAGATCCGTCACGTAGGCGGTCCCGCCCGGCAGAATGTGCGCGTCGGCGGTCGGCACGTGGGTATGCGTCCCGACAATTGCCTGGATCCTGCCGTCAAAGGCGTAGCCGACGGCGAGTTTTTCTCCCGTCGCTTCGGCGTGAAAGTCCAGCACCGCGAGGTCGTATTTTCCCTCTTCTCTCATCAGGATCCGCTCGATCGCGGCAAACGGGGAGTCGAGGACGGGATCCATATGGATCTGCCCCATCACGTTCATCACGAGCAGGCGAAAGCCGCACACGTCACAGACCGTGTAACCGTGCCCCGGCACGTCGGTCGGGAAGTTGTAGGGGCGCAGGACGTTCTTCTCCCTCTCGAGAAACGAAAAGCCGGAAAGATCCCGCATCGTATGGTTGCCGCCCGTGATCACGTCGGCGCCCGCCGCGAAGAGTTCTTTCGCCTGTTTCTCTTTCATCGTATAGACGAGAGAGGCGTTCTCTCCGTTGACGACGCAGAAATCCACGGCGTTTTCCCGCCGGAATCGCCACAGATTCTCCGTGAGGTGGGACACGCCGCCGGGGCTCGTCACGTCGCCGATCATAAGAAGTCGGATTTTCATATTTTCTCTTTCTATCCAAAAGCGGGGAGACCTGCCGGTGTGACAAGACTCCCCGTTTCGGAGCGGGCAAATCGCCCGTTTTTTTATTTTGCGTAATCTACGGCGCGGTTCTCGCGAATCACGCTGACCTTGATCTGTCCGGGATAGTTCAGTTCTCCCTCGATCTTGGCGGCAATGTCGTGCGCCAGGATCGTCATTTTGTCGTCGTCGATCACTTCGGGTTTAACCATGACGCGGACTTCGCGGCCTGCCTGGATGGCAAACGCTTTTTCCACTCCCTCAAAGTCGGAAGAAACTTCTTCGAGCTTCTGCAGACGTTTGATGTAGTTTTCCACGTCCTCACGGCGGGCGCCGGGACGCGCCGCGCTGATGGCATCCGCTGCCTGAATGATGAAGTCAAGCGTGCTGACGGGATCGACGTCGTTGTGGTGCGCCTGGATCGCGTGGACGATCTCTTTGGACTCGCGGTATTTGGTGGCGATCTCCACACCGAGCTGGATGTGGGAGCCCTCCTGCTCCGCGGTAACGGATTTTCCGATATCGTGAAGAAGTCCGGCACGGCGCGCCGTCGTGACGTCCTCTCCCATTTCGTCGGCGATCACACCGGCAAGCAGAGATACTTCGACGGAGTGGCGCAGCGCGTTCTGTCCGAACGAGGTACGGTATTTCATTCTGCCGAGCAGACGGATCTCCTCGGGGTGCAGTCCGTGGACGCCGGTCTCGAAGACGGCGCGTTCGCCTGCCTGTTTGGTCACGCTTTCGACCTCTTTGCGGGCCTTTTCCACCATTTCCTCAATGCGGGCGGGGTGGATCCTGCCGTCGGAGATCAGTTTTTCCAGCGCGATTCTCGCGATCTCGCGGCGGATCGGGTCAAAGCCGGAAACGGTGATCACGTCGGGGGTATCGTCGATGATGAGTTCGACACCGGTCAGGTTTTCGATCGTACGGATATTTCTGCCTTCACGGCCGATGATACGGCCTTTCATTTCGTCACTGGGGATCTGGACGACCGAGATCGCCACTTCACTCACGTGATCGGCGGCGCAGCGCTGGATCGCCAAAGAGAGAATGTCTTTCGCTTTCGCGTCGGCTTCCTCTTTGTACTGATCCTCGTATTCCGCGATCTTCATCGCGGTTTCGTGTTTCAGTTGTTCATCCAGACGGGAAATAAGTTCCGCTTTGGCTTCCTCCGCCGTGACTCCGGCGATCTCCTGCAGTTTGACGAACTGCTGATCCAAAAGGATCTGCGTCTTCTCTTTCAGCGCCTCCACTTCTTCATACTTCTGCTGAAGCCCCGCTTCTTTGCGTTCGAGTGTCTCGATCTTCGCGTCAACGGTCTCTTCCTTGTGTGCCAATCTCTGCTCCTGATGCGCAACTTCGCGTCTGCGCTCTTTCACGTCGAGGTCGGCTTCTTTTTTCATCTGGAAGATCTCTTCTTTTGCCGAGATGAGCGCTTCTTTTTTCGCGCTTTCGGCGCCTTTGATCGCGTCTTCCAGAATACGGTTCGCCTGTTCCTTAGCGGAACCGAGGTGTTCCTCTGCTGATTTTTTGAAAATCAAAATGCCGACGGCGGCTCCGCAGGCGAGGGCGACCGCGATCAGCACGAGTGCTAACCATATTTCCATGTTCTTCTCCTTTCACAGAATAGCATATCTGCTTCGTTTTTTCATATATGAATCCGCCTCCGCTTGACCCGGCGGGGGCGCGCACATACATACAAAACTATTATAAAGGATAAAAAAAATAATGTCAAGGGCTTCCTGCACGGAAGTGTTGACATTTTGTAAATTATTACGAAAATATGAGAAAATACGGTCGAAACGACGGAGGTGGAGGACATGCCGGATTTATGCCGCACTATGTGCGGATTACATACCGCTGAAGCGGATTCCATACCGCGCAGAGCGCGGATGGAGAAAAAAAGACGGCACAGCCCCCCCGGAAGAGGGCGTGCCATCCCGGAAATCAGATATTGACGCGGTTTTCGATCTCGTAGAGTTTCTTCATACGGGCACGCTTGCCGACGGCGACGTCCTGCATCTCGGCAATCTCTTCCTCCGAGAAGCCGTCGAGATCTCCGTCTTTCAGACGGTTTTTATACATACGGTCGAGGATCAGCGCAAAACGGATGTCCTTCGCCTTGATCCTGCCGTGGCGCTCGCAGATCACGATGTCCGAGCGTCCCTCGAGCAGGCAATCCACGGCAAAAGCGCCCATCTCGGTCGCTATCACGCGGTCGCGCAGGTTCGGGTTTCCACCCCTGACGATATGCGCCAGACGGATGAAGCGCGTCTCGATGCCCGTTTCCTTATCGATCCTCTCGGCGAGTTTCGGTCCGTACTCGGAACCCTTGCCCTCCGAAACGATGACGATGAAGTTTCTCTTGCCGAGCGCGCGGGAGTTCTGCATCTTATTGAACAGGGCGTCTTCGTCAAACGGGAACTCCGGGATGATCGCGGCGGTAGCGCCCGAGGCGATCGCGGTCGAAAGCGCTATATCGCCGGCGTCGCGTCCCATGACCTCCACGACGTTGCATCTCGCGTGAGACTCGCCGGTGTCGCGGAGCTTATCGACGTTGTCGATGACGGTGTTCATCGCCGTATCGTAGCCGATGGCGTTGTCCGTCGCGGTGATGTCGTTGTCGATCGTGCAGGGAATGCCGACGCAGGCAATGCCGCGCATGGACAGATCGGTGGCACCGCGGAACGTACCGTCGCCGCCAAGCGCGACGATCCCGTCAATATGATACTTTTCGCAGGTCGCGATGGCTTTTTTCATGCCCTCTTCGGTCTTGAATTCCGGGCAGCGCGCGGAATACAGCATCGTACCGCCTTTGTTGATGATGTTCGATACGTCACGGAGCGAAAGCGGCGCGACGTCGCCGTCGATCAGTCCCTGATAACCGCGGTATATCGCCATGACCTCGATCCCTTTGGAAAGCGCGGCGCGGGTCACGGCACGAATGGCGGCGTTCATTCCGGGGGCGTCGCCGCCCGAAGTCAGAACTCCGATTCTGCGAAATGTTTTCATAATGATCTCCTGTTTTTTGCAATATAGGTTGATTATACACCAGTTTTCCCGTTTTTACAAGAAAAAGTCCGTATTTTTTTGCGTCGGTCGCCGATTTTTTCTAAGAGCCGGCCGCGATCATACGTTTTTTCTTTTCCGTCTTTGCCTCTTTTTCCCGAGAAAATCCGTCGAGCGCATTGACAAAAAACACGGGTTGTGCTACAATGGAAAAAAAGAATGCGAAAGAATTTTTTTATGGATATTGCAATTATTGCCGACGACAATAAAAAAGAGATCATGGCGCAATTCTGTATCGCGTATTGCGGCATCCTCTCTCATCATCATATCTGCGCAACGCACATCACCGGCACGTATATCGCCGATGCCACGGGACTGGAGATCGAAACGTTCCTCTCCGGTCACTCCGGGACCGAACAGATCGCCTCGCTCATTTCCTACAACGAGATCGACCTGCTCCTCTACTTCCGGAATACCGATCCCGCGGACGTTCCGTCTGACGCGGAGATCAGCATTCTCCGCCTGTGCGACACCTACAACATTCCCGTCGCCACCAACATTGCCACGGCGGAGGCGCTCGTCATGGCGCTCGATCGCGGCGAACTGAACTGGCGTGAGTTCGTCAATCCGCAGAGTGCGTACAATAAAAAGAAAAAACAGTAAGAGATCGGGGCTGTCGCACGCGGCGCAGCCCCCTTTGCTTTGATTTTGCCGGAAAGGAAAGCCGTCATGGGATTCGTGTACGACCGAAAGATCACAATACAGTCCGTCATCGAGAACCTGTCCGACGCGGGACTGCCGTGCGGCGATCCCGAGATCACGAAGAGCGAGACGAAAGGTCAGGTCACGCTCCTGGACGCCGGCACGGTCATCACCTACCGCGAAGATACCGAGAGCGGTCCCGTTTTTTCCACGGTCACGGTCGAAAATGACGCCGTCACGGTCGTGCGGCGCGGCGCCGTTTCTTCGTCTATGCGCTTTTCGGACGCCGACGACCGGGGGATATACCGCGTCGAGCCCTATGCGTTCGACTTTTCACTTCACACGCTGAAGATCCGGAAAGCTTTTGAGAAAGGCACCGGGAAGCTCGACCTCTTTTATCTTCTCAACGTCGGCGGCGCCGACAAGAAAGTCCGTTTTTCACTCGTCACGGAGGAAAACCGGGATGGAAATTAAAGAATTCAAAACGAAAATCGGGACACCCGGCGGCGTTTATCTCTTCGCCGGTGACGAAGATTATCTGAAACGCTTTTACGTGCGGGAACTGGCAAAAGGCCTTTACGACGAATCCATGGCATCCTTTCTCGAGACCAAATTCGACGGACCGCAGATCGACGTCCCCGCTCTTGCCGACGCCGTCACGGCACCGCCCTTTATGGGAGAGGGAAAACTCGTCGTTTGGAAGTACGCGGACTTTGCGAAAATGGACGCGAAAACCAAAAAAGAGTTGACGGAACTGCTCGAAAAGAGGGAAGAATACCCCTATACGACGCTCGTGTTTTTGACCACGCCGGAGGGCTTCCCCGTCGGAAATTTGCCGAAAACGAAAAGTAAAGTTTACAAAGAGTATGAAAATATGCTGGATATCGTCGTATTCGACATCCAGAAAGACAGCGATCTTTTGCCGTGGCTGAAGCGGCATTTCAACGCCGAGCGCATCGCCGTCACGCCGGACGTTCTCCGTCTTCTGATCGAAAGGACGGGGCGGTCGATGGACGTGCTTTCCCACGAAGTCGAGAAACTCTGCTTCTACGTCAAAGAGAACGGACGGGACGAACTCGGACGGGACGACGTCCTGAAAGTCGCGACGGCGACGGACGCCTGCGAGGCATTCGCGCTTTCCAACGCGATTTTATCCTGTGACAAAACCGCGGCGCTCCGTGCTTTGGCGGAGCGACGCGCCGAAAAAGACGATCCCTCCCTCGTCCTCGGTATGCTGACGCGTATCTACTCGGAATTGTCGGACGTCGCCTCTCTCCTCTCGGAGGGGATGAGCATTGACGACGCCGCCGGGATCCTCGGCATGAACGCTTACCGGGCGAAACTCTACGCCGCCGCGGCACGAAAAATCGGGAGACCGCGGACGGAAGCCGCGCTCGCCGCGCTCGGCGCCGTGGACACGGATCTGAAGTTCGGAACCCGCGACGGCTACGCCGCTTTGGATATATTCATTACGCAATACGTTTAGGAGAGTCAAAATGAAAGCCGAACTGAAAAGAGCCCTTTCTATATTGCTTGTTTGTATTCTTTTGTTTACATCCTGCCTGTTTTTTGGTTCCTGCGGTAACAAAGACTCCAATTTTGCGGAAAGTGACAAAGACTCCAATTTTGTGGAAAGTAACAAAGACTCCAATTTTGTGGAAATCAAATTCAAAAAATACGGAAGCGTGATCATCGAAGTATATCCCGACATAGCGCCGGAAACGGTCGCCAACTTTCTGTCCCTCGTGGACGAGGGCTTCTACGACGGGTTGACCTTCCACCGCATTTATCCCGGCTTTATGATCCAGGGCGGAGACCCGGACGGTGACGGCACCGGCGGCTCCAAAAATAAAATTAAGGGTGAGTTCTCTAATAACGGTTTTGAAAACAATCTTTCCCACGAGCGCGGCGTCGTCTCTATGGCGAGAGCCACCGATCCCGACTCCGCTTCCTCGCAGTTCTTCATCTGTGTCGATGACGCAACGCATCTCGACGGCAGTTACGCCGCTTTCGGCAGAGTCGTCGAGGGTATGGACGTCGTGGACGCCATCGTCGCGGATGTCTACAACAATCCCGCTCGTTACACCTATTATACTGCGTTTCTCGGCGCTTACTATTCTTACCTGTCCTATTTTGACGCAGATATGCTTTCCACGTACGCTTGTCAGTATTCCAACGGTTCCGTGCTGTCCCAGTATCAGCCGGTCATCGAATCGGTCAAGCGCGTCGCGGAACGCTGAAAAGGAGCCCTATGAATCACGTATTTGTTCCCGAAAACTACAAAGCGGCGCTTGACGTGTACGATACGCAAAAAGCCATCTCGTTCATCAAGCGCACGTTCCAGGACCGTCTCGCGGCGGCTCTTCATCTCAAGCGCGTTTCCGCGCCGCTTTTCGTCACGAAAGAATCCGGTCTGAACGACGATCTCAACGGGTTTGAACGTCCCGTTTCCTTTGACGTTCCTGCCGTCGGCAGAGACGCCGCCGTCGTACATTCACTCGCCAAGTGGAAGCGCATGGCGCTGAAAAAATACCGTTTCTTCGTCGGCAACGGTCTTTACACCGATATGAACGCCATCCGCCGCGACGAAGAACTCGACAACATTCACTCGATCTACGTGGATCAGTGGGACTGGGAAAAAGTCATCACCGAAGAGGAGAGAACCCTCGACACGCTGAAAGACACCGCGCAGAAGATCGTGGACGTGATCTGCGACACGATGGAACTTTTGCGCGTGGATTTTCCCGCGCTCTCCACCCGCATTTCCCGCGACATGGCGGCGATCACGACCGAGGAACTCCGGAAACTCTATCCCGACAAGACGCCGAAAGAGCGGGAAAACGCGTTTCTCAAAGAGCACAAGACCGCGCTCATCATGCAGATCGGCGGCAAGCTCGGTGACGGAAAGCCGCACGACGGCAGGGCGCCGGACTATGACGACTGGGAACTCAACGGCGACATTCTCTTCTATAACGAAGTGCTGGGACGCGCCTTTGAGATCTCTTCGATGGGCGTGCGCGTCAACGAAGAATCCCTCTCCCGTCAGCTCAAACTCGCGGGATGCGAGGAGCGCCGCGCGCTTCCGTTCCATAAAATGCTCTTAAACGGAGAACTGCCGCTCACGATCGGCGGCGGCATCGGGCAGTCGCGCCTTTGTATGCTGATGCTCGGCTGTGCCCATATCGGCGAAGTGCAGTCCAGTCTCTGGGACGACGAAACCGTCGAGACCTGTGCCAAAGCGGGGATCCCGCTGCTCTGACCGTAAAAGCGCGGCAGGGACGTGCCGGAAGATCTCGCCGCACGTTAAAACCGGATCGCAAAACGCAAGCCCGATCGAAAAAAACAAAAAAGAAAGCCGCGGGAAAACGGATTCCCGCGGTTTTTGTATTCGTTCGGGTTCCCGGGCTTTCGGGGAACGGGAAAAAGACTTTTTTCGGACGCCCGCGCATCGGTGCAAACGGTCAGTCTTCCTTTTTCGGCTTGTCCTTTTTTTCTTTTTTATCTACACGCAGTATTTCCAGCACGTCCCGCAGACCGTGAAGTTCTATGTCGTACTTGCCGGATTTCATCGTCGGGAAAGCGTCGAGGATACGGCGGCGGAACACGTTCGTTTTTTCGGCAAATTTGCGGTAGATCTCCTCGATCTTCGCCGTTCCGTTGCAGACGCCCTTGCCGACCGCGTCGCTTCCGGCGCGGTAAAGCGCCGCCGTCTTTCCGATCACTTTCAGCTCGGCGCCCATACCGACCGCCGCCAGCGTGGAGATCAGAAGATCCACGCCGAAGATCGCCATCAGCACGCATTCGGCGACCGTCATTGCCGTTTCGGGAATGACACCGTACAGTGCGTCTGCCGCGGGGAACAGGCAAACGGCGATAAAAACGCCGAGCAAGCCCCAGTACACGGAGAACCGCAGACAAATATACCCGCCGAGGTTGTATTTCATATCCGAATAATCCCACCACTTTGTGTGGAACAACGCGTTCATCGCAAAGCCCGTCAGAAGTTCCAGAACCGTCGGCAAAACGAACGCGACGGCGATCAGAAGAAAGAAGTTCTGATCAAAAAACGATAAAACGGTATGGATAAAAGCGATTCCGAGCCCGTAGATCGGGCAGACGGGACCGTTATTGTATCCCCGGTTGACGAAGCGGTGCGTTTTGACCGTGTAATACGCGACCTCCAGCAGCCAACCGAGAAAAGCAAAAATCAAAAAGAAGAAGGTAAACTCTTTTACCATAAAATCTCCTGTCGTCAATCGTCACGAAAAGCGAAAAGGGAAACCACGCTATTATTATACTCAAAAGGAAGAAAAAAAGCAAGCCGCGACGTTTTTTACTAAGAATCTCTCTTTTTTTTGAAATCTATTGACAAACCCCCTGCGCTTTGTTATAATATAATCCGTTCCGAAGCACCCTTAGCTCAGTTGGTAGAGCAACTGACTCTTAATCAGTGGGTCCAGGGTTCGAGTCCCTGAGGGTGCACCAACAAAAAACGTCTTTTGTCTACCGGACAAAAGGCGTTTTTTGAATGATGTTTGCCCTGCCGGGCAAATGATGTACCCTGCGGGTATGATGTTGCCTTCGGCAATGATGTGCCCTGCGGGGCATAAAGAGCAAACATCGCATCATTGCGGCACGAAGTGACGCAGCATCATTTCGAAGCGTAGCGACGAAACATCATCAGCCGCAAAGCGGCGACATCATTGATTTTTTCTGCAAAATAAGATATAATTTTTGCAGAAAGGCGGTTTGTCTTATGAAAGAAAACAAACTTGCAGAAAAACGACGTTTGGTCTTACTTACCCTGATTTTACGACGTTTGGTCGCTCTTAGACAAAAAAGAGCCCGTCCTTGTGACGGGTTCTTTTTTTGTGCGTCCGAGGGGGCTCGAAGGGGAGCGGTACTGAATGACAGTCCGGTGTAGCGAAGCGGCGCGACGGCAGTGAATTATGCCCGGTGGGCATAAGAGCCGGAGCGTGACCGACCCGAGGGGAGACTTGTCAGAGCCGCGGAAGACCGAGCGCGCAGTTTGCGCTCAATATTCGAGCGTGACAACGACTTTCGCCCGGATAAGCGGCGCGCCGTTTTTCAGGAACGTCGCAGTGTATTCCTGTCCGACGTCTGCCGCCGCCAGGGCGCCTTCTTTCGTGAGCATCAGGGTGACGCCCCCCTCGATCTCGGAGGAGCCGCCGTAAACACAGTAATTCGGGTTATTGTAAACGACGAAATAATTGCGCAAATCCTGCAAAGTTACGGTCGCCGACTCGTCACACAGCGTGACATTGATCTGATAATCGTCGCCCTCCTTCGAGCTGTCAAGCCGCGTGCCGTCGGGGGCTTGCGCACCCTCCGTCACGGAAATGAAGTAATCGACGGCGTAGGTCGTAATGTCGATGATCTGAATCGGCGAAGCGAGAGCGTTGTCGGACTCCTTGTATCGGACGGCGATCGTTACGATTTTTCTGCCCGAGCCGTCGTACGCCTTGGTCTCATCGAGGTCGAAATGCGTGGTGAGCGTCGTGAACGCCGCACCGTTTGCCACGGCTTCTTTGATCGCCGCCTCACGGGTTTCGGTGTCAGCCGCGATCGCGGGATCGACAAAGAAATACTCCAGCGTTGCGGCATACGCATCGTCGGCGGTCATGATCTTGTCACAGTAGTCGCCCCAGGTTTCGTCCGTCGTAAAGTTTTCGTAACAGTAAGACGCGACGGCGAATTTTCCGGCTCTTTCGCTGTAAACGATCACGTGGCCGGTATCATTCTTGTAAGTGTCGTAAGCGGGAATCGTATCCGTACCGAGCAGACTCTGTTCCGCCTGAAGATCAAACGGTCCCTGTTGCGGCACTTTGAGCTTAACAGAAAGTTTGTTGCTGATTTCGGAAGCGGCGTGTGCGCTCGTTTCCGGCGCGCGGATGCCGATCTCCAGCGTATCGCCCGGCATAAAGGAAGAGGTAGCGCCGAGGAACTTTTCCTCTTCGCCGTTGAAGTACATAAGCACCTGATCGCCGAAAGATGTTCCCTGTGCGTAGCACCAGGTCTGTCCGCCGTCCGTGGTGTATTCCACGGAGATCGGTTCGTCCCATCCGTCGCATTTCGCGCACAGCTCGCCATTTTCAGTCAGATACAGAGAAACGAGCGTCGGTGTTTCTGCCGGGGCTTTGTTCCCGTCACAACCCGCAAGGGCTAACACGAGAAGTATCGTCAAAGAAATCAAAAACAGTACTTTTGCCGTCTTTTTCATAACATTTCCTCTCTTCTTATCATTTGCCCGGCGGAAGACCGCCCGGCCGTCGGTTCTATTATACGGGATTCCCGGGAACGTGTCAAGTTTTTCTCTCCGACGGCGACGTGATCGGTGATTTATTGACTTTTTCTTCCTTTTTTGATATGATAGGAAAGAAATCCATTATCACGCAACAGTCCGTAACAGAGGTAATTATGACAACAGAACAGGGAAAGAAAAACGAACGGGAAAACGGCACAGTCCTTGAGCCGCAGATCGCGGGGCTCACGTCGGCGGAAGTCCGCGACAGAGAGGCGCGGGGGCTGAAAAACGCCGTCCGGGAGAAAAACGGAAAATCCTACGCCGGAATTATTTTCGGCAATCTTTTTACTTTCTTCAATATGGTTTGGGCGGTCATCGCCGTTCTGATGATTGTTCTTCACAGTTACAACAATCTGACGTTCCTTTTCGTCATCGTGCCGAACGTCCTCATCGCCATCATTCAGGAATGTCGCGCCAAGCACACCGTCGAAAAACTCTCCGTCACGACGGATCCGAAAGTCACGGTGATCCGGGACGGCGAAGCCGTCCTCGTCAACGGCGCCGATCTCGTCATGGACGACGTCGTGCGTATCGAGGCGGGACAGCAGATCCAGGCGGACGCCGTCGTCCTTTCCGGCCTTTCGGAAGCCAACGAAAGTATGCTGACCGGTGAATCCGACGCCATCAAAAAAGAAGAGGGCGACACCCTGCTCGCCGGCAGTTTTCTCGTCAGCGGCGCGGTCTACGCGAAAGTCATCCGCGTCGGCAAAGACAATTACGTCCACAAGATCGAAAGCGCCGCCAAGAGTTTCAAGGCGCCCGCCTCCGACCTCTGCCGCGATCTCAATAAACTGCTCCGCTATATCGCGATCTTTATGGTCCCGATGGCGGTCGCTCTTTCGTTTTCCAACTACAGCGCGGCGGGCGGCGCCGTGAACACCGTGATCGAAAAGACCTGCGGCTCTCTCATCGGCATGATCCCCGCCGGAATGTATCTTCTGATCACCGTCACCCTCACGCTGAGCGTCATCACGCTGAGTGAAAAGCGCACGCTCGTGCAGGATATGTATTCCATCGAAATGCTGGCGCGCGCCGACGTCGTCTGTCTCGACAAAACCGGCACGATCACCGACGGAACCATGTGCGTCACCGACTTTCTGCCTTTCGGCGACGAAGCCGAAGCGAGACGCGCACTCGCGCTGCTCGAAGGTTGCGAAGAAAGCAAAAACCCGACGGCAAAAGCCCTCACCGAGGCGTTCGGCGAGGACGGATCCCAAAGTCCGCTCGAAAAGATCCCGTTTTCCTCGGCGCGTAAATATTCCGCCGCCGTTTTTGAGGGGATCGGCACTTTCGCCGTCGGCGCGCCGCACTTCGTCCCCTGTCCCGTTGACAAAGAGACGGAAGAAAAGATCGCCGCTTTCGCAAAAGAAGGCAAGCGCGTTTTGCTTCTCGCGAAGCTCGCTTCGCAAAGCGGAGAGGGAACGCCCCTGGCGCTCGTCGCCATCGCCGACCGCATCCGCCCCAACGCCGCCGAAACGATCCGCAAGTTCCAGGAGCAGGGCGTCTGTGTCAAGGTCATTTCCGGCGACCACGCCGCCACCGTTTCCGCAATCGCCTGCCGCGTCGGCATCCGCGACGCCGAAAAATATATTTCCTGCGAAACGCTCTCCGACGAAGAACTCAAGGCCGCCGCGGAGGAAAACACCGTCTTCGGCAGAGTCACGCCGGAGCAGAAAGTCCTGCTCGTCCGCCATCTGCGCTCGCTCGGTCACACCGTCGCCATGACGGGAGACGGCGTCAACGACACCTTGGCTCTCAAGGAAAGCAACTGCGCCGTCGCCATGGCAGACGGCAGCGAAATGGCGCGGAAAGTATCGCAGATCGTCCTGCTCGATTCCGATTTCGGCACGCTTCCCGACGTCGTCCGCGAGGGGCGACGCTGTATCAACAACGTGCGGATGTCCTCCACGCTTTTCCTTATGAAAACGATCCTGACGCTCCTCCTCTCGATCTTCTCCGTGGCGACCGTCACGCTCTATCCCTTTGATCCCCGTCACACGGTCCTGCTCGAGGTCTTCGTCATCGGCGTCGCCGCCGTGCTCCTGGCGCTCGAACCGAACAACAAGCGCATCGAGGGCGCGTTCATCAGAAGCGTACTGCTCCGCAGTCTGCCCTACGCCGTGACGCTGTTTCTGCCCGTCCTGACGCTGCTTCTTCTCTACCGTCCTTTCGGGGTGATCGCCGATCTCGACGTGCGCAACACACTCTGCATGATCGCGATGACCGCCGCGGGCTTTGTCAATCTCTGCTTTTTGTGCGTACCCTACACGAAATGGCGTGCCGCCGTGGTTGCGATCATGGGCGCTTCCCTCGCCGCCGCCGTTCCGCTCTCCGTCTTCTGTCTCGGGGATATGTTTTCCCTCCGCTGCGTCGGCGGATCCCCGCTTCTTCTGCCGGTCCTGCTCGTCGGCATCGGCTTCGCGGTGCTGTTCGACACGGCTCTGCTGCTCACGCAGAGAAAAATCAAGGCAAAATCCTGATTTTTTTGAAAAAACGCTTGACAGTTCCCGCGCGCGGTGCTATACTCTTTTTATATTAAAAGCAATGACCGGGAACAAGTAGGTCCGACGGGCTTTTCAGAAAACTGCCGTTCGATGCGAGGCAGCGAGCAATCGGAAACCGAATACATCCCGCGAGCTGCGCCGTGAACCGCAAAGCGCAAAACGGCGACGGAAACCGACCGTAAAACGGCAGGGCATGATTGTGCCTGACGAGGCGGAACCCGTGAGAGTTCCGTGAACTGAGGTGGTACCGCGATTTTATCGCCCTCTGTACGTCCCGTACAGGGGGTTTTCTGTTTTCCCCCTCTCGTTATCAAAACGGAAATACGTCATTTTGAAAGGATTCCCGCTATGCCCATCACCGAATTTCTCGAAAAAAACGCCAAAAAGTATCCGAACGATACGGCGATCGTGGAGATCAACCCCGCCAATCATCCGGGGCGCAACACGACGTGGAAAGAGTTCAATCTGATCGAACCCGCTTCCGAAGCGGACAAATACCGCCGCGAGATGACCTGGAAGGACTTTGATCTGAAAGCCAACCGTTTCGCCAATCTGCTTCTGTCGCGCGGCATCAAAAAAGGGGAAAAAGTCGCCATTCTTCTCATGAACTGTCTCGAATGGCTGCCCATCTATTTCGGCGTCCTGAAGACCGGCGCCATCGTCGTGCCGATGAACTTCCGCTATTCCTTCGATGAGATCCGCTACTGTCTCGATCTTGCCGACGCGCGGATGCTCGTCTTCGGTCCCGAATTCATCGAACGGATCGACACGGTGAAAAACGACGTGCCGAAAGTGACGGACTTCTTCTTCGTCGGAAAAGAGGACGAGACGCCCGCTTACGCCGGTAACTACAAAAAGTTGATCGACGAATGCCCGTCGGCGGCGCCCGACATCACGATCACGGAAGAAGACGACGCCGCGATCTATTTTTCCTCGGGCACGACCGGCTTCCCGAAAGCCATTCTCCATTCCCACAGTTCGCTGACCAATTCCGCGCGCACCGAGCAGGCGCATCACGGGCAGAAAAAGGACGACGTCTTTCTCTGCATCCCGCCTCTCTACCACACCGGCGCGAAAATGCACTGGTTCGGCAGTCTGATCTCCGGCGGTAAAGCCGTGCTTCTGCGGGGTGTCAAGCCCGAATGGGTGCTGGAAACCGCGTCCGCCGAGCGCGCCACCATCGTCTGGCTGCTCGTTCCGTGGGTACAGGATATTCTCGACGCGCTCGAAAGAGGCGATATCAAACTCTCCGACTATCAACTCGAAGCGTGGCGTCTGATGCACGTCGGTGCACAGCCCGTGCCGCCCTCTCTCATCAGAAGATGGAAGAGCGTCTTCCCGAATCACCAGTACGATACCAACTACGGTCTGTCCGAATCCATCGGCCCCGGCTGTGTCCACCTCGGCGTCGAAAACATCGACAAGGTCGGCGCGATCGGCAAAGCCGGTTATCTCTGGAAAACGAAGATCGTCAACGAAGAGGGCAAGCCCGTCAAGCGCGGTGAAGTCGGCGAACTCGCCGTCTCCGGTCCCGGCGTCATGAAATGTTACTACAAGAACCCGAAAGCCACCGAAGAGATCCTCAAAGGGGAATGGTTGCTGACGGGCGATATGGCAAAAGAGGACGAGGACGGATTCATCTACCTCGTGGACCGCAAAAAGGACGTCATCATCAGCGGCGGCGAAAATCTCTATCCCGTACAGATCGAAGACTTCCTGCGCGCTTTCAAGAAAGTCAAGGACGTCGCTGTCATCGGACTTCCCGACCGCCGTCTCGGCGAAATCGCCGCCGCGATCGTGGAGATCAAGGACGGTGTCGAATGTACCGAAGAAGAGATCAACGACTTCTGTCTCGGACTTCCCCGCTACAAGCGTCCGAAAACGATCATCTTCGCCAAAGTCCCGCGCAATCCCACGGGCAAGATCGAAAAGCCGAAACTCCGCGCCACCTACTGCGGAGAACGGCTCGTAGAATCGCAAACCAATTCATAAGGAGTAAAAGTCATGCAAGCAAGTATTCTCACGGGACTTTTCGTCCTGTTGTTCTTTGCCGCCATGCTGGGCGGCGGTTTTGCCTGCCGCAAAAAAGCGCAGGACGTGGACGGCTTCGTCCTCGGGGGCAGAAACGTCGGCCCCTGGCTGACCGCCTTCGCTTACGGCACTTCGTATTTTTCCGCCGTGATCTTCGTGGGCTACGCCGGACAGTTCGGCTGGAACTTCGGTGTCGCCGCCACCTGGATCGGTCTCGGAAACGCTTTTATCGGCTCGCTCCTCGCCTGGAACATCCTCGGCAGACGCACCCGTCTGATGACGCAACATCTTGGCTCCCGCACGATGCCGGACTTCTTCGGCAAACGCTTTGAGAGCGAAGGGCTCAAGCAATTCGCGTCGCTCATCGTTTTCGTCTTCCTCATCCCTTACACCGCGTCGCTTTACAACGGACTTTCCAGTCTTTTCAAGATCGCGTTTGACGTTCCTTACAGCGTCTGCATCGTCGTGATGGCAGTCCTGACCGGCGTTTACGTCCTGTTCGGCGGCTATCTCGCCACCGCGGTAAACGATTTTATCCAGGGCGTCATCATGCTCGTCGGCATCTTCGCCGTGATCGTCGCCGTCCTCAATCAGAACGGCGGTCTCATGGACTCGATCAAAGCCCTCGCCACCTCGGAAAACGGCGGATGGGAATACGCGTCCTTCCTCGGTCCCGATCCCCTGTCGCTCCTGTCGGTCGTGCTTCTCACCTCGCTCGGCACCTGGGGACTTCCTCAAATGGTCGGCAAGTTCTACTCCATCAAAAACGAGGACGCCATCAAAAAAGGCACCCTCATCTCGACCTTCTTCGCCATCGTGGTCGCCGGCGGATGCTACTTCCTCGGCAGTTTCGGCCGTCTGTTCGTTTCGCAGGATACGGTGAGTGAGAAAGGTTTTGACATTATCGTTCCCTCGATGCTCACGGAGCTCGCGCCCGTCATCATCGCCGTGGTCATCGTGCTGGTGCTCGCCGCCTCGATGTCCACCCTCTCCTCTCTCGTCCTGACGTCGGCGTCCACTCTGGCGCTCGATCTCGTCGCTCCGAAAGCGAAGATCCAAGACGAGAAGAAAAAACTTTTGACCGTCCGTATCTTCATCTGCTTCTTCATCGTGATCTCGGCGGTCATCGCCATCCTCAAAGACACGCTCTGGTCGGGATCGGTGTTCATCGCGCAGATGATGGGCATCTCCTGGGGCGCTCTCGCCGGCGCGTTCCTCGGTCCGTTCCTGCTCGGTCTGTACTCAAAGAAAGTGACCAAGCCCGCCGTTTACACTTCTTTCGGCCTCGGTGTCGCCGTCATGACGCTTCAGCTCCTCATCTCTCTCAAACGGATCCCGCTGATCCCGCCGTTCAGCTTCATCTTTAAGAACTCTCTCGTCAGCGGTGTCTTCGCGATGCTTCTCGGCATCGTCGCCGTCATCGTCGTCAGCGCCTTTACGCAGAAGAAACTGCCCGAAAACGTGGACGAAAAATTCGCCTGCTACGACGTCAAAGTCACCGTCCACGCCGATCACTCCCTCGAAGAAGAATGATCCTTCATATACAACCGTTTTTTGGAGATAATACGCTATGAAAAAAATGATGCTCGGAAACGAAGCGGTCGCCCGCGGTCTTTACGAAGCCGGCTGTACCGTCGTCTCCGCTTACCCCGGAACGCCGTCCACGGAGATCACCGAATTCGCCGCGAAATACGACGAGATCTACTGTGAATGGGCGCCTAACGAAAAAGTGGCGACCGAAGTCGCTTTCGGCGCTTCCCTCGCCGGTGCGCGGGCTGCCTGCGCCATGAAGCACGTCGGACTTAACGTCGCGGCGGATCCCCTCTTCACCCTCTCCTATACCGGCGTGCGGGGCGGTCTTGTGATCTGCGTCGCCGACGATCCCGGGATGCACTCGTCCCAGAACGAGCAGGATTCCCGCCACTACGCGATCGCCGCGAAACTCCCGATGCTTGAACCCGCCGACGCAAAAGAAGCCAAGGAATTCGCCAAACTCGCGTTCGATATTTCCGAAAAGTTCGACACGCCCGTTCTTCTGCGGATGTGTACGAGGATCGCGCACGCGCAGTGTGCCGTCGAAATGCTCGACAGAGAAGCCCGCGAAAATATCCCTTACGAGAAAAACCCCGCCAAGTTCATCATGTCTCCCGCCAACGCCATCCGCCGGCATCCCTTCGTGGAAGAAAGGATGAAATCCCTCGCCGAATTCGCCGAGGTCTCCGCGGTCAACTTCACCGACGCGGGGCAGGACAACGAGATCGGTATCATCACCTCCGGCACATCCTATCAGTACGTGAAAGAAGTGTTCGGCGATCGCTACCCCGTCCTTAAACTCGGTATGGTCAATCCTCTGCCGAGCGAAAAAATCAAAAAATTCGCCGCCGGCGTCAGACGTCTCGTGGTCGTGGAGGAACTCGATCCCGTCATCGAAAACGCCTGCAAAGCACTCGGTCTTCCCGCCGAGGGCAAGAATCTTCTGCCCATCACCGGCGAATTCTCCCAGCGCATCATCGCCGGGGCTTTCGGTCTTCCGGAAAAAGAATTCGTCACGCCCGACGGAAACGTTCCCGTACGTCCCCCCGTTATGTGCGCGGGTTGCCCCCACAGAGGTCTCTTCTACTCTCTTGCCAAAAACAAGATCACCGTTCTCGGCGATATCGGGTGCTACACCCTCGGCTCCGCCGCGCCGCTCGGCGCGATCGACTCGGTCCTCTGTATGGGCGCGTCAGTCTCCGGCATCCACGGCTTCTCCAAAGCCATGGGCGGTAAATGGGACGGCAAAACCGTCGCCGTCATCGGTGATTCGACCTTCATGCATTCCGGCATGACGGGGCTCTGCAACATCGCCTACAACGGCTCGAACGCCACCGTCATCATCGTGGACAACTCCATCACGGGCATGACGGGACATCAACAAAATCCGACGACCGGTTACAATATCAAAGGCGATCCCGCCGCCAAGATCGATCTCGAAGCGCTCTGTCACGCGCTCGGTATCGAACGCGTGCGCGTCGTCGATCCCTACGATCTTGCCGCAACCGAAAAAGTGATCCTCGAAGAACTCGCCAAGGACGCGCCCTCGGTCATCATCTCCCGCCGTCCCTGCGCCCTGCTCAAATACGTGAAAACCAAACCGCCCGTTACGGTGGACAAAGACAAGTGCAAGAGTTGTAAGAAATGCATGAAGATCGGTTGTCCCGCCGTCGTACAGAGAAACGGTAAAGCGGCGATTGATACAACGCTCTGCACCGGCTGCGGCGTCTGCACGCAGCTCTGCCCCTTCGGTGCGATGAAAGGAGAAGCGTGATGAAAAGTCTTGACGTTATGATCGTCGGTGTCGGCGGTCAGGGTTCCCTGCTCGCGAGCAAGCTCCTCGGTCAGATCATGGCGGACGAGGGCTACGAAGTGAAAGTCTCCGAAGTCCACGGTATGAGCCAGAGAGGCGGCAGCGTCGTGACCTACGTCCGCTGCGGCGACCGCGTATATTCCCCGATCATCGACAAAGGCGAAGCCGATTTCATCGTCTCTTTCGAGAAGCTCGAAGCGGCGCGTTACGTCTCCTGTCTGAAACCCGACGGCAGGATCGTGACGAACATCCAGCAGATTGATCCCATGCCGGTCATCACCGGTGCCGCCGAATATCCTGTTGATATTCTCGACGATTTGCAAAGAAAAGGTGTCAAAATCGACGCCATTGACGCGCTTACCCCGGCGATTGAAGCCGGAAGCAGCAAAGCCGTCAACCTCGTGCTGATGGGCAAACTTTCGACCTATTTCGATATTCCGGCGGAAAAATGGATCGCCGCCATCGAAAAAACCGTTGCCCCCAAATTTGTGGAAATGAATAAAAAAGCCTTTGCTTCAGGGCGGAACTGTCAATGAAAAAGTATTACCAGAAAGAAATCGAAACCATGCCCCGCGAAGAGCTGAAAAAGCTCCAGTCCGAAAAGCTCGTCAAGCAGGTCAGACACGTTTACGACGATCTGCCCTACTACCGGCGTCTGATGGACGAAGCGGGCGTCAAGCCCGAGGATATTCACGGGATCGAAGATCTGCACCTCTTGCCTCTGATCTCCAAGAGCGACCTGCGGGAGGCCTATCCCACCGGCTTTCTCGCCGTGCCGAAAGAACGGTGCGTCCGCGTCCACTCCACGTCCGGAACGACGGGAAAGCGCGTGATCGCCTACTATACCCAGCACGATATCGACCTTTGGGAAGACTGCTGTGCCCGCGCCATCACGGCGGCAGGCGCCGATCGGGGCGACACGCTCCAGATCTGCTACGGCTACGGTCTTTTCACCGGCGGTATGGGACTGCACGGCGGCTCGCATAAGGTCGGCTGCATGACGCTGCCGATGTCCTCCGGCAACACCGAAAGACAGATCCAGTTCATGATGGATCTTTGCGCCTCGGTGCTTTGCTGTACCCCCTCTTACGCCGCGTATATCGCGGAAACGCTGAAAGAAATGGGGTACAAGCCCGAAGATATTCCCTTGAAAGCCGGCATTTTCGGCGCGGAACCCTGGACGCGGGAAATGCGCGAAAGCATTGAAAAAAGTCTCGGTATCAAGGCGTACGATATCTACGGACTGACGGAAATGTCGGGTCCCGGCGTCGCCTTTGAATGTGAGGCGCAGTCGGGTATGCATATCAACGAAGACCACTTCGTCGCCGAGATCATTGATCCCTCGACGGGCGAGGTGCTTCCCGAGGGAAGCGAGGGCGAACTTGTCTTCACGAGTCTTGACAAGGAGGCGTTCCCGCTCCTGCGCTACCGCACCCGCGATATCTGCATCCTCTCGTCCGAGCCCTGCCCCTGCGGCAGAACGCATATCAAGATGAGAAAGCCGATGGGACGCTCCGACGATATGATGATCATAAGAGGCGTCAACGTCTTTCCGTCTCAAATCGAGGCGGTGCTCGTCAAGCGCGGCTATTCCACCAATTACCGCATCGAGCTCGACCGCGTCAACAATTCCGATACCTTCGATATTTTCGTCGAGCTTACGCCCGAGCAGTTCACCGATACGGTGCGCGAGATCTCCGCGATGGAGAGATTCCTCGAGGGCGCCATCCACACCATGATCGGCATTTCCCCGAAAGTGCATCTCGTGGCACCCAAGACCATCGACCGTACCGACGGCAAAGCCGTCCGCGTCATCGACAGACGAAAACTTCACGATTAAGGAGGCAGTTATGGCTATTTCGCAACTTTCCGTCTTCGTCGGCAACAACAAAGGAAGTATCGCCGATATCACCGAGATCCTGGCGAAAGCCGGCATCAATCTCCACGCGATGAACGTCGCGGATACCGACAATTTCGGTATTCTCCGTCTGATCGCGGACGACACCGAAAGCGCGCTCCGTGCTTTGGCGGACGCCGGTGTGATCGCCAAGAACCGCAAGGTCGTCTGCTTTGAGGTCCCGGACGAACCGGGCGGACTTTCCAAGGTCCTGCGCCTGCTCGCCGATCACGACGTCAACACCGAATATATGTATTCTCTGATCTCGGGAAGCGTAAAATCCGCTTATATCGTCATCCGCGTCGCCGACAACGACGTCACCGAGAAATTGCTTTCCGACGCGGGCTACCGCGTTCTCTTTGACGATGACGTCGCGGCGGTTTAGGAGGCACTATGGCAAACGTCAATCCGAAAATGGAAGCGCTCGGCAAAAAGCCCTCCGCTATCCGCAATCTTTTTGAGTACGGCAACCGCCGCGCCGCCGAGATCGGCAGGGAAAACGTGTTCGATTTCTCGCTCGGCAACCCCAGCACCGCCTCCCCGGCGGAGGTCCGCGCCGCCATCCTCGATCTGTCCGAAAACTTCGGCTCCCT
>JAZLLY010000006.1:0-66044 GCA_045598385.1 Eubacteriales bacterium | reverse complement strand
ATCCGTATCTTTACACGCTGACGGTCAGCACCGATACCGACCGTTACGATCAGCGCTTCGGTATCCGGAAAGTCGAGGTCACGAAGGACAGTCTGCTTCTGAACGGAAAGCCGATCCACTTAAAAGGATTCGGACTTCACGAGGACGCCCCGCTCATCGGAAAGGGCAATTCCCCCGTCAATAACGTCAGGACCTTTGAACTTCTCAAATGGATCAACGCCAACTGCTTCCGCACGAGCCATTATCCTTATGCCGAGGAGATCCTCGATCTTGCCGATGAGTACGGCATCCTCGTGATCGACGAGGTCCAGGCGGTCGGTATCAACTGGTGGCGCGGCGGCAGTTTCGCCGACGACCACGCCTACCGTACCCTGCCTTTGCACAAACGCTGCATCGAAAATCTGATCGACCGCGATAAGAACCATCCCTGCGTCATCATGTGGAGTCTTGCGAACGAGCCCGCCACGGAAGAACCCGAGTGCCGCCGCTATTTTGAAGAGATCTTCGCCACGGCGCGCGCGCTGACAAAACTGCCGCTGACCGTCGCGGAATGCACCGCGTACCCCGACTCGAAGATCGAGGATCTGCCGGACGTCCTGTCGATCAACCGTTATTTCTCCTGGTACACCGATTCCGGCGAACTGTCGGTGATCGCGCCGCAGATGGATCATATTCTCTCGTCGCTTTATCACGATTTCGGAAAGCCGATCATCGTGACGGAATTCGGCGCCGATACCATCGCCGGCTTCCATTCTCTCCCCGCCGAGATGTTCTCGGAGGAGTACCAGTACCGCTTCCTTGAGGAAAACTGCAAAGAGATCGACCGTCATCCCTACTGCGTGGGTGAACTCGTCTGGAACTTTGCCGACTTCCGCACGAAGCAGGAAGTGCGCCGTCCCGGCGGCAATAAAAAAGGTATTTTCACGAGGGACCGCGAGCCGAAACTTGCGGCGTTCTTCCTGAAAAAACGCTTTGAAAGTCTGAAATAAACCCGGCAAAATGTGACATGACAGGATCCGCCGCCCACCCGGACGGCGGCAAAGCAAACGAAAAAAACAGTCCGATTTGTCGTCGGACTGTTTTTTACCGCTTAATTCGGCAATTTTGCATTGACTTTTTCATAGAATTGGTATATACTGGAAAAATCAACAGAAGTCAACGTCGCGCGGCCTCCGGACAGTCGGCGGAAAGCCGAAAACCGTGCGGGTATGCGTATGAAATACGAAAGGAAGAAAAGATGCATTACTACAACGTGAAATTCTATTTTTCGGATAGGACTATGACTATAGCCAAGAATCTGAAATCAAAGTTGAAGCCCGACGATTTTGCCGCGAATCTCTGCAAAATGCAGTATTGCGTTTATAAGGAAGACGATAGCTGCAAGACGGTCAATCTGAATCTTGTGAAAGAGTTTATCGTCAACGAAGCGGAAAAAGCCGAGCGGCAGCCCGAGAAAGAGTCCGAAGAAAAAAACGGGGAAACCCCCGAGGAGAAAACAGAGGAAGCTCCCGCTGAAGAAAAAGAGAGTGAAAACGAATAAAAGGCATAGACGCGGTGCGGATTTATGTTTCCGCACCGTTTTTTCTGTTCCACGTGGGGCGGCGGAATGAAAAAGGCAGGGAGCGTAACTCTCTGCCTTTGTTTTTAAGCAAGTTGATATTTTTTACTGTACTCCTCGTACATCTGCGTAAACGCGGGAGTGCCGTTCTTGATTTCCGCGAGATAATGGTGCACGGAGAGGGAGTCGTGCGAGGTGATCTCGATCACACACCCGGCGATGTTGGAACAATGGTCGGATACGCGCTCGAAATTGGTGAGGAGATCCGAGAGGATGAAGCCGTATTCCATCGAACATTCGTTCTTGGTGAGACGAACGGCGTGGCGGCTGCGGATCGTGTCGCAAAGCTCGTCCACGACCTGTTCGAGCGGTTCGACGGAGGCGGCGAGCGCCACGTCGTTGCGGAGTAAAGAGTCGATCGAAAGAGCGAGGATCTCGGTGATCGCGCCGACCATCGCGGCGATCTCACGGTTGGCTTCGTCGGAAAAGACGACTTTTTTTGACCGCATTTCCTCCGCCGATTCCACGAGATTGACCGCGTGGTCGGAGATTCTTTCGAGATCTCCGATGACGCGCAGGAGCTTCGTGGCTTCGCGGCTCTCTTTTTCTTCCATGTGGCAGCCCGCCGCACGGATCAGATAGGAACCGATATCGTCTTCGTAAAGATCGCACCGTTCTTCCAGTGCGCGCACGTTTTCGGCGATCTTTTCGTCGTAGCCGGAGAGCAGGGTGATGGACTGTAGGAGGGCGTCGCGGCAAAGCACGGCCATCTCGGACGTCACGTCAACGGCTCTTGCGACCGCCAGGGACGGGGTGGTGAACAGACGGTCATCCAGCAGGTTGACGGCGAGTTTTTCGTCTTCACCGTCCGGGATGATTTTGCGGGACAGTTTTTCGATGCCGCGGTAGAAGGGCGCGAGGAGCGCGACCGTCAGGATTTTGAAGATCGTGTGGACAAGGGCGATCTGGTAGGGCTGGATCGGCGTGTTCTTTGCGAGATCCACGAGCCCCGCGAGGTTGGTGACCGCCACGTATGAGGAGAGCCATACGACGGTACCGACGACGTTAAAACCGAGATGGATGAGCGCAGCGCGTTTGCCGTTTTTTCCGGCACCGGCGCAGGCGAGGACCGCCGTTATACAGGTACCGATGTTCTGCCCCATCGCGACGGGAATGGCGGTCGCAAAGGAGACGCGCCCCGTAGTCGCGAGCGACTGCAGGATACCGACCGAGGCGGCTGAGGACTGGATCAGCGCCGTGATGACGATACCCACGAGAAGTGCCAGCAGGGGGTTGTTGAATGCGGTCATAACGGCGGCAAAGGATTCGTCGTTTTTCAGACCTTCGACCGCCTGGGACATGGTATCCATCCCGACCATCAGAATTGAAAATCCGAGGAAGATCAGACCGATATCGCGCTTTTGTCCGCGCTTGTAAACCATGATGAGAATGATACCGATCAGCGCGAGGATCGGCATCCACGCGGAGGGCTTCAGCCAGGAAAGCGCCGAACCGGCGCCGCCGAGACTGGATAAGCTCGTCAGCCAGAACGTCAGAGCCGCGCCCACGTTGGCGCCCATGATGACGCCGACGGACGCGAGCAGCGTCATCGTCCCGGAGTTGACGAAACCGATGACCATAACGGTTGTCGCAGAGGAAGACTGGATGATCATCGTGATGAGAAGTCCGAGTAAAAATCCGCGAACGGGGCTCGCCGTCATTTTGGCAAGTATCTCCCGCAGGCGGGAACCGGCGGACTGCTTCAGACTGTCGCTCATCAGCTGCATACCGTAGAGGAACAGCGCAAGACCGCAGGCAATTTTCAAAACGTCAAATACCGTCAAAGAATAAACCTCCCGATTTCAGATACATCTTTTACCGAATACATTATAATAGAAAGCGCAAAAAAAAGCAAGCACTTTTTCCTCATACGGAAAAATGTTTGCTCTTGACTTTTCTTTCACCGCGTGGTATAATTTGTAGGTCATCAACCGAAAAAGGAAATATTATGTATTACATATCACTCGACTTGGAGTGGAACCAGGCGTACGCCGAAAAAGCGATCGCCGTGCAAAAGCAGATTGCCTGCCGACTGCGGGGCGACGTCATACAGATCGGCGCCGTCAAACTGGACGACAATATGCGCATCTGCGGTTCCTATTCCGTGATTATCAAGCCGCGGTTTTTCAAGAAGATACACAGAAAGGTCGCGGAGCTGACGGGCATTTCGCAGGAAAAAGCAGATCTCGGAATGTCACTTTGTGAGGCGGCGGAGAGTTTTCGCCGTTTCTGTGATGAAGATTTTGTTTTTCTCACCTGGGGTCCCGACGACATCCCGATGTTGAAAGAAAACCTCCATGCGAACGGCATTGCCACCGATTGGCTGGAAAGGACCTACGATCTGCAGGTGATGTTCGCCAAAGAGAACAACGACGGAAAAAAGCAACGTTCTCTTGAATACGCGATGGAGTATTATAAGATCCCGCAGAACCTGCCGCCGCACGACGCCCTCAACGACGCGTATTTCACCGCCCTCGTGGCGCAGAAACTTCACGTGAAAGAGGATGTGAAGAACTATCGTCTTATGACGGGGGAGGAGTTTCTTGAATACTCTGTCATCGGGGACGCGGACGCCGGAGATACGGGATACGCCACCGTGGCGAAAATGCTCGATGATCCTCAAAATTTCAACCCCGTGTGCCCACTTTGCGGTAAACCGCTCGAAAGGGTGACGAAACCGTTTCACAGCCGGGGACAAAAATACGTCTCTCTCTTCCTTTGTAAAAAAGACGGCGATATGTTTCTGACGCTCCGCGTGAGCCGGAATTTCAACGAAACGTACAGAGCCAAACGAACGGTGACAAAAGCGTCGGAAGAAGAGATCGCGCTTCTGAAACAGAAAATGAAAGAAAGCGCCGCATATAAGCGCGCTCACAAGAAACGCAGAAAAACGAAAGCGGCGAGCACCGCCGATGTTTGAATGAGTATCCCGTACCGTACGGAAACAGAAAAACCGGATGTCGCAGAAATGCAGACGTCCGGTTTTTCTTTAATTTGTCAACTGTTGATTACAATAAGCGCGTCTTTGAACGCGAGTATGTCAAAAAGATACGGTTAATAACCTTTTTGATTTTGAAAATACAGAAAGCAGATTACGAAACGATGATTCCGCCGCCGAGCACAAGATCCCGTGGGTCGGCGCCGCAAAGAGAACCGACGCTGAACTCCTCTTTCAGACGATGGGGCAAGGAATCGGGGTCGGCGTAAAATACAGCCGCCTGCCCGGGCGTGATGGCGCGGACTTTTGCATCGAAATGCAGAATAACGTCCTGATTATCGGTGATTTCCACCTCAGCGCGTTCCGGCTTTGCGCGGTAACGGCATTTGGCATAGACCGTATGCGGGAGATCGCTTGCGCTTCCGAGATTGCAGAAAACGTCACGAACACGGCAGATATCGCTGAAAAGATCCGCGTCACGGGCGAGTGTGACGGTGTTGTCTTTCACTGATTTTTCCTTGACATACATCGGCTCCCCGAGCGCGATGCCGAGTCCTTTTCTCTGACCGACGGTATAACGAAGTATACCCCCGTGGCGACCTAACACTTTGCCGTTGAGATCAATAAAATCCCCCTCCGGATGGATTTTTCCGACACGCCGTTCAATGAAAGACGCGTAATCCCCGTCGGGAACGAAACAGATATCCTGGCTGTCGGGTTTTTCGGCGTTCTCAAAACCCATCGACGCCGCAAGAGCGCGAACCTCGTCCTTGCTTTCAAATTCGCCGAGGGGGAACGACAGATGGGAAAGGGCTTTGCTGTCAAGAAAATAGAGAACGTAGCTTTGGTCTTTTTCTTTGGCTTTCGCACGGAAAAGCAGATGTGTTCCGTCGGATATTGCAAGAATACGGGCGTAATGCCCCGTAACGAGGGTGTCACATCCGTTTTCACGCGCTTCCTTTGCCAAAAGCCCGAACTTCAGGTGTCGGTTGCAAAAAAGGCATGGGTTCGGTGTTTCTCCGGCCTCGTAAGTGGATACGAATCGGTCGATCACTTCTTCACGGAAAGCCCCCCGGCGGTCGAGAAAATGATGGGGTATCCCGAGTTTTTCCGCTACCGTTTTTGCGGTTTTCGCGTCTTCGCCCGATCCGCAGGCATACGTCCCGCATTCGTCGTGCAATTGCAGAGTAACGCCCTCTGCCTCGTATCCCGCTTTCAGCGTCAATGCTGCGGCGACGGCGCTGTCAACGCCACCGCTCATAGCGATCCATGCTTTTTTCATCCGATACCTCAAATGCTTATTTTGTTAAGAATACTTTACATAATCGGGTTCATTATCGTTTTATGATACGAAATCCGGGGTTGATAAATACCGATCCCCGGTATCCGGAAGTAACACGACGATGCGTTTATTTGCGTTTTCTTCGCGTTTGGCGATCTCGCAGGCGGCGTAGAGTGCCGCCCCCGAGGATATTCCGGCAAAGAGTCCTTCGCGGCGGGCGAGAAGACGGGCTGCGGCGACGGCGTCTTCCTCTAAAACGGGGAAGATCTCGTCGATCAGGGAACGGTCGAGGATCTTCGGAATGAAATTCGCCCCGATCCCCTGGATCCCGTGCGGCGCGGCGAACCCTTCGGAGAGGAGCGGCGAGCGTTTCGGTTCCACCGCCACGATCCTGACTTCCGGTTTTTGGCTTTTCAGATATTTTGCCGTACCCGTGACCGTACCGCCCGTTCCCACGCCGCCGACGAAAATATCGACCGTTCCGTCGGTGTCGGCATAGATCTCGGGCCCCGTGGTTTTGAAATGAGCGGCGGGATTGTTTTCATTCCCGAACTGGTCGGGGATGATGGCGCCCGGTGTTTCGGCGGCAATTCTTTTTGCTTCTTCCACACAACCGAAAAGGCCCAGTGCTCCGGGCGTCAGGACGACTTTCGCGCCGTAAGCTTTCATCAGCAGGATCCGTTCTTTTGACATCGTATCGGGCATGACGATGACGGCGCGATAGCCCCGCATCGCCGCGAGAGCGCAGAGTCCTATTCCCGTGTTACCGGAGGTCGGTTCGATCACCGTCGCGCCCGGCTTGAGTTTTCCTTCTTTTTCCGCCGCGTCCAGCATTTCTTTGGCGATACGGTCTTTGGCGGAACCCGCGGGGTTGAACATCTCGGCTTTGGCGAGTATTTCGGCTTTGAGTCCGAGTTCTTTTTCCAGACGTTCCAGACGGATGAGGGGGGTATGACCGATCAGATCTTCGACGGATTTTGCAATTTTCATCATAACGGGCGCTCCTTGTGCGGATGGCATCTTTCTACCCTTATTATAAACCATCGGCGGTGTCTTGTCAAGAAACAGACTCACTGACAGCCGCAATGGCAAATGACGACGCCCCTCCGGGCGGAATATCCGCCGGCGTAAGATCCGTCAGGCGCCAATCAAAGCAAAAACCCCTGTCAAACCGGCTTCTGACAGGGGTTTTTCCTTATTCCGACGTATGCTTTACGCGAAATACGGATTTATAATTTGTTTTTGCTTTCGTTCTCGGATCTTTCCGTTTCTTCGTTTTCTTCTTCGGGCATCAGCGATTTCAGAACGCGGTTGAGCAGCGGAATGAGATACTGTTTGACCACGAGAAACAGCGTCAGCGAGACTGCCGCAGCGAGCAGGGAAAAGATATCGCCGGACTTGTCCTTCAGAGCGTTGTAAAGGAAGAAAAAGAGATTCATTTCCGAATTATCGCTGCATGCAGACGCCACAGATGCGCTTTCTTCGGCAAAAATGGTGATGCCGCCGCCGATGAGAAGCCCGATGACCAGAAACAGCGAGAGGATCCTTTTCCGTACGTCAGTCTTCATCGGGTTCATAGGGCGTTTTTCTGACGATACCCTGGAAGATTCCGTCGTAGAAGATGAATACGTTGTAATGAAACATGGGTTGCGGGTTAAAGTTACCGTACGTGGTGTCGTCGCCGGTGAAATAACCGAGATCGTCAAACTCGAAATCCGTGCCGTTGGCACCGACGTTGAAGCTGAAAGAGCAAACGAATTCTTCGTTGTCTCCGGCGGGTGCTTCGATGTGGAGGAGAAAACGGTTGGGCGTCAGGTTGAAAACGTAGTGATATCCGTTCCGGAGAGTAAAGCCGGAAGGATTCTCGGCGACGATTTTACGGGTTCCGCCGACAAAAGGCAACAGACCTGCCTGCGTGACGCCGTTGCCGATCTTCATTTTATAGTAATTGCCGACTTTGACGAGGGCGATCTCGCCGTCGGGAATAACGAGGTCGTCGTGATCCGACCAATCGGATTCCGAACCTCTTACGTGTTGGATGGAAAGTGACATGATTGATATTCCTTTCTTTTGCGTTATTGTGCGGCTCTTGCCGCGACGTTGCCGGGATCAAGGATGAAATCGGGTGCGCCGTCTCTGTCGCCGACGTGACCGCACTCGAAGACCGACGGCGAAGAAATTGCCCGCAAAGCAGGGGACGCGGCGTCTAATTTCAGATATTCGGCATCTGCTTCGAGAGCGGCGACCTTGGCGTTGAGTGAAGCAAGTTGCGTTTCTTCTTCAACGAGTCTTGCGGATATCGTGACGACGGATGCCGAAAGCGAACCGACGGTGGTCAAAAGAGATGCGACGTCCGTGCCGATCGAGGTAACGGCGGATTCCGCCGCCGTGAGCCGCGATCCCTGATCGGCGAGAGCGAGTTCGGCGGCGCGGATGTTTTCGGTAAGCGCGGAAACGGTCTCCAGGAGAGACTCGATATTTTCTTCGGCTGTCCCGACGCGACCGACAAAAGTCTCTGCTGTCGAGACGACTTCATCGGCGCGTGCCGCCAAAGCGGAAATCGTGGCTTCGCCCTCGGCGATTCGGTCGTCAAATCCCGCCGCCGTTGCGACTGCCGCCGCGAGATCGGAGGAAAGCGAGGAAAAATCGGCTTCGCTCTCGGTCAGACGTTCGTCAAGCGAGACGTTTTGCGTTTCGGTGATGCCGACGCGGCTCGTGACGCTTGCGAGACTTGCCGTGAGAGCAGTCACCTCGGCGATCAGCGTGTTGAGTTTACCCACCAGAAAGAGGGGGAGTCTGTCGAACGCGGCTTTGAGATCCGTCGCCGTGTAACCGAGTCCGCCGAAAGACGCCGGTGCCGTAGGGCGCGAGGGGAGAGAAGATACTTTCAGTCTTTCAATATCTTCCGGTTGGATGGTGTTCATAGCAATCCTTTCTGTTTTCTTTCGTAAACAAGGTTATATTTTCTTGATGTTCCCCCGGATACGGTAGCGGTACGCGATGGAAAAAATACCGACGGGGGACGCAGTGCCGTCCGCGTAAAATCCGATCTGCTTTTCCGTCCAGTTTTTCGAGCGTTCGTCGATCGGCACGGTGAAGGTCTCTTCCGTGTCCAAAGTCAGAGAAGTAAAATCGAGATCGAAAAAGTCGAAAGACGCTTCCGGAAAAGACGTGACGGTTTTGAATCCGTCTTTGTCGGTCCTGACCTCGCAGATCAGCGAGCGGGCACCCGTGGCGCGGCATTTCAGAACGAGGGAGTGCCGCACCGAATCTTTCGACAGGTGGGGCATCCCGCCGTTATCCATGGCGGTTTTGAGGACGAAGTGCATCGCGTGATTGTCGTTCGTATAAAAATAGGGGTGGATCCGCCGCCCGAATTTTTCGGCGTATTGCACACTGTCGAAGTCCGGGGCGGAGGAGAGATACGAGGGGGCTACGCCGCGCTTGTCGTTGTTGAAAAGGCAGAGCGAACCGCTTTCGGTACCGAAAAAGAGATATCCGTCGAAACTTTCAATGACGGTCGCGGGGGAAAAGATTCCGCCCGTCCTCTCTTCCGTCGGATAGACCTGATATTTATGTCCGTTTTCGTTGACGTAGTATTTCAGTACGCCTCCGACGGTCTCATACAGTACACTCCCCTCGGCTTTTGCGTCGGGTTCTGCGGGGGTTTCGTATCCCTCTTCGATCGCGGAACTGTAACGGTACACCACGGTGTCGTTTTCATAAGTACCAAGCCCCGTGACGTAATACCACTCGTATTCCCGGCTTCCCGTCGGATGGGTGAAGGTCTGACGCGAATCGGCAAGATACAGATGATCTCCCGTCAGCAGGCAGAGGTAACCGCACCATTTGGTAAAAACGGCGTCCGACAGATTTTCGGTAAGGAGTTTATCGCTGACGTTGTGCGAGCGGCACACGACGCGAATGGCACCGGATGTCGTTTCTTTTTCCAGAGCACAGACGCCCTGCCCCGTGACGAAAACGGCGTCGTCGTAAAAGGAATGTGACGCGCTGATCCCGAGAAGTCCGTGGTGAACATAGGATACGGGGTAGATTTTCGGAATAAAATTCTCCCCTGTTTCTTTGGCGGCGTGATAGAAGATGCTGCCCCCGCCGTCGTCGTCCTTGCGGAAAACCGCGAGCGTGTCGCGGACCGCGAGGAGCGAGGATACCGGGGAAGGACCTACTCCGTCGGTAAAGTAGTTGAACGAACCGAAATACGTGGGATTGACCTTGCCCGTATTGTCTCGCTCGGTGTAGAAGACCGTGCCGGGAAAAGCGGGATTACCCGAGACGAAGATACGTTCGTCGAATACGGCGCAAAGGGTGCAGGAGGTGATGACGGAAGGCAAATCCCCCGTCATACCCGCGTGTAACGTGAAAAAGTCCTGTTTCTCGTTTTTTCGAGACCCGATGGAAGCCGTCTCGTTCGCCAACTTGCCGCAGAGTTTGATATGTGCGCCGACGAGGGAGGCGCGGTCATTTGTGCTGTAAATGAACGCGTCGATTTTTCCGTCCGTCGTGTGCAAGGTCGCCGAGACGCGGGAACCGTTGATATAGAGGTACGTGGCGATTGAAACGTCGGAATAGAACGGGATACGGATCGTAATGGCTTTGTCGGATACGCTGCAGGTGAACGGAATACGAGAATGCAGTTCCGTTCCGCCGGTGATGGCGTCGATGCCGGCGGCGTTTCCGCCGTAACGGATCGTGGACAGAGCGGGACAGGATGTGAGGACGTTGCTTCCGAGCACGGCAAGCCCTTTTCCTACGAAAAAGGAAGTCAGCACGGTACAGCCCGAAAAAGCGTTGTCGCCGATATGCGTGACGCTGTCGGGCAGAGAAACCGAACTCAACGCGGTGCAGGATGCGAACGCTCCGGCGCCAATCCGTGAAAGACCCCTTGCGGCGCGAACGGAAGTGATGACGGTATTGTTTGCGAAAGCGCCGTCTTCAATGCCGGAAACAGCGCATCGGGTACCCTCAAAATCCACGTATGCAGGGATTTTGACGGAGGTTTCCGTCGCATTGCCCATACCGACGAGGATGACACAGCCCGGCGCCGACGGGTCGGATTCGTAGGCAAGACCTTCGGTACCGTAGGCGTAGATCTCCGGGGAGGTGATTTCGATCTCTTCCGAAAAATAGTCGCTCAGAAGATTTCGCTGCTCGTACAGTTCTCCGTTTTTGTAGAGAACGGGGACGTAGGGAATGTGACCGATTACGGTAGATACGCGGTGGGCGCTTCCGCTTTCGTCAACCACCGTATAGCTCTGACCGTCCAGAATGTAGAAGCAATCTCCGTAGGAGAAGCCGTGACTGTCGTTGTCTGCCATCGTGATCAGTTGCGTCGGTGACGTCAGACTGTCCCTGTCTGCGACCGGAAAACGGTAGAGCTTTGTCCCGGCGTGGACGAGGACGAAGTCGTTACCCCCCGCCCTGTGGTGGAAGATCCCGTGGATCTTCGCACCGAAATCAAGGATGCGTCGGAAACCGGGGATGCTTTCGGTCAGAGCCGCCCCCTCGCCGTCGTAGTCGCGGTACATATTTTCAAGATAGGAGAAACGGTCGGAGGCGATGCGGCTTCCGTCTCCCGTAAAATCCACGCCGCGCATACCGCTGTATATACGGGTATATTCGGAGGATCGGGAATAGTCTTTTTTGTAGGAAGCCATCACGCCCACCCTATGCAGTCGAAGAACTCTGCCCTGGGAGCGGAAGAGGCGCCCACGGCGAGTCTTGAGATGCCCTCTCTGTAAAGGCGCATATAGTAGTCGGACCGACCGGGATCGTCGTCAAACCAGAGATAGGCGGCGACGAGCAGGGGCAAAAGATGTTCGAGCGTCGGATCAATATCCACGTTTACGGATTCCGAGGTCAGAAGCGCGGGGGTGCGGAAATACGGAAATCCGATATCTCCGCTCACGTCGTCCGGAAAAACGAGCAGACCGCCGCCGATATGCGCGTCGGGGAACGGCTTTCCGTCGAGACGGATGTCGCCGGCAAGGAAGAGAAAATCGGGGCAAAGCAGGGAAAGATTGAGAGTAGCCGCGCCGTCCGGCGACGGAACGTCGAGCGAGGAGGCAAAAGGACCGGGAAACTGCCGAAAAAGTCCGACAGAGACTTCGTCCTGCGCGGTGAACGCAATCGTTCCGCCAACGGAAACGAGAAACCGTACGGGAGCCGCGACGGTGTCGGAAAACTGCACGGTACTGACGTTCTCACCGTCCGTCAGACGGTAACTGCCGAAACCGGAAAGAGAAAAACTGCAGCCGCCGGCGTCAAGCGCGATCTGCCGCGTTTCTCCGCGCGAAAGACGGAAGGAGATCGGCGTCGTATGGGTACGCGGTGAGTAAATAAAGTGTTTTTCTCTCGCCACGTGTCTCTCGCAGAAGATCTGGCGCAGGGCGCGGTTCGCCGCGAAAAGGAATCCCTCTTCGTCGGAGACTTCTCTCTCAAACCCCAGACACTTTACCTCATTCAATAATTCTTGATAAGTCATGGGATGTTCTGCTTTCTGCAAAGATCCCCGGCGGCTGCCGGGAATCTTTGCGTGGGATTAAAGAGAGGTCGCTCCGGTGACGGCGCTCGCGGAATCGACGGCAAGCAGAATGTGCTTGTAGGTGCCGAAACCAACGCCGAAACGGCATCTGCCGTTCCAGATATAGTTGCCGGTGTGCTGATCGACCCAGTTGGAAACAGAGAGGGGAATACGGTTGAAGAACATATTGCCCGAGAGATTTTTATTGGCTTCGCTCGACATGATCATCAGACGGTCGTCGCTGGTCTGCCAGTTGGGGAGGATGACGATATTCCAGTTACCGAACTGGAGGTTAATATCGTTATAGCCGTTGCCGAGAGAACCTTCGCTGCCCGCGACCTTCTTGGCGATTGCTTCCGCCAGGGGGCGGTTGCCGGGCAGGATCATGGTGTCGGCGGTATAGCCGAGGATCTCGCCGTTTTCGTCTTTCATGTTGCGGAGCTTGACGGCAAGCTCGCCGAGGGCTTCCTCAAAAACGGAGGTGGACAGCGTACGGACACCGCCGGAGGTGGTGCCGAAGATATCGCCGTAGAAGAAGTTGGACTGCGTGCCGAGATCTTTGCCGTATTTGTGGGATTTGTTGAACAGGGAAAGACCGTCGGGGGCGGTAAGATCCAGCGAAGCTTTCGCAAAGGTTCCGGAGGTGTTGGTGCCGTTTGCCAGAGCGTATTCGCAGATCTTGTGTCTGGTCTTGTAATAAGCGCGGGTGAAGTTTTCGGCGCGGCGTTTTGCGTCTGCCGCCACACCGTACTGGGCGTCTTCCATCATCTCGGCGGTGATGGTGAATTCTTTCATGAACTGGATGTGTTCGATGAACTTCTTATAGGTCTCGCTGATGGTGTCGCTCTCGGCACCGTTGCCCTCTTCCGTTGCCTGGAAGACGTCAAGCTCGTTCTGACCGATAATGGTCTCGCCGAAGCGGTTGCTCTTCTCCACATTGAAAAGCCAGTCGCAGATACCGCCTTTTTTGGTCTGCACGTCGCTTTCGTGCTCAATGACCATTTTGATGGGGGTTTCGAGTTTACCGACAGCGGCGTTTGCGGTGCCGGAAAATTTGGAATAAGTAATCATTTTTCGTTTCCTTTCGTATTACATGATGAGAAGGAGTTTGTCGCCGGCAGCGGCGGCACCCGCGAGGTCGTAGATCTCTGCCACGCCGTTCGTGGTCGTGGCGGTAACGCCGACCGCGACGCTCGAAGCGTTGACGTTCAGGGTGACTTTGTTACCGATCTTGAGAGAGGTCGGAGCGGCGCTGACGGGGGTTTCGACGATCGCGTCGCCGAGCAGAGGGTAGCAGAGGACGACACTGTCCACCGAAGCGTCGGCAGCGGCGGCGACGATATATTCGGGTGCGTCGGTCGCGGCGCAATGGACGGCGGCGCCGGAAGAAAGCTTCACGGCACAGCCCTCGGGATAGACGGTCGAAGCGGTCACGGGGATCGCCACGGTTTCCGGCACGTTGGTACGTGCGTTGAGGAGTTTGATGATTCTGAACATTTGTTTGTCCTTTCGTTTACTCGGTTACTTTTTTGTAGAGTTTACGGATCTCGTGATCCGAAAGCCCGGAAAACAGATCCCGGGCGGCTTCGAGTTCTTCGCGGCTGATGCCCTCGCCGCTGCCCACCACAGCGCGGGGGACGGCACTCTGGAGATGGGAACGGTTATCGACGCGTTTTTCACTGCGGCGTGTCGTGGCGAGGTAAGCTTCCCTCGGGGAGAGCCCGAGATCGCGCAGCTCGGCGTAGCGGGTGGGATTATCGAGTTCCAGAAGAGAGTTCACGGCATCCTCGGGAAATTCCGCCCGGAGTGCGAGAATATCCGCCGCCGCCATCGCCGCGTAGTCGGGGGACGGTGCGGGATTTTCCGTCGTCAACCCTGTTTGGTCGGGGTACGGGGCGGGTTTTTCCGTTGCATTTTCATCTGCCTTATCTGCGGTTTCTTTCGGATCTTTCATCTCTTCGTTGACCGTTTCGTTTTTTTCTTCCATGGTTCAGCCCTTTCTTATACGGATTTTTTGTTGCGCAGATCGTTGCCGCGCGTCAGAGTGGCTTTCGGCTCGCCGGTCTGCTTTTTGGGGGAAGTGATCTTGCCGCCTTTATTGGTGGCGTACACGGAGGTTTGGTTCTTTTTCATGGGGTTTCCTTTCTTACTTGTTGTAGTACTCTTTGATGGAATCGCTCTTGTTGTAAATGCGGTTCCAACTGTCGGCGTAGTCACCGATCTCTTCGGCGTAGGTTTCGGGCAGGCCCTGACCGACGGCGTAAGCGATGGCGTGCTCGCGTCCCATACCGTCTCTCTGTACGACGGCGAGGATCTTTTTCTTGAGCGCGGTCAGCGTCTCTTCGGTCGCGGTCTTTGCGGCGAGTCTGGCGTCGGCTTCGGACAGTCCCTCGCCGAGCGCGTAATCGTAAGCCGCAGATTCCTCGACAGTGCCTTTCTTTTTGATGGCGGATACGACGCTGTCAAAACTGACGGCATTCTGTTCCGCGACGGTTTTCAGGTAGTCGCTGTAAGATTTGAGAGAGGTTTGACGGGAGTTTCTGTAATTTTCCGCCGCGTCGGCAAGACCGCTTTTCTTGACATTTTTGGCCTGTTCGGAAAGAAATGCGGCATATCCGCTCTCTGAAAGCCCCGCGTTTCCCAGGATTTCCGCAGTACTGCCGCGGACGGGAGAAATCGCGTCCGCACGGGCGGATACGTTTTTCACTGCCTTTTCGTAATCCAGCGTCGGATCCGAAATCTGATCCGCGAGGTATTCGGCGTAACTTATCGGTTCGGTTTTTTTATGGCTCACGGAGATTTCCTCCTTCCCCGAGAGAACTTTCAAAGTACGCTACGTTTTCGGCAGCGAACGGGTAGTGCGCACGTTCCTGGCATTGCCAGTAGCGCAAAAGCGTCATCGGGCTTGTCGGATCGCCGAGCGCACCGCTCTTGAGGTTTTCGAGGTTCTTTTCCCAGAGTGTTTCACGCTGGCTTTCCGCGCCGCCCGAGAGATCGACGGAGAAAAGATAACTGTCGTCGTAGTAATATGTGCCGCTCTTTTTGTCGTATTCGAGAAAATCGTAGCGGCAGAACGCGGCGTCGTGGACTCTGCCGAAAGCGTCGCGGTAGGAAAGCTTTCGCGGCTCGTCGGCGAAGGCGAGATAATGCTCGAAAATCAGACGGTCCATATCGGCGTAGGCGGTGTGTTTCATCTTGCGCTTGGATTCGAGACGTCCGGACGCCTGCGAAATCTGAAGTTGTCTCGCGTAGCCGGATTCGACTTTGAGATCGCCGATACCGACGTAGGCATCGCTGACGCCGAGAATACGTTTGGCGTGCAGGTATAATCGTTCCGCTTCGGCGATATCCTGCGAGATGTCCGGGGTGGTGTCGACTTTTCCGTACTGCGCGGCGGTTTCGCCCGGTTTCATGCGGATGACCTGGCCGAAGATCGCGTTGTTGACGGTGACGCTTGCCCCCTCCGGCACGACCGGCGTGACGCCGGCACGGAGCAGTTTTTCGAGAATGCGGGATTCGATTTTGTTGATGGCTTGCTGCTCGGGACGCAGATATTCACAGTCGGACTGACCGAGGTGGGATTCTTCTCCCGAGGTGTTCTTGCGGATGACGATGGGAAAATCGTGCGGGACGTAGTAGGGAACGTCGGTCTCTTTCGAGAGAAAACCGAGTCCCTCCTCTTTTTCTTCACCGGGGAGGCAGAATCCTTCGACGCTTTTTCCGTCCTTGAGCGCCAGCGTGTGAGACAATCGTTCGACCGGTTGATCGAGCAGTTCCCACTTCGGCTTTTTACAGGAACAAGTGTCAAAACCCCCGCCACAAGCCCGGCAAACCTTGGTTTTTCTGTGATAATATTCGGAAATATCCGAAAGTACGAGATCGCCGGAAAAGATGAACTGTCCGACTTCCCCCCGCTCGTCACGGTAAAAACAAAGGACGACCGTCACGACGTCCTCGTCCTCGAGCGCGGCATCGCTGTCGATTTCCGCCGAGGCGAGATCGACGTCTTTTCCGTTCACGCCGTAGCGGCGGCAAAGTTCGTCTTTCGTCGTGGAAAAGCGCAGGAAGCAATAATCCATGTCGTCCACGTCCATGATACCGGGTTGCGGTATAAACGCTTTCGGGGAAAGACAACTGAGCTTGACGCCGCCGACTTCGCCGCCGACGGTGACGGAATTGTCCCATTCCAAAAACCAGACGGAGCCGCCGTAGATATAGGTGAATCTCTCGTCTTTGTCGTTCATTTCCTCATAGGAAAGGCGATCACGGACGGAAGAGAGCAGACGCTCGATGGATTTTGCGTTTTTGGTTCTCCTGTCGCTGTAACAGGCGGCATCGACTTTCGGTGCCGGGATGTCCGAGGAGACCTGACTTTCGATGATCTCGTAGGTAATATTACGCACGGTAGCGGCACGGACGGCGGAGCCGTCGATCTTGTCCGAACCGCGGTACTGTTCTCTGTGTCTGTCGAGATCGGAAAAAAGATCGGAAACCCGATTTTTGGCGTCCTCGTACAGACTTTGAAAGACTCTCAGTCTTTCTTCTTTGTTTTGGGTTTTTACGTTCATTGCGGTTCTCCGTATTTGCGTATGAGGTATTTTCGCTCCTCTTCTCCCGCCGCCTCGTAATCCTCGTAGAGATCGTTTGTCCATACGGCTTTTCTGACGCTCGTTTTCTCTTCCGCCGGACGGGCGTAATAGATGGCGAATCCGCGGAGCGCGTCGGGGGCGTGGGTGATCTCGTGGGGCTCCGTCGCACAGTCTGTCGGGCGTATTTTGTCGATGAGAAGTGCGGGGAGGGTGCGGATAATTTCGGTGCAGGATGAGAAAAAGCGTATGCCGGCGGTGCCGTCCTCCCGCTCTTTCAGAAGTTCCTTGACACAGAGCCAGCCCGTCTCTCTGTCGTTCAGCGTCTTGGTGAACGTCACGCCGAATTCCGAGAAAAGCAGGGCCTTGCTTCTGCCGGATTCCTGACTGCGGGAAAACAGATCCGGCGGCGCCAGCGTCGCGTAAACGTCTTCGTTGGTCGGCGTGCGGGACAGGATCCCGGCAGCGGCGGCGCTGATCGGCAGATTGGATTCGCAGAACTCGCGATAGACATAGGCGTGACGGTCGGGACTGACGGCGATCCAAAGGCACGCGAGTCTGTCGAGACCGTAGTCTATCGTGCGGTATTTCCGCCACCCCGTGGGTATGGGGAACGGTTCGCAAACGTGTTTCTCTGCCGAAAACTCGGTAAAATACTGTCCTTCAAAAATATTCCAGTCCCCGTAAAGCAGAGCGAGACGCTCCCGCTTCGGTAAGGCGAGAAGCCGCTTTTTATAGGCAGGATCCGCCGTTACGAGAAATCGGTTGTCGTCGATCAGAGACGGCAGGAACACGCGGCTCATACCGTCTTCACCGATAAAGGGGACGCCGGGAACGCCGGCATCGACGAAGCGTTTTTTTACCCAGTTGTGTCCGACGCCGCCGGGATTTGTCGAAGATTTGATCTGCTTCGGATACCCGTTTGTACCGCGGACGCGGGAGATGAGGTATATATATTGATCCTCGGTGAAGTGAGTCAATTCGTCAAAGCGGACGACGTCGTATTCCGCGCTCTGGTATTGATATACGTCGGTTTCCTGTGCACAGTAACCGAAATCAATACAGGAGCCGTTGACGAATCGCCCCACGTGTGCCGAGGCGTTGAAAGAGAAGAGGCTTTTCGGATAGAGCGAAAGAGCGGTGCGGATGAGGGATTTGTCGAGCTCGGCGAAAGTCCGGCGCAGGATCAGCTGCTTGCTTCCCGGATATTTCAGGGCGAAATAGAGAGCGTCCACGATTTGTCCGTAGGACTTCCCGCCGCCGGCGGCACCGCCGAAAAGCACTTCGGAGACTTCCGCGCGGATAAATCCCTCCTGCTTTTCGGTCACAGTCAGATGCAGCTTCATTTGACCACCTCAAACGTGACGGAAAGATCGCGGTCGGGCGCTTCATCTTCTCCCATTCCGAACTCGGTCGCCAGTAAAAATTTGACGAATGACGGATCGAACCTGCGGCATAACGCTCTGTCTATGAGATAATCTCTCCTGATTTCGTTGCAGGCACGGTAAGAACAGTCAAACGTCGGTTTTTCCCGGAACTTCTCGAGATCTTCGGGGAGCAGACCGACGCTCGCCGCGAACTTTCCGAAACTCGGCGCCCCCGATGCGTCGTCATAATGCAGAAAATAGGCGTACATCTTTTTCGGTAATTCGCGGTCGTAAGTACGGCTTTTCGCTTTTTCACTCGGCATGGTTTCGCCTCCTCTCACCACTATTATAGATCTGCCGTCGCCGCGGGTAAGTATGGTCTGCTGCCGAAAAACCCCTCTCAAAACCGTCCGAAAACGGTCAAAACGCACAAAAAAACGGAAAAATCCCCGATCCTTGCCCAATCTTTGCCGGAAAACGCCGAATATCGGGTGAAAAGAATGGAAAAGTCACCCGACCGAAAGCCGTGCTTTCGCGCAGCGCGCTCTCGTACAGACATACACCCCGAAACAAGCCCACAAAGGAAAAAGGAGTCGAAACCCCGTCGGGTTTTCGACTCCTTTTCGGTATGAGAAAAGCGGCAAACGCTTTTCTTGTTTTGTCTTGATGAAAGTTTTTTATCCGCGAATGCTCGTGTTCGGTACGAAGGGGGTGACGGTGTTCAGTATCGCCTGCATTTTTTCTTCCCCGGGCGTGTGGAATCCCTCGCCGATGAGATTGCCGGAATCGGTGAACTTCTGGAGAAAATACCGTTTGGCACCGGCGATCCATTCGCCGATCGCGGTGAAATCCTCCGCCACGTGCAGCTCGTCCACGACGGTGGTGCGGAATTCGTAATCCTGTTTTCCCGAGAGCAGATACGCGACACTCTCGCGGTAGGGGGAAAGATCGAGCGCTTTCATACCGACCGTTGCGGCGTATTTTTCGGGGCTGTTCTTGATATCCATCGCCACGTAATCCACGATCCCCTCGTCACAGAGGGCGCGGAGCTTGTCGGGATACGCCCCGTTGTGGTCGAGTTTGACCGCAAAACCGAGTTCCCGGACGCGGAGGATGAAGTCGCGCAGATCGGGTTGCAACAGCGGTTCGCCGCCCGTGATGGCGACGCCGTCAAGAAGCCCCTTGCGCTTTTTGAGCAGATCGAAGATCTCGGCGTCCTCCACGGAGTCTTCCTTATGAATATCCGTGACGAGCAGAGCGTTGTGGCAAAACGGACAGCGCAGATTACATCCCCCGGTGAAGACGGTGCAGGCGACTTTCCCGGGAAAATCGAGCAGCGTCATTTTCTGAAAGCCGAGGATCTGCATATCAGCCGCGTCTCCAGGTATCGGCGGCGTCTTTGGACATTCTCTTGATGCCTTCGGTCTTGTAGGGCGATTTTTTACCGCCGTTGGTGAAAAGAAAATAGGAGCCGTCGGGCATGACGTAAAGCGTCTCTTCGTAGCCGGCGGGATCGCCGAAAGCACCGGACGTCTTTTTCTTCACGACGGTAGCCACTTCGGTGTCGTATTCTTTGTTACAGATGATCTTTTTCATAGGAAACCTCTTTTCTTTTTTCTCGTCTATTATACCGCAAACCCGCCGCGAATGCAAGAAGAAAAAAGTCTCACGGTGGGAAACTTCTCGCAAAGAAGATCCCGGGACCGTGAGACTGTACCTTTATTCGGCTTTTTTTGCGTTTTTGATCCGCTTGTCGAGCTTGACAAGCAGCGATAAGCTTTCCGTTATCTTCATCCGGATCCGGACGATCTGCGTGTCTTGTTCACGCATAATATCCGCTACGGGAAACCTGAAAGAATCCGCACATATCTGTAATGTTATACTTGCCTCTAATACGATAAATAACTCTGTATTTCAGGTCGGGCTTCTCTTCCTTTCGAGTTCTTGCAGAAAATTTCGTAAAAGTTCGTTTTCCATTTCCAACCGACGTACCTTGACTTCCAAATCTTCCGGTTTAGTTGAACGACGCCCTCTTTTGGAGGGCAACGCCTGCCGTCTGTTTACTTCCGGACGAAGTCCGTACCAAGACTCCGCCGAATAAAAACTCATTCCGTATTTCCTGCACAATGAATTGAGTGAAGCTCCCTGTTCGTGTTCCTGCCGCACTTGATTTCGTAACCAATCCGGATATTGTTTTTACCCTTTTCTGTTTCCCATATAAAATTACCCCCTGTAGCAGATATTCCTATTCTACCACAGGGGGGGCTTTTTATTTCATTGTCCGTTTTTGGGGTTCAGTTCACGATCCGTCCCCTTTTCTGAACTTGAATACAGTTTGCTAAACGCTCTGTATCTTATTTTCTCAGATCGATGCAGTTGTAGATAGCGGCATTGCCATACTGGGATTCATAGTAAGCTTTGACGCGTGCGTCGGCAAGGGCTTCCACGAGAGCGTTCGTTTTTTCGCTGTCCTTGTCGGCTGCATTGACGACGAGAACATTGGCGTAGGTATCGGCGGCGGTGGAATTCTTGTCTTCAACGGCAAGAGCGGAATCCACGCTGAGATCGGCAGCAAGTGCATAGTTTCCGTTCAGGACAGCAAAGTCAACGGATCCGATGACGGTGGGGAGAGAATCGGCGGTCACTTCATTGATGGTTACGCCATACGTATTTGCGGTAATATCGTCAACGGTGACGGTAAGATCGTTTTTGGAGAGCGTGATGATACCGTTAGCGGCAAGAAGATTGAGAGCTCTTGCACGGTTTGTTGCGTCGTTCGGGATCGCGATGGTTGCGCCTTGAAGGTCATTGGCAACGAGAGTTTTGCTGGCTTTGGTGTAGATGCCGAGAGGTTCGTAGTGGACGGTGCATACTGCGAAAAGATCGGTGTTGTCTTCGGCGTTGCAGTCGTCAAGGTAAGGACGGTGCTGGAAGAAGTTTGCGTCGAGATCTTTTGCGGCGAGTGCGGGGTTGATCAATTCGTAGGAACCGTAGGTGTTGACGACGAGAGTGTAGCCCTTTTCCTTAAGGATTTCCGCGACACAGTTTTCGAGTACTTCCGCGTGAGGAACGGAGGTTGCGCCGACGGTGATCGTTTTGTCTTTATCGGCACATCCGATAAGAGAGGCGGAAAAGACGCAAAGAAGGGCGAGGCAGAGGACGAGACTGAGAAGTTTGGTTTTCATGATGGGAATCTCCTTTATAAAAAATTTTTAGATTTTATTTCTATGATCGATTCGCTTGACAAGATATGCCGATATTTCTTGCAAAACATTGACAAGCAGGATAATGATGATTGATGACAACCACACCATACGTGTTTTGAGAACAGGATCTTTTGTCACGTGGCGGAACGCATAATTGAGAGCGAGATCGCCGAGACCGCCGCCGGCGACAATGCCTGACATTGCGGTGTAACCCAGGATGGTGACGAACGCCACGACGGCATTCATAATGAGCGATGGCCTTGCTTCGGTAAGGTAAACGCGGGTGACCACCTGCTTGTCGGAGGCACCGAGTGATTTGACGGCTTCAACCACGCCTCGCGGCACTTCCGCGAGGGAAGTTTCGACGAGTCGCGCAATGAAAGGAGCCGCCGAGAGAACGAGAGGAGGTATCATTGCGGTCCAACCGATGGCGTATTTGCCCATTGTGTCGGACATGACAGGATAGATCATGGCGAACACGATAAGGAAAGGAATGGAACGGAATACGTTGACGATGACGCCGAGCACTTTATTGACGGGAGCGCAGGGACGAAGACCTGTTTCGGAAGTAACGGAAAGTAAAATGCCGAGCGGCAGCCCGATGATAAAGGCAAAAGCGAATGAGATCAGCGACATGAGGAGTGTCTCTTCCGTTGCCACGAGGAGCTTTGAGATCCACGACGTCATAATGCCACCTCCTCAGTCCGGACTTTGTGTTGAGCCAGAAATTTTTTAACCTTGGCGATATCTTCATCGTAATACGGCAACTGAATGATCATCTGTCCGTAGATCTTTCCGTTCGACACTTTGCTTTCGGCGTGAATGACGTTGATGAGAACATTGCAGGTTTCGATCAACAGTGTCAGAATCGGTTCGTCACTGTTTCCGTCGAAGATGAGGCGAAGACCGTGCTCGGTCGAGAGTTTCGTTTTGACTTTATCCGAGTAGATCAGAGATTTGGCAATATCGGTTTTTGGGTTCATAAATACTGCGTCGAGAGCACCGTTTTCGATCACGGTGTGTTCCGAGAGTATTGCCACTTTATTGCAGACTCGTTCGATGACGGACATCTGATGGGCGATGATGATGACGGTCAGACCAAGATCTTTATTGAGCTGTTTCAGAAGATCCAGAATGGCGTTTGCCGTAGTGGGATCCAGTGCCGAGGTGCATTCGTCACAGAGCAGAATGCGGGGCGACAGGATCAGAGCACGGGCGATCGCCACGCGTTGCTTCATACCGCCGGAAAGTTGAGAGGGATAGTATTTTTCTTTTCCCTCGAGTCCGACTTTGACGATCAGTTCTTTTGCCTTTTTTTCGATTTCTTCTTTGGTTAAACCGCAAGAGAAAAGCGTTAGGGGAAACATGACGTTCTGCAGAACATTCAATTGGTTCAAAAGGTTAAAATCTTGGAAGATCATCGTGACTTCGCGGCGAAAGTCGCGAATATCTTTCCCCAGTGAGAGGACGTCGACGGTCTTTCCGTTTTCTTTACGGTAACTGATTTTCCCGTCGTCCGGTTTTTCAAGCAGATTCAGGCATCGGACGAGAGTGGATTTTCCCTCGCCGGACAGACCGATAATGCCGTAAATATCACCCGGCATCACGGAGAGATTGATATTGTCGAGGACGAGATGTTCTTCGTTTTTGACCTTGAAAGATTTGCGAAGGCCTGTCACTTCGAGAATTGGGGATTCGTCGTTTTTAACTTTCTTTGTCACGCGGTCGCCTTTCCGAAAAAAGAACGGGGAGTACAAACTCCCCGTTCATCTATTTCATCGCTGAAATGATCTGTGAGAGCTTGACTCAGACATAACGACGCATGCACATGACGTCCATCATGCGCATCATCATATCCATCATCATAACTCTCTTGGACATAAGCGATTCCTTTCTTAAGAAGATATTTCATTGTAGCACAACGCCGTGATTTTTGTCAAGAACTTTTTGAAAAAAGCGCACTATGTACAAAACATACAATGACAAATTTGTTTTATTGTTCAAATGTAACAAAAAGCGGCGGGCGATCCGGTTTTTGCTGTTTTTGCGTTTTCTTTTCGTTTTTGCGGGAAATGCCGTTTTTCATATTCCGATTGCCGCGCTTTTGCTCCCCTTTATATTAAGGGTAGAAAAAGCCCCCGCCGCTGCGGGGGCTTTGATAAATCGGATGCGGGGATCGCTTACTCGTTGCCGGAGGAAGCGTTCATGTAAGTCAGGAGAAGATCTGCCATCTGTTCGGTCGTGATGTCCTCGGGATTGACGTCGTTCGTCATCAGGTATTCGGCGACGAGCGAGCCCATTTCTTCCTGAACCTCGGGATCCAGACCTTGGGCGAGATTGTTCTCTTCGAGAATGTTGGTCAGCGTTTCGGTGACGTCCGCTTTGTATTCCTGATATTCGGTGGATTCTTTATCGAAGTTACCGTTTTCATCGACGGCAATGGCGGGCTTTTCGATCAAAGCGATGTCCGTGAAACCTTCTTTGACGTTGTTGATCATCTCGACGGTATTACCGTCAAATCCGGCAGCTTCCGCCATCAGGGAGATCGCGAAGTCGGTGAGTGCATCGACGAGACCTTTCGTCCTTTCGTTGGCACTCAAAGTGGAGATCACGACTTTGACGACGGTGACTTCTTTTCCGTCCACGAGGATCGGATTGTTGTCCACGTCAACGGCGTTTTTCGTAAACGCGGAAGCGGGGTCGCTCATATCGCCGAGAACCTTGTTGTCGGAGAGAATGAAGAGGATCTGCGAGACGGTGCCGAGATCTTCCGAAAGCGTGTCGGCGTTACTCGAAGAGAAGATCGCGCAGAAGTCGATGACGAGCCCTTTGACCTGTTCGTTCGGAATCGGCAGGATCGACGGATCGTTGTTGATCACGTTGACGGAACCTTTCAGAACGCCGATGAGGATCGTCGCGATACCTTGGAGTCCCTCGTTGTCCTTGTCGCCGAATTTGGCGATCAGAGACGTGATGGTTTCTTCCTGTTCTTTGGTGAGTTCCTGAATGTTGATGCCCTTGAGAGCGGAGATTTCATCCACGAGGTCGAGAGCGGCGTTTCCGATCGCCTGCGTGTTGATGACTTCGTCGCCGTCTTTCATCGTGCCGACGGCGGTGATCAGGGCTTTACCGCCGAGCTTATTCATGATCACGTCGGAAAGTGCGGAGTCCTGAAGGGGTTCAACGTAATCTTCATAATATGTACGGACCGTGTTGCCCTCATCCATGGACTTGACCGGCTCGGCGAGGAATCCCGTGATGCCGAGGACGGGGAGGAAGAGAAGCGCGCCGACGGCGAGACCCTGGCAGAGGCCGAGGAGCATACCGAAGAAACGCGTCGTTCCGTTGTTGCGTTCTTTCTTGAAACCGAGGATCGCGCAGATCAGACCGTGAACGATGAGCATGAGCGCGCTGATCACGATAAAACTGATCTCAAAAACAAAGGGAAGAATGATAAGACCGAGAGGAGCGGCAAGCAGGTACTGGAGCGTAGCGGCATCCATACCTTTGAGAAGCTTCATGGCAATTTCGGGAAGCGTGGAAAGCACGCCTTCGGTACCGGGAACGGTGGTAGCGAGTTGAGTCAGCACGTCCTCGACGGACTTGCCGTCCAGGTAGGTACAGAGTGCGGGGTACGTTTTTTGGCAGATCACGTAGCTGCACAGAAGGGAAAGCGCGACGGTAAGAGTACGGACGGTCTGGCGGAGGATACCGCGGGACACGCCTTTCAAAAGACCGATCAGCCCGAACAAAACCACGGAAGCATAGAGCGCGAGCGCAATATACCCGCCGATGGTGCCCATGGCCAGGTAATTCTGAACGTCAGCAATCATTTGAGACATATAAATGTGGCCTCCAATAAATATAAATTCAAATTTCGGTAATCTAATTATACTTTATTTTTCACAAAAAGTCAATATTATTTTTTCTTTGACAAAATATCGCGGACTTTCAGAACGGCGACCTGCGTCTTGGCGTCGCGGATCTCTCCGTCCATGACCATGCGGTAAAGTTCCTCGAGCGGAACGCGCTCGACCGTCATGAATTCGTCCTCGTCCCGCTCCGTATCCGTGAACGTAAGGTCTTCACACAGGTACATTTCGATTTTTTCGTCGATCAGAGCCGGCGAGGTGTCGAGAGCGCCGAGATAGGTGATCTTTCCGGCGACGGCGCCGGTTTCTTCGCGCAGTTCGCGCTTTGCCGCCTCGACGGGATCTTCGTCCTTCCCGTTTTTCTTGCCTGCCGGGATCTCGAAGAAAACGCGCCCGTGCGGATAGCGGTACTGCCGTTCCATGAGGACGGTGCCGTCAGGGAGAAGAGGAAGCATACACACCGCGCCGACGTGGAGGCAGAACTCCCGCGTTGCTTCTTTTCCGTCCGGCAAAAGGACGGAATCTCTCACCAAGTGCAGTACCTTTCCGTTATATATCTCGTCTCTTTTCAGTTGCTTTTCGTAAAGATTCATGAGGGATTGTTCTTCCCTTCGCGCAGATCGTCGTCGGCTTTTTTGCGTTTATAGACCGATACGCCGGCGAACACGATGACCGCGACGCCGAAGAGGATGAGAAGCACGAAGAGATACGTCGGCATCGACGTATTTCCGATCGTGACTTTCGCGCTGTTGCATCCGGCGTTCGCGTCGTCAAGACTGCCGAAGACGTCGGCGGTATCCACCGCGACGATCACGAGCGGAATGCCCGTTCTCTCGGTGAATTCCGTCATGGCGATCTTGAGCTGTTCGTCTTCGATCGTCAGATCGGTGTGGTTGACGGTCTTGGTGGGAAGACCCGAGTGATCGTGGGTACAGTCGTAGGCGTCGCTGCCCGCGACTTCGCAGATCTCATCCGCCAGTCCGTTGACGATTTTCTTGAGATTGCGCGGAAGTTCGTATGCATAGTAGGTATCGCCGAATGTTTCGATCACGAGATGTCCGTAAACGGAATCGTCCGAGCCGAGCAGTTCGTAGACTTCGCCCTCGATATCGTTGCCGACCCAGGCGATCGAGAAATACCCCGTCCTGTCGTCGTCCAGCAGGAAGAGCAGAAGCACGCCGTCTTCGTACGCCTTGCCGTTCGTGGGAGCGAACGCCTTCTGGTATTCGGTATCGGCACGCGTCTGCAAAGCGCTTTCATCGTAGATATCCAGGTAAGAAGAATTCCCGCCGTTCACGGTATTGACGGCACAACTGCCGACCGAGGTGAAGACGATCGCCAGGATGAAAAACATAACGAAAGCGAACCCGACGAGTGACGAAAGGCATCCGCCCCCGCCGTAACCGTATCCGTAATAATGAGGGCGCCACGGGAAGAAAAAGAAGCGGCGTCTCGGGGGACGGGGCGGCCTCGGTCCCATCGGTCCGCGCGGACCGAATCCGCCGGGACCTCCCATGTGCCCGCCGGGTCCTCCCATCGGGCCGTGGCTTCCGCCGAAGCCGCCGCTATGGCCGCCTCCGAAACCTCCGCCGTGTGATCCTCCGCCGAAGCCGCCGCTGTGGCCGCCTCCGAATCCTCCGCTGTGTGATCCTCCTCCGGGTCCCGGCATAATACGTTCTCCTTTTCCTCGCATAGAACTTTTCGATGCGATAACAATATTGATTATAGTTTAGCACGCGAAAGAATTTTTGTCAACTCCCGCGCGGGTACTTGAAAAGTCGGGGGGACTGTGCTATACTGTCTTGGAAAGACAGAGGAATACGTTATGGAAAAAACGAAAAAGTCAATTTTCGGGCAGAAGAGCATGGATATGACTGAGGGACCGATCCTCAGCATCATCATGAGATTCGCCCTGCCGCTCCTGCTCGGCAATCTGTTTCAGCAGTTATACAATCTCGTCGATACTTGGGTGATCGGACAGACGGGCGATACCGCCGCGTACGCCGCCGTCGGATCCGTGGCGCCCATCATCAATATGCTGCTCGGTTTCTTTCTCGGCTTTTCGAGCGGTGCCGGCGTCCTGATCTCTCAGCATTTCGGCGCCGGAAATGAGAAAAAAGTCGAAGAAACGGTGCATACCGCGATGGCGTTGACTTTCATCATCGGCGTCGCTTTTACCGCCATCGGCGTTCTGATGACGCCGACGATGCTCCGCGTGGTGTTCGGTTCCGAAGAGAGCGAGGCGTATCCTTACGCCAAAGAATACCTCACGATCTATTTCTCCGGCATCTTCAGTATGTGTATTTATAATATGGGTTCCGGTATCCTCCGCGCCATCGGGGATTCCAACCGCCCGTTTTATTTCCTGCTGGCGTCCGCCGTCACGAACACCCTGCTCGATCTGCTCTTCGTCTTCAAATTCAACATGGGCGTCGCGGGCGTTGCTTACGCCACCGTGATCGCGCAGACCGTTTCCGCTATTTTGACGTTCGTCGCGCTCCTCCGGAGCGACACCTGTGTGAAGTTCTCTTTCGGAAAACTTCATATCCATAAGGACATTCTGAAAAAGATCTGCATCCTCGGCTTCCCCGCGGGACTGCAGATCGCCCTGACGGCGTTTTCCAACGTTTTCGTGCAGTCCTATATTGCGGGCGTCAACGGAGAGCAAACCGAGATCCTCGCCGGATGGACGACGTATTCCAAACTTGACCAGTTCCTTTTCCTGCCGGTGCAGTCGCTGGCGATCGCCGTGACCACCTTCGTCGGGCAATGCCTCGGCAAACGCGACGTGAAGCGGGCGCGGGAGGGAGCGTTCAAAACGTATCTCGTCTCCACGGGGATCAACGCGGTGCTCATCGTGGTGTTCATGATCTTTTCGACGCCGCTCTGCCGGTTCTTCACGAAAGATCCCGCCGCGGTCGAAAACGCCGTGCTTTTGCTTCATAATCTCACCCCGTTCTACCTCTTCTGCTGCGTCAACCAGATCTTTGCCGGCGCGCTTCGCGGTGCGGGCAACACGCGCGGACCGATGATCGTCATGCTCTGCTGTTTCGTCGGTGCGCGGCAGGTGTACCTCTTCGTCATGTCGAACTTTATATCAAACGAACTGTTGCCGATTGCGTTCGGCTATCCTTTCGGCTGGTTCGTCTGTGCCGTGACCACCGTCATCTATTACCGCCTTTATAAGATGGATCCCGATAAAGTGACGGGAAAAGGGAAAAAAGAAGCGGCTGACACTTAAAAAATCCGTCCGATCAAAACAAATAATCCGGCAGAAACGTCTGCCGGATTTTTTCATTGGCCGGGTGAATATACCGTCATGTGCAACGCTTTGACAAAGCCGAACCATCCGAAAAACAGTACGGTATCATTTGACGGATGACGCCGCTTCGGTATCGGCATCCGTTGCGTCGCATTTCCGATCGCAGGTACCGTCATTGCGGCAGGCGCCGCAGGCGGAACAGTCTCCGCCGCAGGTGCAGACGGGTTTTCCTTTTTTTCTGCGTTTCCCGAGAAAGACGAAAGCGGCTACGATCCAGATCAGGACGAGGAAAAGAATCAGGCGGTCGAGCCACGTCGTCTTCGACAGAAGAAGCAGCGAACGGTAAACGAGAAAAGAGAAGATCCACGCCACCGCGCATTGAAAGAGAACGACAGAGAGGGCGCGGCGGGTGCTTCCGAGTTCCCCGCGGATCGCGGCGATCGCGGCGAGGCACGGCGTGTAAAGCAGGGTAAAGACGAGAAATGAAACGGCGGCCGCGGTACTGCCGAACAGGGAGAAGATACCCCCCGGGGCGAGCATTTCGAGGGTTGAGACCACGGCTTCCTTGGCGGTGAAGCCGGAGATCAGCGCCATGACCGCCTCGTATCGGTCGAAGCCGAGAGGGCGGAAAATGACGGCGATGAGCGAACCGAGTCTGCCGAGCACCGAGAGCTCGCTCCGATCAGGTGTGTAGTTGAGACCGAGATCAAAGTTCGAGAAGAACCAGATGCAGACCGTGGCGAGCAGAATGACGGTGAACGCTTTTTGCAGAAAGTCACGCGCCTTTTCCCACAACAGGATCAGAACGCTTTTCATCGACGGAAAGCGGTAGTTTGGCAGTTCCATGACGAACGGGACGGGATTGCCCCTGAAAGCGGTCTTGTTGAAGATCATCGTGATGAGAATACCGACGGCGGCACCGCCGAAGTAGAGCGCCGCCATCACCGCGACTTTCGTCCACGGGTTGTCGAACAAAGCGTTGACGAAGAAAAGATAAATCGTCATTTTCGCGGAGCAGGACATAAAGGGCGTCAGCAAAATCGTCATGATCCTGTCGCGTTCCGAGGAAAGGGTGCGGGAACTCATGACGGCGGGCACCGTACAGCCGAAGCCGATCAGCATCGGGACGAACGATCTGCCCGAAAGACCGATCTTTCGCAGGGGTTTATCCATGACGAACGCGATGCGCGCCATGTATCCCGTGTCCTCCAGGATGGAAAGACAGAAAAAGAGAACGACGATATAGGGGACGAAAGAAACGACGGAGCCGACGCCGCCGAAGATCCCGTCGGTGATGAGACTTTTGACGGCGGGATTGACGGTCGCACCGTCCAGAGACAGACTGTCGAGTCCCCTCGCCACGGCGGCGCCGAGGGCGGAGATGCCGAGGTCAAGAAGATTGGCGAAAAAGTTGCCGACCCACGCGAAGGTCAGGGCAAAGACGAAGAGCATGACGCCGATGAAGATGGGAATGGCAAAGACGCGGTGTGTGAGAACCCTGTCTATCTTTTCACTGCGCAGCCGCTCGCGGCTTTCCCGGCATTTGACGACGGTTTTCGCCGTCACGCTTTCGATGAAATCGTAGCGCATGGAGGCGAGTGCCTCGTGACGGTCGAGCCCCTCTTCCCGTTCCGTCTCGATCACGGTATGCTCGATCATCTCGATCTCGTTCTGGTCGAGATTCAGCCGTTCAAGAATATCGAAGTCCTCTTCGATCACCTTCGTCGCGGCGAAGCGCGGCGCGATCTTTGCCGCTCTTGCGTGATCTTCGATCAGGTGGGACACGGCGTGGATACAGCGGTGCGTGGCACCGTCCTTACAGAAATCGACTTTTTTCGGGTTGACACCGCACCTGACGGTCTGGACCGCCACGCGGATGAGCTCGTCGATACCTTCGTTTTTGGAGGCGGAGATGGGGACGACGGGGATCCCGAGCAGATCCGACATACCGGCGATATCGACGGTCCCGCCGTTGCCGCGCACCTCGTCCATCATGTTGAGGGCGAGCACCATCGGGATACCGAGTTCGATGAGCTGGAGCGTCAGATACAGGTTGCGTTCTATGTTCGTGGCGTCGGCGATATTGATGATACCGTCGGGGTGCTGATTGAGAATGTAGTCCCGCGTGACGGTCTCTTCATTGGTATAGGGACGGATCGAGTAGATGCCGGGCAGATCCACGACGGCGGCGTCTTTTCTGTCGCGGATATCGCCCGCCTTGCCGTCAACCGTGACGCCGGGGAAATTGCCGACGTGGCGGTTGGAGCCCGTCAGTTGATTGAAAAGCGTCGTTTTTCCGCAATTCTGATTGCCCACGAGAGCGAAGATCATGCTTTGCCGCCTCCGATCTCCACCTCAATATCGGCGGCATCTTCGAGCCGAAGCGTCAGTTCGTAGTCCCGCACGCGGATCTCGATAGGATCGCCGAGCGGCGCGACCTTGACGACCTTGACTGCGGTCTTCGGGATGATGCCCATATCGAGAAAGCGGAAGCGCAACGCGCCGGTGCCGCCGACTTTTCGTATGACGGCATCCGTGCCGACGGGTAATTCACTCAGTTTCATATCATGGTTCTCCGCATAACAAAAATTAGCCACTGCTAACTCATTATAGCACAACGGGGGAAAAATGCAAGTCCCTCCCGAAGATTTTTAAGAAAGGAAGCGTTTTTTCGGCGTTTTGCGCAGATTCGCGCGAAAATTTCGTATATATTGTCCCTTGCAACCGCAATATGCGTATGATATAATGGTAAAAAGAGGAATAGTATTTCAAAATATTAAAAAACCGACGACGTCGGTGCACAAGGAGAACTTATGAAAAACGTGAAAAGAACATTCGTCGCATTGCTTCTGCTTTTCTCGCTCTGCCTTTCGGCATGCACCCTCTCGGATCTGCCGTTCTTTTCCGGCGGAGATCGGCCGGACAGCGATCCTGTGCAGGATCCTCCCGGGTCGGACTCGGAGCCGGAGCCGGAGCGTGAGCCGCTCGATGCCGTCATCGTTCCGGAAGACGAAGACGAGTTCTCGACGGCCTATTCCGTCATTTTCGGTTCCTCGGACGCTTCGGCCAAGTCGAGGTTTATTACCGAGATGAAGAACCTTTACGGCGATCTTCAGATTTACGCTTATCGGGCTGAAGATACCGAAGAAACGACGTACGAGATCCTGCTCGGCAATACCGGCAGAAAACTGTCGGATGATCTGATCGCCGCCGTTGAGGAACGCGCCGGGACGGATGGCGGTCTGACCTGGGGTTACGCTTGCCGGGACGGACAGTTCGCGATCTACGCGACCTCGGCGAAGGCGTACGACGGCACGACCTCGTGGGACAAATGCCTTTCCATGCTGAAGCGGACGTATATGCTCCGCGACGGTTTCGTCGTGTACGACGGCACCTGGGATATAGAGAATATTCCGCAGACGACGCTGGACGCGGAAGAAGTCGAAAAAATAGCGGAGGAAGAGGCAGCGCGCGCACCGGAGATTGAAGCGATGATCGCGACGATCGAAAAAACCATGAAGAACGTGAATTACGGGAAAGTGTTGAAATTTACGAAAACCGCGTCGGCGACGCCAGCCGCGTATCCCGCCGCCAATACGCACCCGCGTCTCGAGATCAACTCTCTGAAACTGGAGACGCTGAAGACGGAAGTCGTTGTCGGAACGCAAACGTACTTCTATTACAATTACGGTGAGAATGAAGCGGCGTATAAAGACATTGTCGCAAAATCCGACAGTGCCGCCGTCAAGAGCACGGGATTCGGCATTCTCGGCGCCGGCAACGCCGATCAGGGCGGTTACAACTGCAACTATTCGATCCTGGAATACATCGAAGCGTGTGCTTTCCGTTACGCGATTGAACGTAAAGAGGGAAGCAACGTCGGTCAGATCTACGGTTACCGCGCGATCAACGGTCTTATGAATTATCTTAAGACGGTCAACTACGGCTCTTATTCGCTGAAATACCGTTCTGCCGGCGAGACGCTTTACATCGCCGCCGAGGTTTACGACTGGTGCTACGATCTTCTGACGGATACGATGAAAGAAAATATCGTCAAGGCGTGTACCTCGAAAGCCGCGGTCGAGATGGAGATCGCTGCCGGTAGTTCTGACCCTACGCCTTCGAAGCAGGGGCCCGTCGCCGGTCACGGTTCGGAGGCACAGCTTCTGCGCGACTGGCTCTCGTTTGCCATCGCCGTTTACGATGAATATCCCGAGTATTACAATTACGTAGCCGGCAGGATCACCGCCGAATACGTCCCGTTCCGCAATGCGTATTACGAGAGCGGCGTCGTCGGACAGGGCAACAGTTACGGCATCTACCGTTTCAATTTCGACGTGGATTCCGCTATGTTCTTCGAGACGATGCAGTGCACGGAAAATCCCGTGAAACTTTACACGTTCAGCATCGAGAGCGTGGCGCTCGGTCTTGTTTACAACACCCGTCCCGACGATCAGCTTCTGCATATCGGCGACGAGATGAACGAGAGACTGCAGGCATCCTGGAACAAGGAGCCGCAGTACCTGATGGATGACTATGCGCGCACGCTGTTCTACGCGTATGCCGCCACCGGAAACGGCGTGCTGAAGAGTGAGGCGTATCACTTCACGAACGGCTTCACCGAGTTTGACAATGAGGACAACATTTTCACCCCTGTTCAGCTCGTGATGAACAACGATCCGACGGTCGAAATGGTCGATAAGGATACGCTCCCGACGGCACGCTACTTCGGTTATCCCGCCGGCATTCTCATTTCGAGAAACGGTTGGGACGACGACGCGGCGATGGTCTATATGAAGATAGGAGAAAGATATACCGCGAACCACGAGCACCGCGATTTCGGCTCTTTCCAGATCTTCTATAAAGGCGCGCTCGCGATCGACGCCGGCTTTTACGACGCATACAATACGTCGGTTCACAGCCACAACTACTCCACCCTTGCGCATAACGCCCTGACGATCAACGGCAACAAGAACCAGGATCTTGACCGTTCCGAGCCAAGCTCCTTTGAGAGAATGCCGCAGGGCGGAACCGTGATCGGCGAAGAAGCGATCGAGGGTGAAAACGGAACGGAGATTGCGTACCTCGCCGGCGATATGACGGAGATCTACACGCTGACGAGCGAGGTCGGTCGTTATATGCTCGCCGTTTATAACTACGATGAGGACGGCAATCCCACAGGAACGCCTCTTTGCTTCTTCGTCATGGACGACGTGAAGATGAAAAACGGTAAAGAGTACGAAGTGGAGTTCCTGCTTCAGCCGATGCTGGAGCCCGAAGTGAACGGAAACGTCGTAAAGATCACGAACACCGTGGAAGTCGAGAATTACTGGAAAGATTACGACTGCGACGGCGTTCTCGTCGATCAGGCATTCTCCGATTCCGGCGATCTTTCGATCGTGAAGCTGGAGGGCAGATACGGAACGAATAATCCGCAGTCCGACGGCAGATGGCTCGAAGACCTCACCACCGTGGAGAGCGGTTGGGGGCGCGTCGAGATCCGACAGGCCGGAACGGAAGTGAGGATGCTCAACGTCATGTACGTGACCGATACCGCGACCGACGCGGCACAGGGACTTCTCGAAGCTTCGAAATACAGCAACGATGCCGTTCTCGGCGCTTCGATCCCCGCGCTCGGCGTGGCGGCGTTCTTCAATAAAAACGTCGAAAAGATCAATGCCGCAACCGTAAAAGGCGAGGGAGAGGGAGAGATCCGCTACGTCGTCTGCGGTCTTGCCGCCGGTACCTATACCGTCAAAAACGCGAGCGACGCTTCCGTCGCCACGGTTACCGTGACGGAAGAGAGCGGTATGCTCACCTTCACGGCATCGGCCGGTACTTACACGATTTTTCAGTGATGGTTTTCCCAACATAAAATAAAATAAAATGAAAATGAGGTAACGAAGATGAAAAAGAAGATTCTTCTGACCGTCGTGACGTGGATTTTGCTCCTTGCCATGATGCTCTCCTCGTGTGTGTTCGAGATCACGTTCCCCGAAGACGAAACGGATCCCGGACAGTCACAGACACAGACGGATCCGCAGGACGATGAGCCCGGCGGAGAAGAACAACCCGAAGAACCGGAAGAACCGGAAGAGCCCGAGGAACCGGAACCTGTCACTTATACGATCGTTCCGAACACCACGGCTTATACCGTCGTGATGGTCACCGGTACGCCGTATCAGTCTTTCGTGGAAAAAATCGCGGAAAAATACGGTGTAACCCTTTCCGTCATGCCATACGCCGCCAAGGCGAAGCAGACGCAAAACGAGGTCCTCTTCGGCGCAACGGACCGCGCACTCTCCGTGGAACTGAAAGCGGAAGTTGACGCCGCCGCGGAAAAGGGCGGTCTCAACTGGGGTTACGCTTGCCGTGACGGACAGTTCGCGATCTACGCGACCGACGCCGTCGTGGACGCCGTGTCGTCCTGGGACAGATGCCTTTCGATGCTGGCGTCGGACTATCTTCTGGAAACGTTCACCGTGACCGAAGGACTTTTCGTCGTGCATCACGGCGGTACGGATGATCCCGAGACACCGACCGTTACGATCGTTCCGAGCGATCCCGCCTATACCGTCGTCGTGGCGACCGGCACGCCTTATCAGTCCTTCCTGGATACGATCCGCGAAAAATACAGCGTGACGCTTGCTTACAAACCGTATGCCCTTAAAGCGGAACAGACGAGCAACGAGATCCTTTTCGGCGCGACGAACCGCGCGCTTTCCGCCGAACTGAAAGAGAAAGTCGATAAAAACGAGACGGAAAAGGGCGGTCTCAACTGGGGCTACGCCTGCCGCAACGGGCAGTTCGCGATCTACGCGACAAGCGCCGTCATTGACGGCGTGTCCTCCTGGGATAGATGTCTCGAGCGTTTGGTATCCGATTATCTTTCGGATACCGCCTTCTCCGTGCCCGACGATCTCTTCGTCGTGCTTCACGCCGACGCGGAAGAGCCCGAACAACCCGAGGAACCTGCGGAACCGACGGTTTACACGATAGTGCCCGGCAGTTCGACGGCTTATACGGTCATTTACGCGTCTTCAACGCAGAAGGCCGATATTCTAAGTGCGATTTACACGAAATACCACGTCACTCTGTCCGGTGTACAGTACAGCGCCCGCAGTGAAACGAGAAACGAGATCCTTGTCGGTGCTACCAACCGTGCCCTGTCCGCGAAACTGAAAGCGGCAGTCGATGCCAAAGCGGCGGCGGGCGGCCTTGCCTGGGGCTTTGCCTGCGAGAACGGACAGTTTGCGATCTACGCGAAAGAAGATACCAAAGAGGGTATTAGTGCCTGGGCGAAATGTCTTGCTGCATTCAAGACGGAATTTCTTTCCGGTTCGACCTTCAAGGCGACGGACGGCACGCTCATCGTGGAAGAAGTGACGAAAGCCGAGATCGACGCCATCGCGGCGGAGAGGATCGCCGCGGAAGAAGAAGCGGCGAGAAAAGCGGCGGAAGAAGCGGCGGCAGCGGAAGCGGCGGCAGCCGCGGCGCGTGAAACCAAGATCGCCGAAATCCAATCCTATATCGCAAGCATCCGTTCCTTAAACTACGGCACCGTGAAATCCTTTACCAAGACGGCGTCCACCACACCTACCGTGTTCCCGAAAGCGAATACCCACCCCCGTGTGGCGATCAACGGCACGAATATCTCGGATCTGAAAAAGACGGTCGGCACGACCGGCACCGCGACCTATTGTTACGGTGAAAATGAGATTCCGTGGAACTATATCACGACCGAGCTGACCGAAGACGAGTATTATTATGACTACGATTTCGGAAAACTCGCGTCAGCGAGCGGCGATACCAAGAATTACAAATCCGGTACGCTGACCGCCATCGAGGCGCTGGCGTTCCGCTACGCTCTCGAGCACGAGCCCGGTGTCACGAACGACCAGGCGACCATCTACGGTCTGCGCGCCGTCGCGGGACTTCTCGATTTTTTGCGCACCTATAACGTCGGAAACGACAGTCTGGCTTACCGCACCGCAGGTTATATCATGTATATCTCCGCCGAGGTTTACGACTGGTGCTACGATCTGCTCACCGAAAAGGACAAAGAGAATATCGTCAAGCGCGTGACCTCGTATCTGGCAGTCAATCTCGAAGTGGCATACAGCAGTAACGATCCCACTCCCTCGAAGCAGGGCGGTTTCGTCGGTCACGGCTGCGAAGCACAGCTTCTGCGCGACTGGCTCGCGTTCTCGATCGCCGTTTACGACGAATATCCCGCGTACTACAATTACGTGATGGGAAGACTTCTTACGCAGCACGTCCCCTCCCGTAACGCTTATTACGCATCCGGTGCCGTTTCTCAAGGCAACGGTTACGGCATTTACCGTTACTACTTCGATCTGATGGCAGAGCGTCTTTTCGAGACGATGCAGTGCAGTTCGTCGCCGAAGAGTCTCTTCAGCTTCGATCTCGAAAAAGTGGCGGTCGGTATGATCTATCAGGTCCGTCCCGACGGCACGCTTCTGCGAATCGGAGACGATGAAAACGAACGTGTCTCCAGCGGTTCAACGCCGAAATATAAGATGTACACCTACGGTAAGACGATGTTTTTGGCGGCGGCGTTCACAGGGAACGCGTACGCCAAGAGCGAGGCGTACACTTACCTCAATAAGTTCTGGAAGGATGGCAGCTTTACCGGCGATGACGACAACTCGCTGACGCGTGTCCAGTTCGTCATGTACAATGATCCGACGCTCGTGAAAAAATCCCCGTCCGAGGGACTGGCGCTCGGCAATTATTACAGTTCTCCCTCCGGCAGTATGGTCGCGAGAAATTCGTGGGATTCCAACGCCGCCATGCTCTATATGAAGATCGGCGAAGTCTATAGCGGAAACCACGAGCATATCGACATCGGCTCGTTCCAGATCTATTACAAGGGTAACCTGGCGATCGACGCCGGCTTCTATGACAGTTACGGCAATACCCTCCACAACAGGACGCTCGCCGCGACGGCGCACAACGTACTGCTCGTCGGCGGCTCCGGTCCCTCTCTGTCGAGGACGTCCGAGCCCTCGACTTACTCGAACGCACAGCAGACGGCGACGGTCATCGGCGAACAGATCGTTTACAATAACGCCGGAAAACCGCTCTACGCTTACCTCGCGGGCGATCTGACCAAAGCGTACTCTTCCACGAAAGAGACCGCGCGGTATATGCTCGGTGTCTATAACTACGATTCGAGCGGAAACGCGAGCAAGACGCCACTTTGCTTCTTCGTCATGGACGACGTGAAGACGACGACCAGCAAGAAGACCTCGTTCTTACTCCAGTCCGTCGCCAAACCGACGATAGACGGCAATACCGTGACGATCAAGAATACCGAGACGCTCAAGAACAACAATAAAACGACCACCTATTCCGGTGTCCTTGTCGATCAGGCGTTCACCGAGACCGGCACGCCCTCGATCAGTACGACCACGGTGGATTACAGCACCTCGAAGTACGATACGTCCGTGACGCTCGCCGAGACCGGTTGGGGCGGTTACACCGAGATCTACGCCTCCGGTACCTCGACGAAACTGCTGAACGTCATGTACGTAACGGACACCACGACGCACAATTCGCAGGGCACGCTCACCGCCATCCGGTACCACAATGATAAGGTTCTGGGTGCGACGATCCCGTCGCTCGGCGTCGCCGCGTTCTTCAATATGAACGCGACGAAGATCTCCTCCTGCACCGTCAAGGGTGACGGCGACGGCACGTCGATCCGTTACTCCGTCTGCGGTCTGGAAGCCGGGACCTATACCGTGAAGAACGCTTCCGGTACGACGGTCGCCACCGTCACCACCACCGCCGAGAGCGGCATGATCAACTTCACGGCTCCGGCAGGATCTTACACCATTTCCAAATAAACAAAGGCCTACTGCGTCTGCGCCCGTTGCGCAGACGCAGATAGAAAAGAAAACGATTGACGGTCAGTCGATTTTTTTGATAAGTGATCGGCACGATTTTCTTTGAAAACGATCGCAGACACTTTCCGCAAAACGAAAAGAGCGTGATTTTTCACGCTCTTTTCGTTTTTTTCTTTCAAAAACCAACCACGTGCCTATACTTTCCCGAAAACGCGATGATTTTTGATGCAGATTCGCCGCTGGATGCCCGAAGGTACGCCGCCTCGCGGCGAACGATGCGTTCCCGCGAAACGCATCTCATAACTTTGCGGCAAAGCCGCAAATCATAACTGTGCTGTAGGCACACCATAACTTGCCCGAAGGGCAATCGCGCCGCCTCGCGGCGAACGATGCGTTTCACTGCGCGAAACGTGATGTGCACTTCGTGCGTGATGTACGCCTATGGCGAGTGATGTGCCTGCGGGCGACGGGGAACGCATCTCATAACTTTGCGGCAGAGCCGCAAATCATAACTGTGCTGTAGGCACACCATAACTTGCCCGAAGGGAATCATATCTGATATTTGTTCTGCGCAAAAATAACCCGTTTTCCTGCGAATTACCGATATTCCTCAAACACTCGCTTCGTCACCGTGCTCATCGTCGCGTACGCTTCCTCAATGAGCCCCTCAACGTCCACTTTCGCCAATTCCGCCATCATATCCGAAAACTTCGGCTTCGTCTTGGGATGCGTCGGCGTAAAGACGGTACAGCAGTCCTCATACGGCAGAATCGAGGTGTCGAACGTGCCGTATTTTCTCGATTCTTTCACGATTTCTTCTTTGTCCATACCGATGCAGGGACGGAAGACGGGCAGGGAGGCGAAACTGTCGGTGACGGTGATCGCGCTCATCGTCTGGGACGCGACCTGACCGAGACTTTCACCGGTGATGAGACATTCGCACTTATAATCTTTCGCACAGCGCTCGGCGAGTTTCATCATGAAAATGCGCAAAAGCACCGTAAAACTGTCCTCGTCGCAGGTATCGCGCAGGACCTCCTGAATATGCGTCAGAGAGATGATATGAACGTGCATACGCGAGGTATATTCGCACATCTCTTCCGCCAGCGTCAGGACTTTTTCTTTCGCACGTTCCGAGGTATAGGGGAAGGACTCGAAGTGCAACGCCTCGATATCGAGACCGCGCTTCGCCATCAGAAGACCGGCGACGGGGGAGTCGATCCCGCCCGAAAGGAGCAGGAGTCCGCGCCCCGAAGAACGCAGGGGAAGCCCCCCGGCGCCGGGCTCCTGCCCGACGCGCACGTAGGCGTTTTCGTCCCGGACTTCCACGGTGATCTCGGCGTCGGGATGATGGACGTCCACTTTCAGACGAGGCATCTGCGAAAGCACGACCCCGCCGATCTCTCTCGCGATCTCGGGAGATTTGAGAGGAAAGCGTTTGTCCGAGCGTTTTGCCTCCACTTTGAAGGTACGGACACCGTTCAGTTTGTCACCGATATACGCTTTGACGGTCGCTTCAATGCTTTCCATGCTTTTTTCACAGACGGCGGCACGGCTGACGGCTACGAAACCGAAAATATGTTTCGCCGTCTCAAACATTCCGTCCATATCGCATTCGTCGTTCTGCGGCTCGATATAAACCGTGCTTTGCAGATAATAGATGCGGAAAATGCCGTGAGCCGACGCGCGTCGGCGGCATTCTTTCACGAGCATGGATTCGAAATTCTGACGGTTGGCGCCCTTGAGGATCAACTCGCCGTATTTGCAAAGAATGACTTCTTTCATCATATCCTCCGAAGATTTCTATCGAAAGCGGCAATGCCGCAAACAAGCGTAAAAAAAGGGTCACCGAAAACAGGCAACCCCTTTTTGAACCGTGAATCCCACGAACTACCGTTCCACAGGATCTTCCGGCCTTCGTCGGTTTCACCGACGCAAAGCTGAAACTCAGCCCTCGGTCTTTTCTTCTGCAGCAGCTTCTTCAACCTTTTCTTCTTTCTTGCCGCCGAAAAGTTTCTTGAAGAAATCACCGATCTTAGCGAAAAATGCTTTCATGATCTGTATCCTTTCGTAAATTTTAGTATCTTTGCAAGCAAAGATCCGCAGTAAAAACAGTGAAAAACATACTTTCCCTGCTATTCACCGTCTATAATATAACATAATTGCAACGAGAAGTCAACACTTTTTTGAAAAAATATAACAGTATCCCCGCAATGTACGGTTTTATGCGGACAAAAGCGTCTTCAGTCTGTCCGCGATCGCGAGGAGAAAATCTTTCGTGTTGACAACGACAGTATGCGCGTCGGGATCGACGAGCGCGACGAGATCTTTCGTCATGATGCCGTCGTTCAGCGTCGCGAGAGAAGCCGCTTCCATTTGATCGGCAAAGTTCATAAGGTCGGGAAGTCCGTCGAGTTCACCGCGCTTCCGCAGCGCGCCCGACCAGGCGAAGATCGTTGCCATCGGGTTCGTGGAGGTCTCCTCCCCCTGCAGATAGCGGTAATAATGGCGGGTGACGGTGCCGTGCGCCGCCTCGTACTCGTACTTCCCGTCCGGGGAAACGAGGACGGAGGTCATCATCGCGAGACTGCCGAAAGCGGTGGATACCATATCGCTCATCACGTCGCCGTCGTAATTCTTGAGCGCCCAGATGAAGCCGCCTTTGCTGCGGATGACGCGTGCGACCGCGTCGTCGATCAGCGTATAGAAATACGTGATGCCGAGTTTCTCGAACTCTTCTTTGTATTCCTTTTCATAAAGATCTTCGAAGATCAGCTTGAACGTCTGGTCGTACTGTTTCGAAATGGTGTCTTTGGTCGAAAACCAGAGATCCTGCTTCGTGGCGATGGCAAAACGGAAACAGGAGTGAGCAAAAGAAAGGATCGACGAGTCTTTGTTGTATTGGCTCTGCAGGACGCCGGGGCATTCGTAGTCGTAGACGGTCTCGCGGAAAACGCTGCCGTCCTTTCCGGTAAAGACGAGTTCGGCTTTTCCCTCGCCGGGAACGCGGTATTCGGTGGCGCGGTAAACGTCTCCGTAGGCGTGGCGGGCGATCGTGATCGGCAACTGCCAGTTGCGCACCGCCGGTTTGATCGACGGAATGAGGATCGGAGCGCGGAAGACCGTACCGTCGAGGGCGGCGCGGATCGTACCGTTCGGACTTTTCCACATTTCACTGAGATGGTATTCCTCGACGCGCTGTTTGTTGGGAGTGATCGTCGCGCATTTGACGGCAACACCGTATTTTTTATTGGCGGCGGCGGCTTCGTGCGTGACGCGGTCTTTTGTGCGCTCGCGTTCGGGCAGACCGAGATCGTAGTATTCGGTTTTCAGATCTACGTAGGGCAGGATGAGAGTATCTTTGATCATGCGCCAGATGACGCGCGTCATTTCGTCCCCGTCCATTTCGACGAGCGGCGTTTTCATTTCGATTTTCAAAGCGTTATTCTTCTTTCTTGTTTTGATAAAGAACGGTTCAAAGCGGGACTATGCCGTCTGTCAGCGGTTTTTCGTATAGGCGAGCAGACCGCCGTCGCAGAGGATCTCGCGCTGTCTTTCGGTAAAGTCGGCGACGAGTACGATGGAGGCACCCGTCGTCTCATCCTTGAGAGTAACGGTGCCGTTTCGGAGTCCCTCACGGATGTTCGACAGGACGAGGGTATCCCCCGCGGTGAGTTTTTCATAGTCTTCGGGGTTTTGGAACGTGAGCGGGAGAATGCCGGCGTTGATAAGGTTGGCGGCGTGGATACGGGCGAAACTCTTGGCGATCACGGCACGGACACCGAGATAGAGCGGGACGAGCGCGGCGTGCTCACGGGAAGAACCCTGACCGTAGTTGGAGCCGCCGACGACGACGGAGGCACCCGCTGCTTTGGCTTTTTCGGGAAACGTCTTGTCGCAGACGCCGAAACAGAATTGCGACAGATAAGGAATATTGGAACGGTAAGGCAGGATTTTGGCACCCGCCGGCATGATATGGTCGGTCGTGATATTGTCGCCGACTTTCAGCACGAGTGTGGCTTTCACCTCCGCCTCCAGCGGATGCGTCACGGGAAATTCCTTGATGTTGGGACCGCGCAGGATCTCGACGTCCTTTGCTTCTTCCGGGGAAGCGGGGGCGAGGATCGCACTGTCATCAATCTTGAACGCGTCCGGCATTTTGACCTCCGGACAGTCCCCGAGCGTGCGGGGATCGGTGATAACCCCCGTCAAAGCCGCGGCAACCGCCGTTTCGGGGGAAACAAGATACACTTTTCCGTCCGCCGTTCCGCTACGTCCCTCAAAATTGCGGTTGAAGGTGCGCAGACTCACGCCGCCGGAGTTCGGGGAGAAGCCCATGCCGATGCAGGGGCCGCAGGCACATTCGAGCACTCTCGCGCCGGATGCCAGAATATCCGAGAGTGCGCCGCAGTCGGCGAGCATGGAAAGAACTTGCTTGGAACCGGGGGAGACCGAAAGACTGACGGAGGGATGCACCGTTTTGCCTTTCAGCAGAGCGGCGACTTTCAGCATATCGTAAAGGGAAGAGTTGGTGCAGGAACCGATACAGACCTGATCGACCTTGGTACCGAAGAGACTTTCCGCCGTCGCGATATTATCGGGACTGTGCGGGCAGGCGACGAGGGGCTTGAGTGCCGAGAGGTCGATGTCGATCACGCGGTCGTAAATCGCGTCCGGGTCCGCGGCGAGCGGTACGAAATCCGCCTCGCGTCCCTGCGCCTTGAGAAATGCGCGGGTGACGTCGTCGGAGGGAAAGATCGAGGTCGTGGCGCCGAGCTCGGTGCCCATATTGGTGATGGTGGCGCGCTCGGGGACCGAGAGGGAGGCGATGCCCTCGCCGCCCCATTCGATGATATGACCGACGCCGCCCTTGACGGACAGGATGCGTAAGATCTCAAGACTCACGTCCTTGGCGGTGACGAACGGGGAGAGTTTTCCCGTGAGATTGACCTTCGTCATTTTCGGCATGGTGATATAGTAGGCGCCGCCGCCCATCGCGACCGCAACGTCGAGACCGCCGGCACCCATCGCCAGCATACCGATTCCGCCCCCCGTGGGGGTATGGCTGTCGGAACCGATGAGCGTTTTCCCGGGGATACCGAATCTTTCGAGGTGTACCTGATGGCAGATACCGTTGCCGGGACGGGAGAAATAAATGCCGTGTTTTTTCGCGACGGATTGGATATAGCGGTGGTCGTCCGCATTTTCAAAACCCGATTGCAGGGTGTTGTGATCAATGTACGCCACGCTGCGCTCGGTTCTGACTCTTTCGATCCCCATGGTCTCGAATTCCAGATACGCCATCGTTCCCGTGGCGTCCTGCGTCAGTGTCTGATCAATGCGGAGCGCGATCTCGGTGCCGGGGATCATTTCTCCCGCCACCAGGTGATTTTTGATGATCTTTTGTGCCAGTGTCATTCCCATGGCGTTATCTCCCCAAAATATGTTTTTTGGCGTTTTCGATATGTTGTGTCATTGCGTTCGCGGCGCCCTCGGCGTCCTTGTTCGCGATCGCGTCGAAGATCGCGCGGTGTTCGGCGAGCGAGGCGTCGGCGCGGCTTTGACTCTGCACCGCGACTTTGCGGAATTTCTGAACCTTCTTGTGGAGGGGCAGAAGCGTGTCGTAGAGGACGGTACTGCCCGACAGACGGTAGAGAGTCTCGTGAAAAAGCGAATCCTGGTATTTGATCCTGTCGGGATCTTTTTTTTCAACGTAATACGCCTGCAGATCGAGCGCCTCTTTGAGTTCTTCAAACGTGGCACGGTCGTCGGAGAGTGCCGCGCGGTAGGCGGCGAGCCCTTCCGTCAGAAGACGGATCTCGTAAATATCGGCGAGGTCGTTTTCGGTGACGCCGAGGATCTTGATGCCTCTGCCCGATTCTTCGATGATATGCTCCTGTTCCAGCCGGCGCAGCGCCTCTCTGACGGGCGTACGGCTGACGCCGAGATCTTCGGCGAAGCGGCTTTCGGTCACGATGTCGCCGCGATTGTATTTTCCGGTCAGAATATCGGTTTCGAGACGCTCGAAAACCTGATCTGCCAGGGATACGGTCTTGTGTTCCATAGTTGTCCTCCTTAATTATCCGTGCGCAGTTTTCCGCCGGAGAGCAAAAGGATCTTGTCTTCCAGCTCGCGGGAGGAAAGCGACGTCTGGCGGCCGCCCGCGTATTCGGCGTCGATCCATTCCTTGAGCGCCACGACGAGATCGGATCTCTTATCGACGGCGTCGGCACCGGAAAGACGATAGTTTTCGTTGATCCAGTAAGCGATGCCGGCGAGGCCGGACGCCTTGCCGATCATGACGGAGGGTTTTCTTTTCAGGAGAGATTCCGTGTCGAAGATATTGTAGATCTCCTCGTCCTTGAGAAGTCCGTCGGCGTGGATGCCGGCGCGGGTGACGTTGAAGTTCCTGCCGATAAAGGGCGTCATCTCCGGCACCTTATAGCCGATCTCGTGACGGAAGTAATCGGCGATATCCGTGATCACGGTGGGATCCATACCGTCGAACGATCCGCGCAGCGAGGCGTATTCGAAGACCATGGCTTCGAGCGGTACGTTGCCGGTGCGTTCGCCGATGCCGAGCAGCGAACAGTTGACGCCCGAGGCACCGTACAGCCAAGCGGTCGAAGCATTGGCGACGGCTTTGTAGAAATCGTTGTGACCGTGCCATTCCAGCATATCGCTTGACACGTCGGAATAGTGTTGCAGACCGTAAATGATGCCGGGCACGCTGCGGGGCAGGGCGACCTCGGTGTAAGGAACGCCGAAGCCCATCGTGTCGCAGGCGCGGATCTTCACGGGGATGCCGGCGTCCTCGCTCATCTTCGTCAGTTCGTTGACGAAAGGCACGACAAAGCCGTAAAAGTCAGCACGGGTGATATCTTCGAGGTGGCATCTCGGCATGACGCCCGCCTCGAAAGCGTCGGCGACGGCGGCGAGATAGTGGTTCATACACTCTCTGCGCGTCATCTTCATTTTCTTGAAAATATGGTAGTCGGAGCAGGAGACGAGGATACCCGTTTCCCGGATGCCGAGATCCCGCACGAGCTTGAAGTCCTCGCGACTGGCGCGGATCCAGGTCGTGATCTCGGGGAACTTCAGTCCCAAAGACTGGCAGGCGGCGATCGCTTCCTTATCCTTCTCACTATATACGAAAAATTCCGTCTGCCGGATCAGTCCGTAAGGACCGCCGAGTTTTGACATCAGTTTGTAAAGATCGACGATCTGTTTGACGGTATAGGGCTCCACGGACTGCTGCCCGTCGCGGAACGACGTATCGGTGATCCAGATATCTTTCGGCATATTGACCGGCACGCGGCGGTGGTTGAACGCGACGCGCGGTACGCCGGTGTAAGGATAAACGTCGCGGTAGAGATTCGGTTCCGCCACGTCCTGGAGGGAGTATTTGTAACTTTTCTGCTCCAGAAGATTGGTTTGCGGGGAAATTTCGAGCATAAAATGTCCTTTCCTGCTTTTCGGCATAAGTGCATTGCTGTATTATTGTATACAATTATACGCGAATGCAAGGATAAGTCAAGTCTTTTTTCGAAAAAAAGAAAAAAATAAAGTTATACGACGGGCAAAATGCGATAGAGTGATTGCGCTTTCCGTCGAAAGATGCTATACTGAAAAAAAGGCGGGAATGAAAAATCCGTGCCAAGGACCGGTGTCTTTGCGAAAAAACGCGATCCGAACAGACCGCGATCCCAAACGACCGCGATCCGGCAATTAACCCGAACCGAATGAAACCAAACGGGCGCACGCCCGGAAAAACCGTTCGCCCCGTTTTCCCGAAACGGGAGCGTCAGACGACTCTGACGGGGTGGAACGTCCGAAAGGAGATATTATGGAACAGAAGATCACGCTTGTTGTCCTTGCCGCAGGCATGGGAAGCCGTTTCGGAGGACCGAAACAGGAGACGCCGGTGGCGGACGACGGAAGAGTTATTCTTGATTTTTCGGTGCGTGACGCACAGCGTGCCGGATTTACCGACGTCGTATTCATCGTGCGGGAAGGTATGGAAGAGGAGTTCAGAGAGGCGGTCGGCGACAGGATCGGAAAAGGCATTCCCGTATCCTACGTGACACAGCCGATCTTTGATCTTCCGGCAGGGAGGACGAAACCTTTCGGCACGGCACACGCCGTCCTCGCCTGCAAGGACACCGTGAAAAATCCGTTCGCCGTCATCAATGCCGACGATTATTACGGCAGAAACGCGTTTTTTGAGATCGCGGAGCATCTGAAGCGGGCAAAGCCCGGAGAATACGCGATGGTCGCCTACGAACTCGGAAAAACGTTGAGCAAGAACGGCGCGGTCACACGCGGCGTGTGTAAACTGAAAGACGGGTATCTTTGCGACCTCGCCGAAACCCACGGGATCGCCCCCGACGGGAGCGTGAAATACGCAGACGGTGAAACCGTACTGCCGCCCGATACCCCCGTGTCGATGAATCTGTTCGGCGTTACCCCCGACATCTTCGCGATCCTCGGGGAAGAGTACGACGTTTTTCGCAAAACGGCGGACCTTACCCGCGACGAGTTTTACATCCCCGTCGTGATCTGTGACGCGGTCAAAACGGGAAAAGCCACCGTCAAAGCTTATCGAAACACCGATAAATGGTACGGGATCACCTATCGGGAGGACCTCGGAGAAGTCAAAGACGCGATCGGAGACCTCATCCGTCTTGGCTATTACGATTGACGGATATCCTTTTCCCGCATCCCTGCTTCTTTACAATTTTCGCTTAAACTAACTACTGTTCAAACTATTACCTTACGTTTGTATTCTTAATTGGTAGTTTTCCCCGCGGCTGTTGCGCGTTCTGTCCGTTTCGGCGATACCCGAAAATAAAGCACCGTCATTCCCTTGCAGGAGAAAGACGGTGCTTTTTCTGACAACCTGTGTTATTGATTTTGGAATCTATCGTTGATAGAAATGAGAAAACGAAGATCCGGCAGGGCGTTATCAGATCTTTCTGACCTCAATATAATACCGCTTGTCGGTCGCCTCTCCCATGGAGAAGGTCTTTCTCGGGAGAACGCCGTCCCGCATGACGGCGGGGAAAAGAGCGGATTTTTCGATACTGTCAAAAACGAAACAGAGCGTGTTTGGCTTCTTCGCCAGTTCTTCGACGTCTGAAAGCCCGTGGACGTAGTCGATACGGATCTCTTTATGCTCCGAAAGATACTTGTCGAGGAAGTCCTGAAGCGTCGCGACTGTCAGATCTTTTACGGGAGAGGGGACTTTGACGGGGGTTTTTCCTCCCGCGAAAAGACATTCGACGGTCTGCGGAGCGCGGCATCCGTTCTGCACGTTAGCGTAGGCGGCAAAATCGGCGATGACTTTTTCGGGATCGACGCCGAACAGAACGCGGTAGATCGGCTCGAACTCAATGGCGTCATCCGCGAGATTGACGACCTCGACGGATGCGTAGCGAAGCGGAGATTTGCTCACCGCGTCCCCCTCTTTCGCCTTGGCTTCTTCGTAAACGGCTTTGGCAGTCGCGAGGGAATGATTGCCGTCTCCCACCATAAAGAGGATGGGGGCTTTGTTCTCTTTTTCGGCTTGTGCCGTTTTTTCTTCGGCAAGTTTCCCGATCGCCCGCAACAGGTTTTCCTGCGCTGCGGCACCGAGCTTTTCTCCCTTGATATGACCGCCGTTCTGCATCAGATCGTCCTCGTAGAGAAGCGTCTTGTCTTTCGTGTCTTTCAGCGGTTCGATCACCGTTTTTTCGGGATCGTCGATGAGGAGCAGGATATGCGTCATTTCGAGCGGCGCACCGCGGCGGACGGCGGCACGGGGCGGGATCCTCTCGAGAACGAGCCCCTCGCTGGCGCGGATCGGCGAGATACTGCCGGTCTTCGGATCGTAGGCGTCGAGATCCACGACACCCACGATGCCGTGACGGATCTTGCCGTTGGATTGCGACCGTTCTACATAAATCACGGAATCGGGATACGACAGCAGCGTTTCTTCGAGCGCCCGCTTCATGTTTTCACGGATGAGGGGCAGACGCGCTTCGGTTTCGGAAAGATAGATCTCCGGCAAAAACAGACGGAGCGCCGACGGACGGTCACCGACGAATTTTTCGACTTCTTCCCAGTAGGAGGGAGAGGACGTGAACTGGTCACAGGCGACGACGCCGAAGTGACGGATATCGGTTTTTTGCGGATCGGGGAGCAGAAAGTCCCCGGGAAAGAAACAGGGTTCCATAAGACCTCCAAGGATAATAGATCAGCGACAGTATAGCACATTCCGTGAGAAAATACAACGCTTTTGCCGCTGAAAAAACGGAAGAAGCGTGTAAAAATAAGAAAAAACTTGCAAAAATCTTGCGCCTGCGTTATAATGAAAAAAAGACGTCATAAAGACAACGGGAGTATACCTTGGATTATTTGCATTTTCATCCCGCCGTAATCTCGGCGGCGATTCTCGAAAAAAAGATCGCAAGAGAAGAAAAAGCGGAGAACGTTTTCCGCCTTTTGTACGTGGATTCGGGGGAAGTCACCCTGGGATTCGCGGGGCAGAAGAGCGAGAAACTCTCCTCGGGCGGTCTGTGCTTTCTCCCGAAAGGGACGGCGTTTTCGGTCCGCGCCGGTATGTGCCGTGCCGTTACCGTCACGTTCGACGGGTTTGACGCCGAGCCGCCTTTCGACCGTCCTGCCGTCTTCCCGGATTTTGAGGAAACAGAAAAGATCTTCGGGATCGCAGAGGTCTTTGCCTCCGGGACGAAGACGGCGCCGGCATACGCCTCGGCACTCCTGACCGAACTGCTTCTTTCTCTCGCCGAGGAAAAGGATGAGGACGCTCTGCCGACGCGTCTCGTGAAAAAGCTCGACGGTTATATCGAAGAGAATCACGACGCCACCCTCTCCAATACCGAACTCGCCGCCGTCTTCGGCTATCACCCCTTTTATCTCAGCCAGATGCTGAAAGCGAAGACGGGACTCACCCTCCGCCAGTACGTGGCGGCTTATCGCTTCCGTTTGGCAAAGTCGCTGCTCGTTAACACCGATTTGCCCGTTGCCGAGATCGCGGAGCGGACGGGATTTGCCGACGCTTCGTATTTCACGAAAAGTTTCCGTAAGGAAGTCGGGCAGACACCGAAAGAATATCGGAAAAACGGACGGGACGGAGAACTCTGATGCTTCACGAAAACCAGGAACTTGAAGCAAAGATCACGGATCTCAGCCACCAGGGCTTCGGCGTTGCCAAAATCGACGGGATCGCCGTTTTCGTCGCCGGCGCCGTGACAGGCGATAAAGTCAGGATCCGGATCATCAAAGTCAACCGCTCGTACGCCGTCGGAAAATTGCTTTCCGTGACCGAAAGATCCCCGTTCCGTTGCGAGCGATGCCCCGTCCCGGGGTGTCGCGCCTGCGCTTTCCGCGAGATCTCTTACGACGAAGAAATTGCCATCAAATACCGTTCGGTCGTCGCCGCGTTCCGGAAAGCGGGACTGGCAGACGTCGCCGTCGCGCCCGTCGTGACGGGCGATCCTCTCGGCTACCGAAACAAGGCGCAGTATCCCGTTGCGAAGAACAAAAACGGCTACGTTCTCGGCTTTTACGTCCCGAGATCCCACCGCGTGACGGAGGCGGCGGCTTGCCCGCTCGGTCCGTCGGTATTTTCCGATATCCTCGAAACGCTTCGCGCTTTTTTTGCGGAACACGCCCTTTCGGTCTATGACGAAAAAACCGGGCGCGGTCTTTTGCGGCACGTGTATCTGCGCCGCGGAGAAGTGTCGGGGCAGATCCTCCTGACGCTCGTCGTGACGGATGAAAATTTCCCGCACGCAGAAGAACTCGTCCCGATCCTCACGGAAAAATATAAGGAAATCGTCGGGATCCTTCTCAATATCCAGAAAGAAGATACCAACGTCGTTCTCGGCGATCGTTTCGTCACTCTGTACGGAAAAGACAGTATAGAAGATACCTTGGCGGGGGTTAAACTGAAAATCACCCCCGATGCGTTTTATCAGGTCAACCATGGCATGGCACAGATGCTGTACGCGAAAGCCAAAGAACTCGCCGCGCCGAAGCCGGGCGAAACGGTGCTTGATCTCTTTTGCGGCGCCGGTTCGATCGGACTTTCCATGGCGGACACGGGTGCCGCGATCGTCGGCATCGAGATCGTGGAAAGCGCCGTCGAGTGCGCAAAGGAAAATGCCGCCGCCAACGGTTACGAAAACGCCGCGTTCTACGTCGGCGACGCCGCCGAAACCGAAAAACTGCTCTCGAACGCCGAAAAAGAGCGCGGAAGCGCGATCCGTCCGGACGTCGTCCTGCTCGATCCGCCGCGAAAGGGGTGCGATCCCGCGATGCTCCGATACGTCGCCTCGCTTTCCCCCTCCCGTGTCGTGTACGTTTCCTGCAATCCGGAGACGCTGGCGCGCGACGTCGCCCTCCTCGGGGCGCTCGGCTACGCCCCCGGGGTCGTCACCCCGTTCGATATGTTCCCGATGACGGGACACGTGGAGTCAGTAGTCTTGATGTCTCGAGCCTGAGTTGAGGCTACAGGACTATTGTCGGAGCGATAAATGCTTCTTTAATTGGAGACATTATGAAGAAAAAAGCAGTGATATATGTTCATGGAAAAGGTGGAAATGCAGAAGAGGCCGAACACTATAAGAAGCTTTTTCCTAAGTGTCAAGTGATTGGTTTTGATTATGTGTCCCAAACACCATGGGAAGCTATACAGGAGTTTACGAATTTCTTTGATGACATCAGTGCAAGCTTTTCATCCGTCATACTTATTGCGAATAGCATAGGTGCCTTTTTTGCTATGAATGCTGTGAGTGAAACAAAAATTGAAAAGGCATATTTCATTTCACCTATCGTAAATATGGAGATACTGATTACTGATATGATGTTGTGGACTGGCGTTACGGAAGCAGATCTGATAGAAAAAGGTGTTATAGAAACAGCTTTTGGTGAACCCTTATCCTGGGAATATCTCGCATGGGTTAGAAGTCATCCGATTTCCTGGAGTGTTCCCACCTCTATTTTGTATGGAAGCACTGATCATTTGCAGTCCTTAGAAACAATCAAAACATTTGCCGCTAATATTGGGGCTGATTTAGTAATAATGGAAAATGGCGAGCACTGGTTCCATACAGAGGAACAAATGGCGTTTATAGACGCTTGGATTGCCAAATAAACTTCACTTGTCGAGGCGATATATTCCCTTGTACTGCGGGGGTAGATTTGTTTCCGTGTTGTGTGGACTTCACGGTATCGTCTCAACCCACGTGGAGAGCGTTGTTTTATTGTCCCGCGGCAAATCGTAACGAAGATATTCCTGCCCTCGCGGCTTGAATATAAAAATTATTTTTCAGGAGAGTGCTTTTTGTACAAGTACGACGCAACGGAGATTGTAGCGTAACCGGGAGGGTGCGTTTACGATCCGACAACCTCCCGCTTTTCGGAGCAATTGTAGTCAACAATTTTCAGGAGGAAATAAACAATGAATATAAATGACGTTGTCATTCGTTTGGAGAAAAAAGAAGAATACCGCGAAATCGAAAATCTCGTGAGAGAATCGTTCTGGAACGTTTACCGCCCGGGTTGTCTTGAGCACTTTGTTCTGAACCGGTTGCGGGAGGACAAGGATTTCGTGCCGGAACTTGATTTTGTCATGCTCAAAGACGGGAAACCGATCGGTCAGAATATGTTTATGAAAGCCGTGATCCGAGCGGATGACGGACGGGATATTCCCATTATGACCATGGGACCGATCTGTATCACCCCCGAACTCAAAAGAAAGGGCTACGGAAAGATCCTGTTGGACTATTCTCTGGAACAAGCCGCGAAGATCGGATGCGGTGCGCTCTGCTTTGAAGGCAATATCGCTTTCTACGGCAAGAGCGGGTTTACCTACGCCGAAAAATTCGGTATCCGTTATCACGGATTGCCGGAGGGCGCGGACGCTTCCTTCTTCCTTTGCAGGGAACTGATCCCCGGTTATCTTTCGGGGGTCACGGGAGAATACGCGACACCGGCGGGGTACTTTGTGGACGAAGCGGAAGCCGATGCTTTCGACAGGACGTTTCCCTACAAGGAAAAGCGAAAACTTCCGGGACAGTTATTCTGAGAAAACGAAAGACAAAAGCCAATCTTATCCCGGTTCGCTGAACCGGGCGCGGTGAAAAGACCGCGAACCCTCCGCGGGAGGATCCGCGCGAATCATTCGGTATTATGAAGTACAGGAGGAATAAAAAATGGAAATGAAATTTGCCTACGTAAACGGTTACGTTCTCACCGGCGAAGAAAACATGGAGCCTCAGGGCGGGCTTGCCGTCCTCACGGAGGATGAAACGATCGTCGCCATTCTCCCCGAAAAGGAAGCCAATCTCGAGGGGTACAACGTCATTGATCTGGACGGTCAGTATCTGATGCCCGGTCTGATCAATATGCACGTACATCTGCCGGCGTCCGGAAAAGCCCCGAAAGCCAATGCCAAACCCACCGATTACAAAAAACTTTTCAAAATCTTTTCGATCCCCGGCGTGAAGACCGCGTTCCGCCTCTTGCAGCGCGGGCTTGTCAAGAAAGAACTCCTTTCCGGTTGTACCACCATCCGCACCGTCGGCGGTATCATGGATTTCGATACCAAGGAGCGTGACAGGATCGAGAGCGGCCGCGGCGTCGGTCCCCGTATCCTCGCCGCCAACACCGGCATCACCGTGCCCGGCGGACATTTCGCGGGTTCTCTCGCCGCCGAAGTCAGCACCGAGGAAGAAGCGAAAGAACAGGTCAGAAAGTGTGCCGACGAGGGCGTCGATCTCATCAAACTGATGATCACGGGCGGCGTCATGGACGCGACCGCAGACGGCGAGCCCGGTATTCTCCGTATGCCCCTGCCTCTCGTCGCCGCCGCTTGCGAAGAAGCCCACAAACTCGGTCTGCCCGTCGCGGCGCACGTCGAAAGCCCGGAGGGCGTCAGAGTTGCGCTTCAGGGCGGTGTTGATACCATTGAGCACGGTGCAAAACCCGACGATGAGATCATCTCCCTCTTCAAGGAAAAGGGATCCGCCCATATCTGTACCATTTCTCCCGCCGTTCCCTACGCGCTGATGGACGATTCCGTCAGCCATTGCGGCGATATGGGTAAGAGAAACGGAAAGATCGTGCTGGACGGCGTCGTCGCCTGCGCCAAGGCGTGCCTGGAAAACGGTATTCCCGTCGGCCTCGGCACCGATACGGGCTGTCCTTTCATCCGCGATTACGATATGTGGCGCGAACTCGTTTACTTCAAGAACTTCCTCGGCGTGTCGAACGCCTTTGCCCTTTACACCGCCACGAAGCGTAACGCCGAGATCGCGGGTATTGATGACAAGACCGGCACCATCGCGGTCGGCAAATGCGCCGATATGATCGTCACCGAGGATAACCCCCTCGAGGATCTGAAAACGCTCCGTAACCCGAGCGCCGTGATCGCGAGAGGCGCGCTCTACCCCTATCCTAAAGTCAAGATCGACAAAAAGATCGAGGCGGCGCTCGACGCGTTTTTGGATTACGTTCCCGAAAATTGAGATAATAAAAGTACCCCGCTTCCCCGCGTTCCCAAAAAAATCATCCGGAAACGGAAAAAGGAGAAACAAAATGAAAAAGGTATGTTCTTTTATCCTCGCAGCTTTGCTTTTCGCCCTGTCCCTTGTGACGCTTGCGTCCTGTAACCTCATTCAGGCGGGAAAACTTTCCGACATTGCCGGCACTTACGTTCTCGAGGAATACACGGTCACGACGAAATACGACAGCCAGGGCAACGAGATCCCCGTCGAAGAGCGCCCCGTGGCGGATAAAATCGAGGAATACGGCATCGTCGAGTACTTCGTCATCACGGAAGACGGCTACGGCTATCACGTTTATAAGGACAACGATACCGCTCTTTATTGCAAAGAAGTCAAACAGGTTTACGAATTTGACGATGAAGATCCCGCCCTGATCGAAAAGATCACGTTCTGTGACGGCGCCCTCGACGAAAACGAATATTATATCCAGTCGAGAAAACACACCATGACCGCCAATTCGAGCGCGTGGCACTCCGAGCTGAAGATCGGAAAACGCACGATCCCGCTCGGCAAAAACGATAGCATCACCGTCCGTCTCAAACGCGTCAGCAAGAAACAGGATCTTTCCTACGTGGAAAAGCAGCTCGGCACTTTGCCCGCTACGTCCTCTTTCCTGTCCGCATGGCTTCCCGACGTGATGTCGGGCTCCGGCTCCAAATCCGGCAACAACGTTCCTTACGAAAATCTCTTCGTTTACGACTATTACGTCGTGGATAAAGCGGCGATGACGGCGACGCGCTACTATGCCCTGTGGGCAGACGGCGAGCAGAAGACCGAGACCGTGACGCTGGCTTACGATCTTGCGAACAACACGCTGAAAATCGGCGAGACCGTCTATTCTTCTTACGCCAACAGCAACGCTTTCACTTTTAACTTCACCCGTTCCGAAGTCGAGGACGGTGAGGTTGCCAACTATTTCTACACGCTCGACAAATCCACCTTTGCCGCGTCCGAGCTCGACGGTCTGATCGAAAACGCGATGGAAGGTTACGCGCAATCCGTGAATCCTCAGTGATTGACTGTATAAGGAGAATACCATGCGCAACTGCAGTTACGGAAAAAAGAAAAAGCACACGGGCGCGAAGGTACTTCTCGCGATCTTGGTGATCCTGCTCGTCGCCGCCGCCGTTTTCGGCGCCCGCTGGGCGATCCATTCCTACGCACCCGACAGTTACGGTTCCTATACCTGGATCAAGGACGAGACCGCTTTTGATCTCTCCCTGTTTGCACAGCAGAATCTCTATATCGACGAGAACGCCGAAACGCTGAAGATCATGCAGATCGCCGATCCGCAGATCAAGATCGGCTTCCTGTCCAAAGACAAAAAGACGTACGATCTTCTCGACCGCGCGCTGGCGGAGGAAAAACCCGACATCGCGGTTGTGACGGGCGACCTGACGCTCTCGATCTTTACTTACGACGCGTACCGGGAGTTTGCCGACTTCATGGAAGAGAGGGAGCAGTACTGGACGCTCGTTTACGGCAATCACGACTCGCAGTTCGACTGTTCCAAATACACCCTGTCGCAATTGCTCGCAGAGTACGAATACTGTCTCTTTGATCCCGGCCCCGAAAATATCAAGGGCGAGTCTAATTTCCTCATCAACGTCTATCGCGGCAAAGACGCGACGGTACCTGCGTACAGTCTCGTGATGCTCGACTCCGGTATGTATCCCGAAGCCGAGAACGTCGCTCTGACCGATTGGGTTTACGATTGGTTCGGGGAAGATCAGATTGATTGGTACCGCTGGGCGATCGAGGGCTTGCAGGCACTGAATCCCGACATCGAGACTTCGCTCTTCTATCATATCCCCACGAAAGAGACGGCGGAAATGTACTACGCCGATCTGCTCGCCAAGGGTGAAGAGATCCCCGAGGCGATCGACGAAACGGAACTTCTCGAATGTCACGACGTCGAGGGCGTGATCCGCGAGTCGGATAAAGTCGAATCGGAGACGATGGACGAGGGCTACCTCGTCGGTATCTTCTATCAGGGCATGAACACCGGTCTGTTCGACGCGGTACGGGAACTCGGTTCGACCAAGACCGTCTTTTACGGTCACGATCACGTCAACAATCAGCGCGGTTACTACGGCGGGATCTATCTCTGCTACGGCAGATGCGCCGGTTACCACACCTATCCTTTCTTTGATCACCCGAATTTCATCACGAAACTTGCCGGACTGACCGAAAAAGTCCTCACGAACGGGGAACTCTGGACGGATGAAAACGGCGAGCAGATGGAAAAAGGCGTTACGGTCATTGAGATCGGCGTCGGCGGCTCGAACTACGGCACGTTCACTGTGACCGACCGCGAAGATTCTTACTACCGCTGATTTCTCCGGATACCGTTTCGGTAACCCGGATAAATAATACTTTAACGAAAAGCGAAAAGCGTTACCGCCGCCCGATCGGACGTCCGATAGGGCGGCGTTGTCCTGCGCCTTTGTCTTCATCGGAGGCAAAGATGCGAAATACCCCCACGGGGCGCGTTTTACGGAAATCTGTCCCGATCCTCACCGAATCTATCATCAACGATTGTAAAGGCATCTTATGCGCTACAACACCTTTTCCGCGTATCTGAAAACCAAATACGGAGAACCCGTCGGGAAGATCTGCATCGACGGGGGCTTTACCTGTCCGAACCGGGACGGGACGGCGGGCTACGGCGGCTGCATCTTCTGCGGCGAACGCGGTTCCGGGGAACATCTCGATCCTACGGCTTCGATCGGGGAGCAGGTCACGCGCTTTCTTTCCCGCCCGCATAAAGAGAAAAAGTTTATCGCGTATTTTCAGAACTTCACGGGTACCTACGCCGATCCCGTGACGTTGAGAGAACGCTACGACGCCTCGCTGATCTCGGAGCAGATCGTCGCCCTCGCCGTCGGCACCCGTCCCGACGCGATCTCGGAAGAAGTCGCAAAACTGCTCGCTTCCTATCGCGAAAAAGTGGACGTCTGGGTGGAACTCGGCTTGCAGACGGCGAATGAAAAAACGGCAAAGATCATCAACCGAGGATACAAAAGAGAGGCGTTTGAGCGGGCTTTGGCGACCCTTTCCGCGTATCGGATCCCCGTCGTCGTCCATCTGATGCTCGGCTTGCCCGGCGAGACCGCCGCTGATTTTTCGGCCACGGCGTCGTATCTTTCCCGTTTCCCACTCTTCGGCGTGAAGATCCATTCCGTTTACGTGATGCGAGGCACGGCGCTCGCGCGTCTCTACGAAAAAGGAGAGTACGAACCGATCACGGAGGACGCCTATGTGGACGGCGTTCTCGACGTTCTCTCGCGGTTGTCTCCCGACGTCGTCGTCCACCGCCTGACGGGGGACTGTCCCTCCGGCGAACTTCTCGCTCCGCTCTGGAGCGCCGATAAAACCGCCGTGCTATCAAAGATCCGTTCCCGGATGGAGGAGCGGAATATCACCGAAGGGTGCGCGTTTGTATCCCCGTGTGAAAAGGAGACGTCATGCTGAATCTTTGGATCGCCCTTCTGACCTGCGCCGCCGTGATCGGCGGCGTTCTCTTCGTCCCGAAGATACGCGTCGGGAAATTTGCCCTTGACAGTTATCCCGTCGCCGCTCTTTGCGGCGCGTTGTGTCTTCTCCTTTTCGGACACCTCTCTTTTTCGTCCGTGCTTTCGGCTTTCACGGCGGATACCGCCGTCAATCCTCTGAAGATCCTCGTTCTCTTCATCTCGATGACGCTGCTTTCGGTCTATCTCGACGAGGCGGGCTTCTTCCGCTATCTCGCGGCGGTTACATTGAAGCACGCGGGGCACAGTCAGAAGAAACTGTTTTTCGCCCTGTACGTCACGGTTTCGGTCCTCACCGTATTTACCTCAAACGACATCATCATTCTGTCGTTCACCCCGTTTATCTGTTATTTCGCGAAAAATGCGAAAATCGACCCCGTCCCCTACCTTGCCGCCGAATTTGTCGCGGCAAACACCTGGAGTATGGCGCTCATCATCGGCAATCCGACGAACATTTATCTCTCTGCGGCGCTCGGTGAGGATTTTCTTTCCTATGCCGGTGTCATGTGGTTCCCGACCGTCTTTTCCGGTATGACAGCGTTTCTCTGCCTGTATCTGCTTTTTCACAAAAAACTGTCCGAACCGATGGCGGGAGAGGCACAGGACGTGAAGATCGAAAACAAAACGGCGCTTCTGATCGGCGTTCTGCATCTTTCCCTTGCCACCCTTGCCCTCGCGATCGGACCGTACGTCGGGCTTGAAATGTGGAAAGCGGCGGGATTGTTCGTCCTTTCTCTCTGTTTCTTTTCGGTCCTCTTTTCCGTACTGAAAAAGAAAACCGCAAAAACGCTGAAGAAGACCGCAAAACGCGCGCCGCTCGCTCTCATTCCCTTTCTTCTTTCGATGTTCGTCGTCGTTCTGGCAGTCGGACAGGAAGGGATCCCGCAGAAACTTGCCGGGCTTTTCGGGGGCGATCTCCCGATCGTGACGTACGGTGTCACGTCGTTCCTCTTCGCCAACGTTGTCAACAATATTCCCATGAGCGTCTTTTATTCCACCATCGTCGAAAACGCCCCGCAGGCGGCAAAGGCGGCGGCACTCTTCGCGACCGTCGTCGGCTCCAATCTCGGCGCGTTTTTTACGCCGATCGGCGCGCTCGCCGGTATCATGTGGCGGAATATCCTATCGGAGCAGGGCATCCGCTTCGGCTATGCCGATTTTCTGCGGATCGGTGCTACCGTCGCCGTCCCCTCCCTCGGCGCGGCTCTCCTCGGACTTTTCGTCGTGTTCCTTTGACGCGCGTTTTCCGATCGCTTTTCTTCAGCACGCCCCCGCGTCCTGTTTTTTCGGTTTTTCGGGACTTTGTTTTCCGTACGGCAGTCCCCGCTTTTTGACAGGACGGTGACGGACGGCGCTGCCGATCACTCCGTTTTGACACCGCGGCCGACCTTTTCGCGTCCGCCGCGGTTTTTTTGCTAAAATAATATGTTAATTTTAATTCCTGCTATTTACTTTTGGTTTTTCTTGTGCTACAATGATAAAAGCGTAAGTTTTGGCAATCTTTGCCGGCTTACCGGAAATATGCTGATAAAAAATTTATATACGGAGGAAAACCAAATGGTAGAGAGAAAGAAAATCTCTATGGATGGTAACACAGCCGCCGCGCACGTATCTTACGCGTTCACGGAAGTTGCCGCCATCTACCCCACCACGCCTTCCAGCCCTATGGCGGAAGTCACAGACACCTGGTCGGCGTCCAACAAAAACATCTTCGGCGAACCCGCGAAGAACATTTTCGGTGAAAATGTCAAAGTCGTCGAGATGCAGTCCGAAGCCGGTGCATCCGGAACCGTTCACGGTTCTCTGGCGTCCGGTGCGCTGACCACCACCTACACCGCGTCTCAGGGACTTCTTCTGATGATCCCGAATATGTACAAGATCGCCGGCGAACTTCTTCCCTGCGTCATCCACGTATCCGCGAGATGCGTTGCCTCTCACGCGCTGAACATCTTCGGTGATCACTCCGACGTTTATGCCTGCCGTCAGACCGGTTTTGCCATGCTCGCCGAGACGAACGCGCAGGAGATCATGGACCTCGGTGCCGTTGCGCATCTTTCCACGATCCAGGGACGCGTTCCTTTCCTGAACTTCTTCGACGGCTTCCGCACCTCTCACGAGATCCAGAAGGTCGCCGCATGGGATTATAAAGATCTTGCCGAAATGGTCGATATGGACGCCGTCCGCGCGTTCCGTAACGGCGCTCTGAACCCCGAGCATCCCGCACTTCGCGGCTCTGCCGAGAACGGCGATATCTTCTTCCAGCACAGAGAAGCGTGCAACCCCTACTACGACGCTCTTCCCGCGATCGTAGAAGCCAACATGGATAAAGTCAATGCCAAACTCGGCACCGACTATAAACTCTTCAACTACTACGGCGCCGCCGATGCCGACAGAGTCATCGTCGCCATGGGCTCCGTCTGCGACGTGGCTGAAGAAGTGATCGATTATTTGACCGCAAAGGGTGAGAAAGTCGGCCTTGTCAAAGTCAGACTGTACCGTCCTTTCGTTGCCGCAAAACTTGCGGAAGCGATCCCCGCATCCGTCAAAAAGATCGCCGTCCTCGACCGTACCAAAGAGCCGGGCGCACTCGGCGAACCGCTTTACCTTGACGTCGTCGCCGCTCTGAACGAAGTCGGCAGAAACGGCATCAAAGTTGTCGGCGGCCGTTACGGTCTCGGTTCCAAGGATACGACCCCTGCGTCCGTCTTTGCGATCTACGAGAACCTTGCGAAAGACGCGCCGAAAGCGCACTTCACCGTCGGTATCGTGGACGACCTTACCGGTCACAGTCTTGAGGAGAAACCCGCTCCCGACACCGCTCCCTCCGATATGATCCAGTGCAAGTTCTGGGGTCTCGGCGGCGACGGCACCGTCGGTGCGAACAAGAACTCCATCAAGATCATCGGCGACCACACCGACAAGTTCATTCAGGCATACTTCCAGTATGACTCGAAGAAGACCGGCGGTATCACCATCTCTCACCTCCGTTTCGGTGATTCTCCCATCAAGTCTTCCTATTACATCAACAAAGCCGACTTCGTCGCCTGCCACAATCACGCGTACCTCAAGAAGTACGATATGATCTCCGACGTGAAGCCGGGCGGCACGTTCCTTCTTGACTGCGAATGGTCTGACGCGGAGCTCGAGACCAATCTTCCCGCTTCCGTGAAGAGCTATATCGCCAAGAACAACGTGAAGTTCTACACCATCAACGCGACGAAACTCGCGATCGACCTCGGAAACGCAAAGGTCAAGAACACCGTGCTTCAGTCCGCGTTCTTCACCCTTGCGAAGATCCTTCCGATCGACGAAGCCATTGGTTACATGAAGTACATGGCGACGAAATCCTACCTCAAGAAAGGTCAGGATATCGTGGACCTCAACCATAAGGCGATCGACGCCGGCAAGGATGCGCTCCACCTCGTGGACGTTCCCGCAAGCTGGGCTGACGCCGGACAGACGCCTGCCGCCGCTCCCGCGGAGGGCAAACGCGCCGACCTCGTGAAATTCGTCAACGAGATCGTCAATCCCGTCAACGCTATGCAGGGTGACAAACTCACCGTCAAGACCTTTGCCGATCTGGCGAACGGTCAGTTCCCGCAGGGTGCCGCCGCTTACGAAAAACGCGGTGTCGCCGTCACCGTTCCCGAATGGAAACCCGAGAACTGTATCCAGTGTAACAACTGTGCATTCGTCTGCCCGCACGCCGCGATCCGTCCCTTCGCCATGACCGAAGAGGAAGCGGCAAAAGCACCCGCAGACACGAAGTTCACCGAGAAACCCGTTGCGAAAACCGCTTATAAGTTCACGATGGCAGTCAGCGCCCTCGACTGTATGGGCTGTACCCTTTGCGTCAAGGCGTGCCCCGTCACGAACAACGCGCTGAAGAAAGCCATGGAAGCCGCTGTTGCCGCAAATCCCGACAATCCCAAGGTTGCCGCGAAAGAAGCCGCAAAGGCAGCCGCAGAGAAATCCGCGCTTATCATGGTTCCTCAGAGCAAGGGCGTCTATCAGCAGGCGGCTTACGACTACGCCGTCAACAACGTAGCCGAGAAGCCCGAACTGATCAACGTCACCGTCAAGGGCTCGCAGTTCAAGCAGCCGCTGCTTGAGTATTCCGGCTCCTGCGCAGGTTGTGCCGAAACTTCCTACGCGCGTCTGATCACACAGCTCTTCGGCGAAAGAATGTTCATTTCCAACGCCACCGGCTGTTCCTCCATTTGGGGCGGCTCCGCACCCTCCACGCCTTACACGGTGAACAAGGAGAGCGGCAGAGGTCCCGCGTGGGCAAACTCCCTCTTCGAGGATAACGCCGAGCACGGTCTCGGTATCTACGTCGGTCAGAAGACCATCCGTGAAAAACTGATCGGTTACGTCAAAGCCCTCCGCGAACAGGCAGAGAAAGAGGACGTAAAGGCAGCGATCGACGAATATCTGGCTACCGTTGACGACGGCAAAGCAAACGAAGCGGCTACGAAGAAGATGATCGCCGCTCTCGAAGCTTGCCCCTGCGACAACGAACTCAAAGCCAAGATCCTCGATGAAAAACAGTATCTGTCGAAGAAAGCCGTCTGGATCTTCGGCGGCGACGGCTGGGCATACGATATCGGCTTCGGCGGTCTCGACCACGTACTGGCTTCCGGTGAGGACGTCAACGTCATGGTCTTCGATACCGAAGTATATTCCAACACCGGCGGACAGGCGTCCAAGTCGTCCAATATCGGTCAGGTCGCACAGTTCGCGGCAGCCGGCAAAGCGATCGGCAAGAAGAATCTCGCCGAGATCGCTATGTCCTACGGTTACGTTTACGTCGCACAGATCGCTATGGGCGCCGATATGAATCAGACGCTGAAAGCGATGGCGGAAGCGGAAGCGTACCACGGTCCTTCCCTCATCATCGGTTACGCTCCCTGCGAGATGCACTCGATCAAGGGCGGTATGGCGAACTGCCAGGCAGAGATGAAGAAAGCCGTTGACTCCGGTTACTGGCATATGTTCCGCTTCAACCCCGCGCTCAAGGCAGAGGGCAAGAACCCGTTCACCCTCGATTCCAAAGAGCCGACCCTCAGCTATCAGGACTTCATCGGCGGCGAAGCACGTTACACCCGTCTTTCTCAGGCATTCCCCGAGAGAGCGCAGGTCCTCTTCGCAAAAGCCGAAGCCGTGGCTAAGGCAAAATACGAAAGACTCAAGAAACTCGTCGAGTTCTACGCTCCTATCGAAGAATAAGACGTTTTCCCCGAAAAGGGATGAGGCGAAAGCCCCATCCCTTTTTGCGTTTGTAAAAGACCGTTTTTCAGAAAAGTCATTTTTCGGTACGGCCTATTCTTTTGATGATTTTGCTTTTCTTTTCGGCAATTTTTAAGTATTTTGCGGCTCCACCCCGGGGACGTGTGGCGTACACGATCACAACATCGGAACGGTCGAGCATTCAACGATTGCGAAAATCAATGGAAAATCGTTTCGGAACGTGTTCGATCCCTTTCGGATATACAGTTTCTCCCGGTGCGTAGAAGTCAAACACTGACGGATAATAGGCGAGAACAACAGCGTAACGAATCGCCGGGTATTCCTTTTTCAGTTCCCGAAGACAAATGAGAACCATGCGATCAAAGTTGCCGTGGGTGCCGACGTAAAAAAAGGTGATGCCGTTGCGAATTTGCTCCCGGATAGCGTCTTTGATTGTTTCGTGCAAGGAATCTGTCGCGTCTCGATGCCCGAAAAAAGTGCAATATTTCATCTAACAGTCTCCGTTTTTTGGGATATATCGTAATTATATCATGTTTCTGACAAAATTACGATATATCGCACACGATTTATCGCGAATTTCGTTATGATTATGACGATATATCCCAAACGGAGGAAAAGATGAATACAAAAGAAACAGTTGCCAGACGCATTCTTGAACTTTGCGATCAGAAAGATATAGCCGTGAACGCGTTGGCAAATAAAGCCGGCGTATCACCGTCCACCGTTTACAGTATGCTGAACGAAAAGAGCCAAAATCCCGGCGTGGTTTCCATCAAAAAATTGTGCGACGGCATGGATATCACACTCCGCGAGTTTTTCGATTCCGACCTGTTCGACGATATTGAGCAGGAAATCCGTTGACGAATACCGACCGACAATGGAGTGCGCATCCAAGGGATTTTCTCCGAAACGAGTGATAAAACATGATAGATAGACTTATCATCTGCTTTGTTTCATCCGAAAATGATCGTGCCGCGAACGGTCGGTCTTCCGTGCAAAAAAGAAAGCCGCGAGAAAAATCTCGTGGCTTTTTGTCAACCGTTAAAAAAAGAAAAAAACAGTCCGTTTTTACGTTTTTTTCGCAAACCGATTGCATTTTTCTTTCGCCTGTGCTACACTCAAAATAATCATATAATAAGGAAGAAAACACGATGCCGAGACCGCCGAGAAAACAAATGTCGGATGGGATCCCGAAGCCGAAGAACGCCCGGGAACTTCTGCCCTATCTGAAAAAGAAAATCGCGGGATTCACCTCCCGCCTGTTCTATATCGTCACCCTCGTATGGGAAACCGCCCCCCTGCTTCTCTGCGGGATGTTGGTCCTTTGCGTGGCAGACGGCGTTCTGCCGATCGTCGGCGCGTATATCAGCCGTGACCTCATCAACGAGATCGCCGTGCTGATCGGATCCGACGGAGGCGGCGACGCTTTTGAAACGTTCAAGCCCGTGTTCTGGCTTCTCGTCTGGCAGCTCGTTTACCTCTTCGGCAAGCGCGTTGTCACGAAAGTGAAAAGCATGATCACCTCGCTCGCCGGCGAACTGGTCTCCAACCATATCAAGGTCAAGATCATTACGAAAGCCAAATCGGTGGATCAGGAGTCGTTTGACGATCCCGCTTTTTACGAAAAACTGGAAAACGCGAACCGCGAATCGGGGATGCGCCCCGTCGGGATCCTCTCCTCGACGCTCGACGTGATCTCCGCCGTCATCAATGTGATCTCCTTTGCCGCCGTGCTGGCGACACTCTCCCCGTGGGCGCCCGTCGTGATCGTCGTGGCGTCGATCCCCGGGGCGGTGATCAATTATCTCTATCGAAACAAGAACTACTGGTACCTGCGCTGGCATTCCAAGGAACGCCGTCAGATGAATTATTACTCGAGCACGATGGTCAATAAGGATTACGCGAAAGAAATCAAGATCCTGGGGCTCGGCGATACGCTGATCGACAAATACAACACCGTGTACGGTAAGTATTATACGGGACTGCGGAGTCTGATCCTGAAAGAGGGAGCGTCGAACCTCGTCTTCGGCGGCGTGACGGTTCTGGTACAGACGGCGCTGTTTGCTTACGTCGCTTATACCGTCGTGTTCGGAAACGGCCAGATCGGTGATTATTCCCTTTATACCGGCGCACTGACGTCGATATCGACGACGGTCGGGACGCTCGTGACCTCGACCGCCTCGATCTACGAGGGGACGCTCTTCATCGACAACCTTATGACTTTTATGAAAACCCCTGCCAAAATCGCGGATAAAGCCGAAAAAGGCGTGATTCCTGCGGCGGGTGAACGCCATACGATCGCGTTTCACGACGTTTCGTTCCGTTATCCCGGCACCGACGTTGACGTCATCCGTCACGTGAATCTTTCGATTTCTTCGGGTGAAAACTTCGTCCTCGTCGGATTGAACGGCGCCGGCAAAACGACGCTCATCAAACTCATGACGCGTCTTTACGATCCCACCGAGGGCTACATCACCCTGGACGGGGTGGATCTTCGCGAGTACGATTCCGCCGCGTATTACAAACTTTTCGGTATTATCTTCCAGGATTTCGGGAAGTATTCCGAGACCGCCGCCGAGAATATCCGTTTCGGTGACGTCGATACCGAGGCGAGCGATGCCCGCATCGCGGAAGCCGGAAAACGCGGAAACGCCGACGCCTACATCTCCTCGCTCCCCCTTGGCTACGAAACCCCCTTGACGCGCGTATTTGACGAGGACGGTCTTGAACTTTCCGGCGGTCAATGGCAGAAACTTTCGATCGCCCGCGCCTTTTATAAGAAGTCGGATATTCTGATTCTCGACGAGCCGACGGCGGCGCTGGATCCGCTCGCGGAAGCCGACGTTTACCGCCGCTTTGAGGAACTCTCGAAAGGGAAGATCGCCGTATTCGTTTCGCACCGTCTGTCCTCCGCCGTCACGGCGAGTCGGATCCTCGTGATGGAACACGGCGAGATCATCGAGAGCGGCACGCACGAAGAACTGATGGCGCTCGGTGGGAAATATCATTTGCTCTTTACCACGCAGGCGAGCCGCTATATCGACAATACCGACAGAGCGTCTGTCTCCCAAAACATCTGAAATCAAAAAATAAAAGTCCGCTTTTTCCGCCGTTTCGGCACGGCAGAAAGTCGGAGGCCAAGCGG
>JAZLLY010000005.1:0-36103 GCA_045598385.1 Eubacteriales bacterium | reverse complement strand
TTCCGCCGCGCCCGACGAGGTGCGCGGACAGGTCGTGAAAGCGTCCGTCGTCCTCGTCAAAGGCAAAGAACCGACGGAGGAACTCAAAAAAGAGATCCAGGATTACGTGAAAAAGCACACGGCTCCTTATAAATATCCCCGAATCGTGGTCTTCCGCGACGAACTGCCGAAGACCGTGACGGGCAAGATCATGAGAAACAAGCTGTGACGCCTATGGAAAGAAAGAGAATCGTCCTCCTTTGCGGTCATTACGGGAGCGGCAAGACCAATATTGCCGTCAATCTCGCCGTGGCGGAAAAGAGAAAAAGAGAAAAAGTGGCGATCGCCGATCTCGACATCGTCAACCCCTACTTCCGTTCCAAGGACAGCACGGCGCTTTTTGAGGAAAACGGGATCACGTTCATCTGTTCCCCCTACGCGAACAGCAACGTCGATATCCCCGCCCTGCCGCAACAGATGTACGCGATCGTCGATCAGCGGGACGTCTTCACCGTCGTTGACGTCGGCGGAGACGACAGAGGCGCGCTGGCGCTCGGCAGACTGACCCCCGCGATCCTCGAAGAGAATGACTACGAGTGTCTCATGGTCATCAACGGATACCGTCCCCTGACGCGCACGGCGGAAGATACGATCGAAGTCATGCGGGAGATCGAGGCGGCGTCCGGCATCCCCTTTACGGGGCTTGTCAACAACAGCAATCTCGGGCGCGAGACCGACGAAAAAACGGTGCTCGCCTCCGTCCGGTACGCACAGGAAGTCGCGGCGCTTTCGGGACTTCCCGTCGTATTCACTTCGGTGAGAGAGGATCTTCTCCCGGCGCTTTCGGGAAAGATCGAAAATCTCTTTCCCCTCGTTTTACAAAAAGGCGCGGATTAAAAACCTTTATGAAGAAAGGATCAAGATATGGCAAAACTGACATTCAATACGGACAGTTGCAAAGGTTGCGGGCTCTGCGTGAACGCCTGCCCGAAGAACCTGCTTCGCCTGTCCAAAGAGACCATTAACAAAAAAGGCCATCACCCCGTGGAGATCACGGATGAGGAGGCCTGCATCGGATGCGCGTCCTGTGCCTGGATGTGCCCCGATTGCATCATCAAGGTAGAGAGGTGAGAAACATGGCAGACAAAGTTTTGATGAAAGGCAATGAAGCCATTGCCGAGGCAGCCATCATCGCCGGTTGCCGGCATTATTTCGGGTATCCCATCACCCCGCAGACGGAGATCGCCGCGTATATGGCAAAGAGAATGCCGAAGATCGGCGGAACGTTTTTGCAGGCGGAGAGCGAGCTCGCCGCCATCAGTATGGTGTACGGCGTCGCGTCCTGCGGTTACCGCGTCATGACGTCCTCCTCCTCTCCCGGAATCTCCCTGAAGAGCGAAGGTCTCTCCTACCTCGCGGGCGCGGATCTTCCCGCCCTCGTCGTCAACGTGCAGAGAGGCGGCCCCGGTCTCGGCGGTATCCAGCCGAGCCAGTCGGATTATTTCCAGGCGACCAGGGGCGGCGGCCACGGCGATTATCACATGATCGTGCTGGCGCCCGCTTCGGTGCAGGAGATGGCGGAACTCACCGTCAAAGGTTTTGCCCTTGCCGATAAATACCGTATGACCTCGATGATCCTCGCGGACGGCACCATGGGACAGATGATGGAGCCCGTCGCGCTCGATCTCAAGGTCGATCCCGCCCCCGAAAAGCCGTGGGCGACCACGGGAACGAAACTTTCCCGTCCCCACAACATTATCAACTCCCTGTCCCTCGTTCCCGAGGAACTCGAGAGTCAGAACTTCGCCCGCTTCGAGCGTTATAAGACGGTGGAAGCGAACGAGACCATGTACGAAGAATATCTGACGGAAGATGCGGACATCGTCATCGCCGCTTTCGGTATCGCCGCCCGCGTTTCCAAAAACGCGATCAACGCCGCGAGAAGAGAAGGCATCAAAGTCGGTCTGATCCGTCCGATCACCCTCTGGCCGTTCCCGAAAGAACCGTTCGCCCGCGCCGCCAAGACCGCGAAGGCGATGATCTCCGTGGAACTCTCCATGGGACAGATGATCGAAGACGTAAAACTCGCGACCGAATGCCGCGTTCCCGTCACTCTCTGCAACCGCGCGGGCGGTATGATCCCGTCGCCGGAGCAGGTGCTGGAAACCATCCGCAAAGTCGCCGAGAACGGAGGTAAAAGATAATGGTCGTTTTTGATAAACCGCACGCACTCACCGATACACCGTTCCACTATTGCCCCGGCTGTACCCACGGTATCATCCACCGTCTGGTCGCCGAGGTGCTGGACGAACTCGGCATCGAGGGAAAGACCGTCGGCATCGCGCCCGTCGGCTGTTCCGTCATGGCGTATAACTATTTCAACTGCGATATGATCGAGGCAGCGCACGGCAGAGCCCCCGCCGTCGCCACCGGCGTCAAGCGCGCCAACCCCGACAACATCGTTTTCTCGTATCAGGGCGACGGCGACCTTGCCTCCATCGGTATGGCGGAGACGGTCCACGCCGCGGCGAGAAACGAGAATATCACCGTCATTTTCATCAACAACGCGATCTACGGAATGACGGGCGGTCAGATGGCGCCCACTTCTCTCGTCGGGCAGGTCACGCAGACCTCGCCCTACGGCAGAGATCCGAAACTCTGCGGTTATCCCGTCAAGGTCTGTGAAATGCTTTCCCAGCTTGAGGGACCGGAATATCTCGAGCGCGTCACCGTCAATTCGGTGAAGAACGCGCGCCGCGCCAAAGCCGCGATCAAAAAGGCGTTTGAAAACCAGATCGCCGGCAAGGGCTTTTCCCTCGTCGAAGTCATTTCTTCCTGCCCCACCAACTGGGGTATGACGCCGGAAGCCGCGCTGCATTGGATCGACGAAAAGATGATCCCTTACTATCCTCTCGGTGTCTATAAAGACAGAAGCGCAAAGGAGGAAGACAAACAATGAAAGAAACCGAATATCTCTTTTCCGGCTTCGGCGGACAGGGCATTCTTTTCGCCGGAAAGTTCCTGGCGTATAAAGCACTCGTCGAAGGGAAACAGTTAAGTTGGCTCCCCTCGTACGGTCCCGAGATGCGCGGAGGCACCGCTTCCTGCAGCGTCATCATCGGTGACGATCCCGTCGGATCGCCCATCGTCTCGCATCCCGACGTCCTCGTCGCGATGAATCTCCCGTCGCTCGACCGCTACGAATCCGCGGTCGTCGAGGGCGGCACGATCTTCTACGATTCCACGCTGATCGGCAGAGAAGTCGCAAGAAAAGACGTGAAAGTCGTCGCCGTTCCCGCGACGAAGCTCGCAAACGAAAACGGCTTCCCGACACTCGCCAATATGATCCTCGTCGGAAAGATCCTCGCCGAGCGCGGGGAGTTCACCGAGGCGGGCGTGGACGGCGCACTCGCGAAAGTCATTTCCGCCAAGCACGCCGATATGCTCGAAGTCAACAAAAAAGCGCTGAAACTCGGCGCGGACTACAAAGGAGAATAAGTATGGAAATCCGTTTTGAAAAGAATCAAAGTCCGGCTGTAAAACCGGATCCCGCCACCCTCGGCTTCGGAAAGATCTTTACCGACCATATGTTTATGATGGATTATACCGCCGGCGAGGGCTGGCATGACGCGAGGATCGTTCCGTTCGGTCCGCTTTCGATCCATCCCGCCTGCACCGCGCTCCACTACGGCTCCGAGATTTTCGAGGGGCTGAAAGCGTATCGCCGCGCCGACGGCTCGGTCCAGCTCTTCCGCCCGATCGAGAATATCCGCCGTATGAACCGCTCGGCAGAGCGTCTTTGCCTGCCCGAGATCCCCGAGGAGGACGCGCTGAATATTCTTCTGACGTTCGTGAAGACCGAGGAAGCGTGGACGCCCTCCGCGCCCGGCACCTCCCTGTATCTTCGTCCTTTCATGTTCGGAAACGACGAGACGCTCGGCGTCCATTCCGTCAACCACGCGACGTTTCTGATCATCGCGTCTCCCGTCGGTTCTTATTATAAAGAGGGCATCAACCCCGTCAAGATCATGATCGAGGACGAGGACGTCCGCGCCGTCAGAGGCGGAACCGGTTACGCGAAATGCGGCGGCAACTACGCGGCGTCGAACCGTGCCGGCCACCGTGCCGAGACCCGCGGCTATTCGCAGGTGCTCTGGCTTGACGGTGTCGAGCGCAAGTACATCGAGGAAGTCGGTGCCATGAACGTCATGTTCATGATCGGCGACGAAGTCGTCACGCCGAAACTCACGGGCTCCATCCTGCCCGGCATCACCCGTATGTCCATCATCGAGTTGCTCAAGAAAGAGGGCTACAAGGTCAGCGAAAGACTGCTCTCGGTCGATGAACTCGCCGCCGCAATGGAGAACGGCACGCTCAAAGAGGCGTGGGGCTGCGGCACCGCCGCCGTCGTTTCCCCGATCGGCGAACTCTGCTACCGCGATCAAAAGTACACCGTCAACGGCGGAAAGATCGGCGCGCTTACCCAGCATCTGTACGATACCCTCACGGGCATCCAGTGGGGCAAGATCCCCGACGAGTTCGGCTGGACGGTCCGTCTCTGATACGAAAAAGCGTAAAGATCCGCGAAGATCCGGGGACGACAGTCCCCGTGATCGCAAAATCAGAATAAAGGAAGAAAACAGTATGTTCAAATCCGCATATCTTGCCAAAGTTTACGAGCAGGTAGAAAAAAGAAATCCCGGCGAAAAAGAGTTTTTGCAGGCCGTGAAGGAAGTCCTCGAATCTCTTGAGCCCGTCGTCCTCGCTGACGACAAATACGAAAAGAACGGCGTCATCGAGCGCCTCGTCGAGCCGGAACGGCAGATCGTTTTCCGCGTGTCCTGGGTGGACGATAAAGGACAGGTACAGGTTAACCGCGGTTACCGCGTGCAGTTCAATACCGCCATCGGTCCTTACATGGGCGGCATCCGTCTGCACCCCTCCGTCAACCCCTCGATCATGAAGTTCCTCGGTTTCGAGCAGATCTTCAAAAACAGTTTGACGGGACTCCCGATCGGCGGCGCCAAGGGCGGGTCCGATTTTGATCCCAAGGGCAAATCCGACGGGGAAGTCATGCGGTTCTGCCAGAGCTTCATGACGGAACTCGCAAAGCACATCGGCGCCGACACCGACGTTCCCGCCGGCGATATCGGAACGGGTGCCCGCGAGATCGGCTATATGTTCGGTCAGTACAAGCGCCTGCAGAATGAGTTTACCGGCGTCCTGACCGGAAAAGGACTGACCTACGGCGGTTCTCTCGCCCGTAAGGAAGCCACGGGCTTCGGTCTTTGCTATTTCGTCAACGAAATGCTGAACTGCATGAAGAACGATTCGTTCAAGGGTAAGACCGTCGTCGTTTCCGGCTCCGGCAACGTGGCGATCTACGCCGTTTCCAAAGCCACCGAACTCGGCGCGAAGGTCGTTGCCATGTCCGACTCGAACGGCTACGTTTACGATAAAGACGGCATCAAACTCGACGTCGTGAAACAGATCAAGGAAGTCGAGCGCGGCAGAATCCGCGAGTATGCCGAGAGAGTGAAAGGCGCAGAGTATCACGAGGGTTGCTCCGGCATCTGGGGCGTCCCCTGTGACGTCGCACTCCCCTGCGCGACGCAGAACGAGATCAACGAGGAAAGCGCGAAGCTCCTCGTCAAAAACGGCGTCATGGCAGTCGGCGAGGGCGCCAATATGCCCAGCACGCCCGAGGCGATCGCCGTGTTCCAGAACAGCGGCATCCTCTTCGCACCCGCCAAGGCGGCGAACGCCGGCGGTGTCGCTACCTCTGCGCTCGAGATGAGCCAGAACTCCATGCGTTACAACTGGAGCTTTGCGGAAGTGGACGAAAAACTGCACGGCATTATGGTCGGCATTTTCCACAACGCGTATAACGCCGCCGAGAAATTCGGCATGAAAGGCAACCTCGTCGCCGGTGCGAACATCGCCGGCTTCACCAAGGTCGCCGATTCCATGATCGCACAGGGCATCGCATACTGATAAAGAAAAACCGTCTGAAAGGAGACGAAGATGAAAAGCATTATTATCGCGGATACCACGCTCAGAACGCTTCCCGCCGCTTACAGTTTCAAAGAAAAACTGGAGATCGGCAGACTACTCGATCGTTTATGTGCGGATATCATCGAACTACCGGTACTGACCGCGGAAAAGGCGGACACTCTGCTGGTTCGCACTTTGTCTTCTTTCGTGAAAAACAGCCGTCTTTCGGTCGCGGTCGATCTGACGCCGGGGAGTCTTTCACGGGCAGTCTCGGCGCTTGACCGCACCGAAAGAGGGATCATAAGACTGGAACTTCCCGTGTCCGCCGTGGGCATGGAGTACATAGCCAAGAAAAAGGGACAGGCGTTTCTCGACGCGGTCGCGAAGACCGTCAGCGAGGCGTCGGCGCACTTTGACGTGGAGTTCTGCGCCAAGGACGCGATCAGAGCCGAGGAACCGTTTCTGATCGCCGCGCTGAAAACGGCAGAAGCCGCGGGCGCCGCGTTCCTGTCCGTCACCGATGAGGTGGGAGAGACGCTCCCCGACGCCTTTGCGGCGCTCGTCGGCAGACTGAAAAAAGAAGTGAATAAGCCCCTTTTCGTGTCCGTCAGCGACGGTTGCGGACTGGCGCTTGCCGATTCTCTCGTCGCGCTTTCCTCCGTCGCCGACGGTGTCAAGACCGCGGTCGGGGGCGGTGTCGCCGATCTCGTCAAACTCGGACTCACGCTCCAGAAGAGCGGGGAAGGATTCGGCTTGTCCTCGGGACTTTGCTATACGGAGGTGCGTTCCCTTACGGCAGCCGTCGCAAAGATCGTCTCGGGAGACGGGAAAGAGACGCTGAAAGCGAAGCCGGGACCGAAAGAGGATGAAACGCTGCGTCTGACGGAAAAGGACGACAGGGAAAGCGTCGCCATCGCCGTCAGAAAACTCGGCTACGACTTGAGCGACGAGGACGAAGCCCATGTCTATGAAGAGTTTCTTCGTGCCGCCGCGAAAAAAGAGATCGGCGCGCGGGAACTCGACGCCATCGTCGCCAACGCCGCACAGCAGGTCCCTGCCACATATAAACTTGAAAGTTACGTTGTCAACAGCGGAAATATCATTTCCTCCAGCGCCCAGATCACCCTGAAAAAGGACGGAGAGACACTCCACGGGATCAGTATGGGCGACGGCCCGATCGACGCCGCGTTCATGGCGCTTGAGGGCATCATCGGTCACCACTACGAACTCGACGATTTCGAGATCCAGGCGGTTACGGAGGGAAAAGAGGCGATGGGCTCGGCGCTCGTTCGCCTGCGGGATAACGGAAAACTGTATTCCGGAAGCGGTCTTTCCACCGACATCATCGGTGCGAGCATCCGCGCGTATCTTTCCGCCTGCAATAAAATCATATACGAGGAGAATTCATGATGAAACTCTCCTTTTCCACCAAAGGATGGCACGGCTACTCCCTGCGCGATTTCATCGACTTCGCGAAGGCGCTCGGCTACGCCGGCATCGAACTGCATAACGTAAACGGGCAGTTCTTTGCCGAAGAGGGAAAAGCGTTCAGCGATAAAGAGGGAAGAACCACCCGCCGCCTCCTGTTTGATGAAAAAATAGAGATCCCCTGTATCGACGCCGTGTCGGATATCGGCAGCGACGGTCTTTCCGCCTGCCGCGAGGAGATTGCTTCCTGCCTGCGCGTCGCCGAAAATATCGGTGCGCCCTACGTCCGTCTGCGCGTCGCGCAAAAGCCCGCGTTTTCGCTTGAAAACGTGAAAAGCGCTCTCCGCTCCGTGCTTAAAGACGCCGAAGCGCTCGGGATCACGCTCCTGATCGAGACGTCGGGACCGTTCGCGAAAACGGCGGTTCTGCGCGATCTTCTCGAAGCGTTCGCGTCCGACCGTCTCGCCGCGCTCTGGAACTTTTCCGTCGCGTATTTTGAGGGCGGCGAAACGCCGGAAGAGGTCATCAGAAACCTCGGAGCTTACGTCTGCCACGTGCATATCAACGACGCCGAAAAAGACGGCGATACCGTGCGGCATTGTCTGCTCGGAGAGGGACAGCTTCCGATCGCCGATATGATGTCGGCGCTCCGCTCCGTCAACTACGACGGCTTTCTTTCCCTCGTTTTCGACCCCGCGTGGTGCCCGGAACTCTCGGATATGGAGATGATCCTTTCGCAGTTTGCGGGTGTCATCCGCTCCTTCGGCGATCCCGCCAGACGCGAAAAAACGTTCTATTACAACAAGACGCACACCGGAAAATATCTCTGGAAAAAAGACGTCCTGATCGACGAGACCTTTTCTTCGGTCCTCGACCGCATGGTCGAGAACTTCCCCGACCAGTACGCTTTCAAATATACCACGCTGGATTACACGCGGACGTACCGCGAGTTCCGGGATGACGTCGATACCTTTGCCCGCGCGCTCGTCGCGCTCGGCGTGAAAGCCGGCACCCACGTCGCGGTCTGGGCGTCCAACGTCCCCGAGTGGTACATTGCCTTCTGGGCGACGGTAAAACTCGGCGCCGTCCTCGTCACCGTCAATACCGCCTATAAGATCTTCGAGACCGAATACCTCCTGAAGCAGTCCGACACCCATACCCTCATCATGACCGAGGGGGCGAAGGATACGCATTACGGGAAGATCATAGCGGAACTCTGTCCCGAACTGGAAAACACGAAGTCCGGGGAACCTCTCCACGCAAAACGCCTGCCGTTTCTGCGCCGCGTCATCACCGTCGGCTTTTCGCAGACCGGTTGTATGACTTTTGAGGAGGCAAAGGCAGAGGCGCGTATAGTCCCGCTCTCGGAGGTCCGCCGTATGGCGGCGAAAGTCGATCCCGACGACGTCTGCAATATGCAGTACACCTCGGGCACGACCGGCTTCCCGAAAGGTGTTATGCTGACGCACCGCAATATCGTCAACAACGGAAAATGTATCGGCGACCGTATGGATCTTTCCACCGCCGACCGTATGATGATCCAGGTGCCGATGTTCCATTGCTTTGGAATGGTGCTCGCCATGACCGCGTCGATGACGCACGGTGCGTCGCTGTTCCCGCTCCCCTATTTCTCGGCAAAACCCGCGCTTTCCTGCATCCACAACGAGCATATCACCGCTTTTCACGGTGTGCCGACGATGTTCATCGCCCTGCTCGAACACCCCGATTTTCCGAAGACCGATTTCTCCTATATGCGTACCGGCATCATGGCGGGCAGTCCCTGCCCGATCTCGACCATGCAGGACGTGGTGGGAAAAATGCACATGTCGGAGATCACGATCGTGTACGGACAGACGGAGGCGTCGCCCGGTTGCACGATGAGTTCCACCGACGATCCGTTGGAAGTCCGCGTCGGAACCGTCGGGCGTCCCCTGCCGGAGATCGAGTGTAAGATCGTCGATCCCGAGACGGGACGCGAATGTCCCGACGACGTGCCCGGCGAGTTCCTCGCCCGCGGCTACAACATTATGAAGGGCTATTACAAAATGCCGAAAGCCACCGCCGCCGCCGTGGATAAGGACGGATGGCTCCACACCGGCGACCTTGCCGCCCGCACGAAAGATGGCAATTTCCGTATCACGGGACGCCTGAAAGATATGATCATCCGCGGCGGTGAGAACATCTACCCGAAAGAGATCGAGGAAGTCATTTACACGAATCCGAAGGTCAAGGACGTCTCCGTCATCGGCGTGCCGGACGAACAGTACGGCGAAGAAGTGATGGCAGAGATCATCCTCAAGGACGGTGAGGAATCGACCGTCGAAGAAATGCGTGCCTACATCGCGGGGCTCGTCGCCCGGCACAAGGTGCCGCGCTATATCGAGTTCGTCGAGTCCTTCCCGATGAACGCCGCCGGCAAGATTCTGAAGTTCAAAATGCGGGAAGAAGCCGTAAAGAAACTGAACCTCGAGAACGCCGCCGGCATCGTCACCGCGTGAGCGCGAAGCGCAAGCGCGCTTGCGCTTCGCGCAACGATGCGTTCCCGCGGAACGCATCTCATAACTTTTCGCTTCGCGAAAATCATAACTGCGAGCATTGCGAGCATCATAACTGTGCGCCGCGCGCAAACCATAATTTTGCGTTTTGCGCAAAAACCAATCCATACAAAAAACGAGCGCGATTTTCACGCTCGTTTTTTTCGAAACTTAATTTGAAATACTCAACCGAAAACGGGATGATTTGGCGAAAGCGCTCCCGCGCTTCGCGCTTCGCGTAGTTATAAGTTATGAGTTATGAACTATGAGTTGATTTAGTTTTGAAAAAAACAAAATCAAACACTATTTCGTTTGCCAAAACAAAAATCAAAAAAGACCAACCGAAAACGGGATGATTTTTGATGCAGATTCGCCGAGCTTCGCCCGAAGGCGTATATACATACGTCGAGCGGCGAAGACCGACGAAAAAAGATGCCGGGGAAAGACCGGCTCTTTGTTCTGCGCAAAAAGCGCACGTTTTCCTCGAAAAAAAGAGCACGTTTTCTTCTTATTTATGATACGTCTTTCCTGCCAATATCGTAAACCCCCTGTACACCATCTCCGCCACCATCACCCGCATCAGTTGATGCGGAAACGTCATATCGGAGACCGAGAGGCGGAGATCCGCTGCGGCTTTGACGCCATCGGAAAGTCCGTGCGAGGAGCCGATGACGAGGACAAGCTTGCCGGAGGCGTTCCGGGCTCTGTCGATCACGGCGGCGAATTCTTCCGACGAAAGCGACTTTCCCTCGACGCAGAGCGCGATTTTATAGGCGTCCTTCGTCATTTTCGGGAGGATCTTTTTGGCTTCGGCATCGAGCGCGGCTTTGATCTCTTCTTGGTTGTTCTCGTCGGTGATGCGCTCTTCCTTGACGTTGTATTCCTCGAACTTCGCGTAAGTGCCGACGCGTTTTGCGTATTCCGCGAAAGCGTCCTGCCAGTATTTATCTTTCAGCGTACCTACGCTGACGAGCGTCACGTTCATCTTCTGCCTCCGATACGGGCAAGTTTTCCGAGCCCGGATTTCAGAGCCGCGAGCAGGGCGTCAACGTCCTCTTCCGTGTTGCGGTGAGAAAAACTGATACGGATGGAGCAGTCGGCTTCCGCCTCCGTTCTGCCGAAAGCGACGAGCGCGGAACTCACTCCCGGATGATGGGAAGAGCAGGCGGAACCGCTCGAAACGCAGATCCCCTCTGCTGACAGAAAGTGGAGCATCGTTTCGCTCTTAATGCCCGGCAGGGTGATATTCAGAATGTGCGGCGCGTGCTTTGGGGGAAGCGTCGGCGAGACGGCGGATAGTTCGGGATCGGCGAAAACCCCTGCCAAAGTCCGCTGCCGCAGAGTATTCATCCTTTCCGCGCGCTCCGACAGATGGGAAAAACCGATCAGGGCGGCAGTTGCGAAAGCGGCGATACCCGGCACGTTTTCGGTCCCGGAGCGAAAACCGCCCTCCTGTCCCCCGCCTAAAATCTGCGGTGAAAGTCCCCTGTTCTTCACGACTGCGTCGGAAATATAGAGAGCGCCGACACCTTTCGGCCCCTCGATCTTATGTGAGGAGATCGTGATGAGATCCGCGCCGAGTATTTTCGGCGACACGGGCACTTTCAGATACGCCTGCGTCGCGTCGGCGTGGAGCAGAGCGTCGGGACAACGCGCGGTCATTTCCCGCTTGACGGCTGAAAGATCGTAGTGTGCCCCCGTCTCGTTGTTGACCGCCATCATCGTCACGAGAATGACGTCCGGCGTCAGTTCCTCACGGAGTCTGTCCATATCCAAAATCCCACCGCGTGTGGGTATTTTTACGATCCGGAACCCCTCCTCTGCGAGTTTTTCGAGCGGAGAACCCACCGACGCGTGTTCGCCGTCGGTCGTCAGGATCTTTCCGTGTGCAAAGCGTTCTTTGGCATACGCCCGTCCGAAGATCGCGAGATTGTTCCCCTCGCTTCCGCTCGCCGTAAAGACGAGGGTGCCGTCTTTCACGCCGAGGGTTTTGAGAATCGTTTTGCGGCTGTCCCGCAGGACGTTTTCGGCGTCCATGCCGAGCGTGTGGAGCGACGACGGATTGCCGAACCGTTCCGTTGACACCCGCAGGTACGTTTCGAGCGCCTCGTCACAGATTTTCGTCGTAGCGCTGTTGTCAAGATAGATCATCAGAATGTCACCTTTTCCGCCATGCGGAGGACGTCGGATACATAGGTTTCGTAAACGGCTTCGGGCGCCGTGTAGGTGAAGACGTAACCGCGGTTTTTCGCTACCGCAATGATTTGCAGAACGTGCATACTTTCCCCTTGGTACTGATAGGTGTATTCGTAGATGCAGGCGTTTTTCGCGTTGCCGAAGTCGGTGACTTCGTTCTCACGGATCACGGAAAGTTCGGTCACGAATCCCGTGAGATCCGTTTTCCGGTTCTCGAAATACTCATTGACCGGCATACCCGTCGAGGTCGCCTGCGTCATGACGACGGTCGCGCCGTCGGCGTGTTTCATCGTCACGGCACCGTCCGCCGAGTAAAGAGTGAACGAGGGCGCCATCCATAAGTCAAAGCGGTTGACGGTCTTGTCCGTTACCTTGGCGTAGCCGTCGCCGTCTTTCTCAAAATCGGCTGCCGCCTCGCTGCCTTTTGCGTAAAAGTTGACCGACGTGAAAATATCTTTCACATAAGTGAAGTAGTGCTCGTAGCAGGTCTCTTCGGAGTCCTCGTAGGGCTCGTCAAAACTGTTGTAAGTGAAAAGGTAGGTTCTTTCTCCGTAGGAAGCGATGATTTGCAGACAGCGGAACGCGTGAGTGTCGTATTCGTAAGTATAAAGGAAAGATTCCGCGTCGGTGGCGTTGCCGAACGTGATTTTTTCCCCGACCGCCACTTCCGTGATTGCGTAGGGAAACTCTCCCTTGTGCATATCAAAATAATCGGACTTGTCCGCCGTCTCCGGTTCGATCGCGGCGAGCGTCACCGAAGTCGGATTGACCGCCGTCACGTAGGCCCCGGCGATATCGCCGAAGTAGCTCAGCGTCCAGCCCTCCGGCACGTAAAAGTCGTAGCCGTATTTTTCGCCGCCCCGGCAGAGTTGCATACCCTCGGGCGCTGTGTTTCCGTCACAGGAAAACAGGCAGAGAAATGCGGCACAGATGAGAAACAGTAAGACGGTTTTTTTCATTTTCATATCCTTTGCGTAAGCATATTTACTTCGTGTCTGAAATCTTCGCCCCGCTCCTCGAAATTGCGGTAAGCGTCGTAACTTGTGGAAGCGGGAGAGAGAAGAACGACGTCCCCGGGAACGGATAATTCGGCACAAATCGACACCGCGTCCCCCATCTTTTCGGCTTTTCGGAGGAAAGCACCGCTCGATTTGAACGTCTCGGACGCCGAAAGAAGACGGTAAATCTCTTCGCCCGTCTCCCCCATGACGACGACGCCTTTGGCTTTTTGCGCCAGAACGGGGACGAGGGAATCGAAGGGCACGCCCTTGCCCCGCCCGCCGAGAATGACGACGGGACGCTCACAAAAGGAGGAGAGCGTCGTTACGGTGCGTGCCGGGGAGGAGTCGATCGAGGAATCGACGTATCGGACGCCGCCGACCTCGCCGACGGTCTCGGCGCGGTGAGGGATCCCGCGGAACGTTTTTGCCAAAGACAGAACGGCGTCGGGATCGCAGAATCCGTCCGCCATGGCGGCGGCACAGGCGAGGTTCGCGGCGTTGTACAGTCCTTTCACCTGAAGATCGGATAAGGAAAAAAGTTTCGTGCCGTTTCGGTAAACGTCGCCGTCTTTACGGTAAACGCAGATCCCGGCGCCCGTCGCGAGCAGTTCCTTTTCGCTCTTGAAAAGGGAGAAGACGGCGAAAGGTTTTCGTCCGAGCAACTCGGAACAGTGGGGGCAGTCGGCGTTCAGAACCGGCTCTTCGGTGTTTCCGTAAATATGGCTTTTTGCCTCGGCATATTCGCGAAAACCCCCGTGAAAGTCCAGGTGATTGGGAGAAATCGTCGTAATGACCGCGCGTTTTGAACGGGGTTTTTCGTCGTTGAGCTGGAAAGAAGACAGTTCCGCGGCATAAAGGACGTCCGCGCCGTCGTCAACAAGGCAGGGCGTCATGGGGACGCCGATATTGCCGATGAGGCGTGCGTCGTTCCCGCCGCTTTTGAGCAGTTCGTAAAGCATCGTCGTCGTGGTGCTTTTGCCGTCGGAGCCCGTCACGGCGAAGACCGTGCCCGCCGCTTCCCGGAAAAACAGATCACAGTCGGAGGTGATTCTGCATCCTCGCTTCTTCGCCTCCGCGATCTCTTTTCTGTCCGATCGGACGGACGGGGAGAGAAAGAGGACGTCCTCGCGGATATCGGAGAGCCACCCCTCGCCGCAGACGAGTCCGGCTTCCACACCGGCGGGGAGCGCGGTCTTTTTTTCGGAGCGGAAAAGAAAACGGCGGAACCCGCGTCCGTATAAATAACGGTAAACGCCGAGCGTGGAGCGTCCGACGCCGACGAAACCGATTTTTTCACGTCCGTTCTCGGAAAAGAGACGGGAACTGTCCATTCGCACCTCGGAATATCGATCTATTCTATTATAATGCGAAACCCCGACGAATGCAACCACGAAATTGTGAACGGGGTGCGAACATGAAAACCGGTCCAAGTGCATATAATACGCATATCGAAAAAACAAAACGCCATACGGGAGTACGGCGTCGTGAAAACTGAACTTGTAAGCCGGGTTCTGTACGCTTTCGCGCAACAATCATCTATCTTCACCGTGAGTTACCTCGCGGTTTGAGCTTTCGCTCTGCCACCGGGGACCGAATACGGCGGGCAGCCGTCGCCTCTCGGCGGGTCCCGGGTGTTGCTTCGGATAGGGTTTACAGCGAGCCCGCGTTACCGTGGGTTCGGGTGAGCTCTTACCTCGCCTTTCCACCCTTACCGTCAGAAGACGGCGGTATATCTCTGTTGCACTTTCCCGGAGGTCACCCTCGGCGGACGTTATCCGTTATCCTGCCCTGCGAAGCCCGGACTTTCCTCACCGTAATACCTTTCGGCAACATACGGCGCGATTGTCCCGTTCAGTTTGTCATAGATTACCACAAAACGAGACGTTTGTCAAGAGAAAGGAGAAAAGGCGTGAAAAAAACCGCGTCGCTCTTCGGCGTTCCCGTCCTCACGGGGAACGCGCGGGCGTTGGCGGAGGCGGCGAAGATCTGCCTCTTTCGTCACGGGATTCTTCATACCGTGAACCCGCTGATGCTCTCTTATGCCTTGACGAGCCCGGGCTTTTCCCGCGTCCTGCGGGACGGGGTGAATATTCCCGACGGCGTCGGCGTGAAACTCGCGTTGCGTCTGCAGGGTGAAAGGACGGACGTCCTCCCGGGGATCGACCTTGCCGCGAACCTTTTCGGGGAGGCAAAGGGCGTCTGCTTTTACGGCGGAAAGCCGGGCGTCGCGGAGCGGGCGTACGCCGCTCTGGCGAAGAAAACGAAAACACCGCCTCCCGCCGTCTTTTTCGACGGATACGGTACGAAGAGGGAAGAGATCGTCCTTGCCCTGCGGGCGCAAAAACCCGATCTCGTCCTCGTCGCTCTCGGCACGCCGAAGCAGGAGCGGGAGATGCAAAAACTTTACGACGCGTATCCCCGCGCACTGTACGTCGGCGTCGGCGGCGCATTCGACGTGTGGGCAGGGGACAGGAAAAGAGCGCCGCGCCCGGTCCGGAAACTCGGTCTTGAGTGGCTCTACCGGATGGGGAAGGAGCCGAAAAGACTGAAGACCTTGCCGCGCCTTTTCTTATTTTCCGTCATTTCCGCCGCCGTTTCGTTTTTTCGCTTTTTCTTTCGCGGAAAAACCGCGCCGGAACCCGAAAGATCGAATAAAAATATTGTTAAAAATTGATCAAACCTCTTGTATCTTCCGTAAAAGTGTGATATAATGCCATTTTGGAAAGGGCGATCCTTTCCGGAATACGGTAATTTCAAAATATTAAATATTCGGAGGACTCAAAAAATGGCAGTAAAAGTTGCTATTAACGGCTTTGGCAGAATCGGACGTCTTGCGTTCCGTCAGATGTTCGGTGCCAAAGGTTATCAGATCGTCGCCATCAACGACCTGACGAAACCCAGTATGTTGGCTCATCTTCTCAAGTACGATTCCGCGCAGGGCAGATACGCTCTCGGCGAGACCGTTTCCGCGAACGATGAAGAAGGCACGCTGACCGTCGCCGGCAAAACCATCAAGATCTACGCGGAAAAAGACGCCGTGAACCTTCCCTGGAAGAAACTTCACGTTGACGTCGTTCTCGAATGCACCGGTTTCTACACCTCGAAAGACAAGGCAATGGCTCACGTCAAGGCCGGCGCAAAGAAAGTCGTTATCTCCGCTCCCGCGGGCAACGACCTCAAGACCATCGTTTACAACGTAAACAACGAAACGCTGACGGCTGAAGATCAGATCATCTCCGCCGCTTCCTGCACCACGAACTGCCTGGCTCCCATGGCTAAGGCGCTCAACGATGCGTTCCCGATCGTTTCCGGTATCATGACCACCGTTCACGCTTTCACGGGTGACCAGATGGTTCTTGACGGCCCGCACAGAAAAGGCGATCTCCGCCGTGCACGTGCCGCAGCCGTGAACATCGTTCCGAACTCCACCGGCGCCGCAAAAGCGATCGGTCTCGTTATCCCCGAGCTGAACGGAAAACTCATCGGTTCCGCACAGCGTGTTCCCGTTCCCACCGGTTCGACCACCATTCTCGTGGCAGTCGTCAAGGGTAAGGACGTGACCAAGGAGAAGATCAACGCCGCTATGAAGGCACAGTCCTCCGAGTCCTTCGGTTACAACGAAGAAGAGATCGTTTCTTCCGATATCATCGGCAGCACCTACGGTTCGATCTTCGACGCTACCCAGACCATGCTCACCAAGATCGACGACGATACCTACCAGGTACAGGTCGTCGCGTGGTATGACAACGAAAACTCTTACACCTCTCAGATGGTCAGAACCATCAAATATTTTGCCGAGTTGGCATAATTCCCCGGCAAAACGGGATAAGGGCAGAGCGATCTGCCCTTTTCTTTTTCGCAACGGGCGGGAGTTGTTTTCAACATAGGCGACAAAAAGCGGACGCGTTTTTGTAACATTTGACGATATCTCCTTGCGCGGCGCCAAAAAAAGATCAGATTCGTCTTGCCTTGCGGGCGCGCATCATATATAATGTACGGGTAACGCTCAAAAAAAGAGGAAAGCATGAAAAAGAAAAACACAAAAGCACTCGGCATCGTGCTGCTGATCCTTCTGAATGTCGTCGTCATTGCCGCGACCGCGCTCTCCGAATTCTCGGACAGCAAAAACGCGGAGGACGTGACGAAAATCAAGATCCGCGCGATCTATCTTTTGCCGGCACTTCTCGCGGCCCTCGCGGCGATCGCCGTCGAGACGCTCAAATACGCGCGTCTGATGAAGAAGACCTGCGGGTATTTCCGGATCGGCGTCTGCCTGAAGACCGTATTGTTCGGCAGATATTACGACAATATCACACCCTCCGGCATCGGCGGTCAGCCATACCAGATCTACTATATGAATAAAAACGGCGTGCCCTCCGCCGCCGCGGCAGCGGTGCCGCTCTCGGGCTTTATGTCCATGCAGTTCGGCTTCGTTTTGCTGGCGCTCGGCTGTTTCTTCTTCGGCGGGCACACCATGCAGAGCGATTTCACGCGGATTGTCGGGTATTTCGGACTTTTTATGTACGCGTTCTTCCCGACTTTTATCATTTTATTTACGATTTTCCCGAAGTTTTCTTCCCGTTTGCTCTCGGGCGGCGTTTCGCTTCTGCACCGTCTGCATATCGTGAAAGACAAGGAAAAAACGGTCGAAAAAACGAGACAACTGGTAGATGAGTACGTCGAGTGCAATAAGACCATTCTGAAAGCCCCGGGTACTGCCTGCGAGATCCTCGTTTACGGGATCCTCTATCAGGCGCTTGTCATGGCGATCCCGTATTTCGTCATTCGGGCGTTCGGCGGCGATCTCGACTTCTTCCAGTGCTTCTGCACCACCGTTTCCATTTACGCCACCGTCACTTTCATTCCCACGCCCGGCAATATGGGTGCGGCGGAGGGCACCTTCTACGCCGTCTTTTCCTCGGTGTCGGAGGGACTGATCTTCTGGGCGATGCTGATTTGGCGTTTTCTGACCTGTTACGGTTTTATGCTTGTAGGTATCATCCTGTACATAGCGCGCGCGATGACTCACGGTGCGGCGGAAAGAGAATCCTTCTCAGATAAAGCCGAAAAACCGGGCGGCAGTTCCGAAGTCGGGACGGAACATTAACGTCTTTTTCCGGTGCATAGGCGGTTTCAGAGAAATAACGCCGCGAGCATCGTTCCGAAAGTTCATTTTCACCGTTGAAAACGCAAATTACATTCTTTATGATCAACCGAGTTCCGTCGAAACTTTCGGACAGTTTTTTGAAATACTCGCCTTACGACTTGCTTGTCTGTGACGGTTTTATCAGACATTGATCAAAGGAGATAACATGGAAAAAATCAAAGTGTTGGAAATCCTCGATACGTACTATCCGAAGTTTGACGGTCCCGTTAATGTGGTAACGAATTACTGCAAAAGTTTTTTGAAAAACGATGAGGTCATCGGGAGTGCCATTGTACCGAAGTTCCCCGGTTTTGTTGACGATCAGCCCTTTGAGGTCGTACGCGTAAAATCCGTGAAATCAGCCGACGGATATTATGCCGGTATGCCTCAATTCGATAAAAATCTGAAAAAATACCTCAGAAACAACGAAGTGGATCTGATTCATTTTCATTCCCCTTTTACCATGGGCAATTATTTTGCCAAATACGGAAAAAAGCACAACATACCGACGGTTTTTACTTTCCATACAAAATTCGAAGAGGATTTTGAAAGAATACTGAAGTTCAGACCGCTGGTTGTTTTTATGATGAAATATATCATGAGCGTCATCAATAAGGCGGACTATGTTCTTACCGTCAGCGAAGGAGCCAAAGACACCTTGCGCTCATACGGATACAAAAAAGAGATCGGCGTAATCAGAAACGGAACGGATCTTGTTTTTCCGCCAAACAGCGAGGAACTGATTAATGCGGTTAACGAGAAATACGGATTTGACAAGGATGAATCGGTATTCTTGTCGGTGGGAAGAATCGTAGAAAGTAAACGTATTGATTTTGCGCTTGATGCTTTGAAAATAGTGCGGGAAGCCGGCTTTAAGTTTAAGTTTCTCATAGTCGGTGATGGAGAATACAAGGCGTCGCTGGAAAAGAGAGTGCAAAACGAAGGCATGACGGACTGTGTGATCTTTACGGGAAAAATCATGGACAGACAGTGGCTTTCCGCTCATTATCTCAGGAGTGATTTGTTTATTTTCCCGTCAACGTTTGACACCGCCAGTCTTGCTCCGCTTGAAGCCGCAGCTATGAAATTGCCGACGATTATGATAAAAGGGTGTTCTTCAAGCGAAATCATTTCCGATAATGAAAACGGTTATTTAGAGGAAGACTTGCCCGAAAAGTGGGCGCAAAGAATCATCGGCATTCTGAAAGATCCTGCAAGCTTGAGTCGTGTCAAAGAGTTGTGTTACTCGCAAGTTTACAGGACTTGGGATGATGTTTCGTTGGAAGTAACCGCAAAATACAAAGAATTAACGAAGGCAAAATCATGAGATATGACTGTTTGATTGTCGGAGCCGGTCTTTTCGGCGCGGTGGCTGCTCACGAACTGACTTTAAAAAACAAAAAATGTCTGGTCATTGATAAAAGGGACACTATCGGCGGCAACGTCTATTGCGAGAACGTCGAGGGGATCAACGTCCATAAGTACGGTGCACACATTTTTCACACCGACAATAAAGAAATCTGGGAATACATAAACACGTTCGCGGAGTTTAACAACTATATCAACTCGCCTCTGGCGGTTTACAAAGACGAATTGTACAATCTGCCTTTCAATATGAACACGTTTTCGAGGATGTGGAATATCAAAACGCCTCAGGAAGCGTCGGACATTATCAATGCGCAGAAAGCGGAGTATCGTTTTGCGGAACCGTCGAATTTGGAAGAACAGGCACTTTTTCTTGTCGGTACCGATATCTACCGCAAACTGATAAAAGGGTATACGGAAAAACAATGGGGCAGGGATTGTAAAGATTTGCCACCCTTTATCATCAAGAGAATACCACTGCGTTTTACCTACGATAACAACTATTTTAACGACAAATATCAGGGCATTCCGATTGGCGGATATACAAAAATCATTGAGAAAATGCTGGCGGATGTCCCCGTGTTGTTGAATACGGATTACAAGCAGTTCGTCAGTGAAACGGAGGACGTTTTCGACACCGTTATTTACACGGGAGCCATTGATGAGTTTTACGATTACAAATTCGGCAAACTGGAATACAGAACGGTTTCGTTTGAAACGGAAGTATTGAATGTCAAAAACTTCCAGGGCAACGCCGTTGTCAATTATACGGACAGAAGTGTTCCGTACACCAGGATTATCGAGCACAAGCATTTTGAATTCGGTCAACAGGAAAAAACCGTCATTTCGAAAGAATATCCGCTCGAATGGAAACCGGGTATGGAACCGTATTACCCTATCAACGATGAAAAAAACACGATGCTGTACACCCAATATCACGAATTGGCTTCGAGAGAAAAGAATGTCCGTTTCGGGGGCAGACTCGGTTCTTACAAGTATTACGATATGGATAAAACCATTGCAGAAGCTTTGAATCTCGTAAATCAATTAACCCGTATTGATAATTGACGGTTTTAACGGATTTATGATTATGAAAAAAGGACGGAGTGTTCCGCCGATAAGATCATCGAGATCTTCTCCGACAGGGAGAAGTACCGGGACGTGGCGGAAAATGCGAGTAAAACCCTCGGCACCTCGTGGGACGAGATCCTGCCGAAAGCCGTCGAAAGATACCGCCGTCTTCTGGAAAAAGAATGATAAAAAATCCCGGATTCTCTCCGGGACTTTTTATTGAGTGACGGTGTTTTTGCGTTATGACATAAACGGTCCTGCCGCTGCGGCAGGATCAGCCCACCTCGGCGAACGCCTTTTCCTCTTTCTTTGTTTCTTTCGCGGATACGTATTTCAGCACGAGGTATCCCGCGAAAAGGACGGCGAAGAGCCCGATAAAATACAGGATCGCCGACAGAACGGGACTGCTGACCGCTTTTATATTGTAAATGTTGTAATCCTCACCGAGTGAGAGCCCGAAAAAGGCGGTGCCGAAGACGGCGTTGAGGATCAACATGAAGAGTGCGACGCCGAGAAGAGTCCCGCCGCCGATAAGACAGTTCCGTTTTTTTGCCGTTACCTGTCCGCTCTTGACAAGATAGATCCCGAAAAGGCAAAGGAGATAATGCGCCGCGTAATCGAGCAGAAATTGCGCGTGGAACGCGTAGTGCGAAAAGATCCGGCTGAAGATCGAGAGCGTGGGGGAGAGAAACATCCCGACGGTCAGAAGCGAGATCAGCGTCAGATGATACGGTTTCGCTTTTTTCGGCAGTATGTAATAAAGAATCAAGGTCGAAAACGTGAAAGGGGAGACGTTCGCCGTCGGGAGCGTCACGTGGAAGTTCCAGTCGTAGGGACCGTTTTCTTTCAGCGAATATAGCATAAGCGCAAGATAGCAGAAAAAGACGGCAAAAATAAAATGCGCGTTTGCCGCTTTCCGGTTTTTGATTTTCGGGAGAAAAAGCACGCCGGTCAAAAAAAGCCCGACCAGCAGGAAAAAAGAAATAAGGTATCCCATAAACGACTCCGTGCCTGACGTTTTCCACCGAAAGTATAGCATATTTTTCCGAAAAACGCAAGAAAAAGATGGAGGCACCCTTGCCGTTTCCCACGGGAAATGATATAATGAAGTATCCATAGAGGATCGGAGGTTTGCGATGAAAAAAGCATTGAGGATTCTGCTCATCCTGTGTCTTTTGACGGCGAATGTTTTTTTGCTTGCCTCCTGCACGGGATACGGGATGAATGAGGATACGTATTACGATATCGGTGTCAATACCCGGAAAAACAAAGCGTTCGTGGCGCGCATCCACGTGGAAAAAGGAGATCCGACCGACATCGTCCTGCCCGACACCTACGAGGGCGTTCCCGTCGTCGCGCTCGGCGGCGTTTTCGGACGCGGTATGCCCTGCGTGTTTGACGTGGAAATAAGCGCCGGCAGTTTTTATCCCGATGCCGACCGTTACTTTGATACGCTGACCGAATATCTCGACACCGCTCCCGATATGATCGGTGACGCCTACGAGGTGGAGGAAATCTTCTTCACGGTGACTTTGCCTGCCGGCTTGCAGGAAGCGAAACGCGTGAATGCTTACGTTTCCTGCGCGGAATACGATAACGGTGACGGCACGACTTATGTGAAAGTCCTCCGCCCCCGCATCTCGTTTTCCATCTCCGAAGAAAACGGATATTTCTATACGAAAAACGGAAAACTCTATGATAAAAAGACGGACGAATTGATAGAAGATCTGAACTATTGAGGCCGTTTTCCCATATACGAAAGATCCGCCCCACGCCCGGCAGCATTCCGTAGGGAATGTTGCCGAACGATGTGTTCCGCTCGCGCGGAACGATATGTGCGCTACGCGCGTGATGTTCGCCTTCGACGAGTGATGTGCCTGCGGGCGTGGGGGCGGAACACATCTCATCACTTCGCCGGCGTTTTATGTCGGCGAATCATCACTGTTTGAGCGTAGCGAAAACGACATCACTTTTTGCCGTGAGGCAAAAAACATCACTTCCGAAATCCGGGTATCCCGGTTGTGGCAATTCTCTTAACCTGCCACGAAAAACGCCACAATTGCCACAAGGGCAGAAAGCCATTTGACTTTCTGCCCTTGCTTTATGCACTTGTGGGATAATCCCTATTGAAGACACCCTGCCCGGCAGCATTCCATAGGGAATGTCGCCGAACGATGTGTTCCGCTCGCGCGGAACGATATGTGCGCTACGCGCGTGATGTTCGCCTTCGACGAGTGATGTGCGCTTCGCACGTGATAGTTTGAGCGGAACACGTCACATCACTTTGCGGAAAACCGCAAAACATCACTATGGCGAAGCCATAACATCACTGTGCCGCAGGCACAACATCACTTCCAAAATCCGGGTATCCCGGTTGTGGTAATTCTCTTAACCTGCCACAAAAAACGCCATAATTGCCACAAGGGCAGAAAGCCATTTGACTTTCTGCCCTTGCTTTATGCACTTGTGGGAAAACTCCCCGTATTTTCGGAAAGTATTGACATTTTATCTTCCGTGTGCTATTATATTTTCACGACAAAAGTGTCAAAAAAATGCAATAGGAGTTTCACCGTGCTTATTCAGAGAGAACGCTATATCAGGCAACTGATCGACCGGAAAGGCAACGGGATGATAAAGGTCATCACCGGTATCCGCCGTTCCGGAAAATCCTTTTTGCTTTTCAAACTATTTCGTCAGAACTTGCTGGATTCCGGCGTGAAGGAAGATCATATCATTGAGATCGCGTTCGATATGCGGAAAAACGAGGCGCTCCGCGATCCCGATAAAGTCTGTGCGTATATTGAGTCAAAAATGACCGACACGGGCATGTATTATGTTCTGCTCGATGAGGTGCAGATGCTTCGGGAGTTTGAATCCGTGCTCAATGAGTTTTTGCACTACGATAACGTCGACGTCTATGTAACCGGAAGTAATTCCAGATTCCTCTCTTCGGACATTCTCACCGAATTTCGCGGCAGAGGCGACGAGGTACACGTTTATCCCCTGTCTTTTTCCGAATTTTTGTCGGTTTATAACGGTTCCGTGTCACGCGCGTGGGAGGATTATTTCACCTATGGCGGACTTCCTCAGATTTCTCTCTTGCATACCGACGAGCAGAAATCCGAATATTTGCAGCACCTTGTGGACGAAGTGTATCTGAAAGACATCGTGGAGCGTAACGGTATCCGTCATCCGGCGGAACTTTCCGAACTTTTTGATATTCTGGCATCGGCGACGGGATCGTTCACCAACCCGGCAAAACTCGCAAACACTTTCAAAACCGTGAAAAATGTGACAATCCATTCTAACACGATCGCGAAGTATACCGATTATCTCGAGCAGGCATTCATCGTCCATAAAGCGATCCGTTACGATATCAAAGGGAAAAAATATATCGGCACACCCTCAAAATATTATTTTGAAGACGTTGGGCTTCGTAATGCGCGCTTGCATTTCCGGCAGACAGAAGAAAACCATATTATGGAAAACGTTATTTACAATGAATTGCGTTTTCGCGGTTTTCACGTTGACGTAGGCGTGGTGGAGATCCGTGGGTCGAAGGACGGTAAATTTACACGTACACAGTGCGAGGTGGATTTTGTCGCCAATCTCGGCAGTAAGCGGTATTATATCCAGTCGGCGTTTCACTTGAACAGCGAAGAGAAGATCATACAGGAAACCAGATCATTGCGTGGAATTGATGATTCTTTCAAAAAAATCATTGTTGTGAAGGATGACGTGAAGATCCGCCGAGATGAAAACGGATTTGTCACAATGAGTATTTTTGAATTTTTGAAAAAACCCGATAGTTTAGAATTATAATCAATGCCGTCACTGCGGTCGCTCGGTCCAAATCTCTCCCCGCCTATGAAAAAAAGTCCACCTCGCGGTGGACTTTTTTGGCGGAGAAGGAGAGATTTGTTGCCACTCACCGTCGCATAGTCGTCTCGGTCGCTCGCCGGTTCGCGCCCTGCGCCTCCTTGCTTTGGGTGACTCACTTCGGTAAAAACCGTTCTCTGAACGGTTTTTACCTCGTTCCCTCTCGCGGTCGCTCGGTCCAAATCTCTCCCCGCCTATGAAAAAAGTCCACCTCGCGGTGGACTTTTTTGGCGGAGAAGGAGAGATTTGGACTCTCGCGACGGTATAGCCGTCCTACACCCTTAGCAGGGGCGCCTCTTCGACCACTTGAGTACTTCTCCATGGCAAGCCGTCGTTTCTTAACTTGCGGGGATATTATATCAACTTTTAACGCTTCTGTCAAGGGCTTTTGCCAAAAACGCAAACAAAAAAACTCTCGGTTGCTTTTGCCGAGAGTTTAACAGCGATGTATATAAGGAGAGATTTGGACGCCACTCACCGTCGCATAGTCGTCTCGGTCGCTCGCCGGTTCGCGCCCTGCGTCTCCTTGCTTTGGGTGACTCACTTCGGTAAAAACCGTTCACCGAAAGAACAAGGGAGAGTATTGACTTCCACTCACCGTCGCATAGTCGTCTCGGTCGCTCGCCGGTTCGCGCCCTGCGTCTCCTTGCTTTGGGTGACTCACTTCGGTAAAAACCGTTCACCGAACGGTTTTTACCTCGTTCCCTCCCGACGGTGCCGTCCTACACCCTTAGCAGGGGCGCCTCTTCGACCACCCCCGTACTTCTCCATGGCAAGCCGTCGTTTCTTAACTTGCGGGGATAATATCAACTTTTAACGCTTCTCTCAAGGGCTTTTGCCAAAAACGCAAACAAAAAAACTCTCGGTTGCTTTTGCCGAGAGGACGACAACGATAGAAAAGGAGATAATCGAAAGCCGCTGACCGTTGAATCATCTGCGGGTGAATCCCCGGCTTTTGAAAAAGAATACCCGAAACGAACTTGCGACCGCAAAAAACCGAGTTGCCAAAACCCCTTTACAAATCTTTCCTTTTATGCTAATATATATAAAAGAAAAATCAGGGGGGAACGGCGGTTTGAGAATTGATAAATTCATGTCGGACAGCGGGCTTTTGTCCCGTAAAGAAGCCGCCCTCGCCGCCAAACGCGGAGAACTTCTCCTCGACGGCGAGAAGATTCCCTCGGTCAGTCAGCATATCGATCCCGAAAAGCAGAAGATCACCTACAAAGGCACACCGGTCCTTTACCGTCCGTTCACGTATATCATGCTCAATAAACCCGAAGGGTACGTGAGCGCGACAGACGATAAAAAACTGCCCTGCGTCACGGAACTCTTGCCGGAAGTCGAAAGGCGAAAGGGACTTTTTCCGGCGGGACGGCTGGACCGCGATACCGTCGGACTTCTGATATTGACGAACGACGGCGCCTTGTCGCACGATCTTCTTTCCCCGAAGCATCACGTGGAGAAGAAGTACCGCTTCCGCGCGCAGCACGCCCTCCCGCCCGATGCCGAGGCGCGTTTTGCCGAGGGGTTGGAAATCGACGGTTACGTCTGCAAAAGCGCGGGACTTTCGCCCGATCCCGACCGCATGGGCGGCATCATTACCCTCACGGAGGGAAAATACCATCAGATCAAAAGAATGCTCGAAGCACTCGATAACAAAATCACGTTTCTCGAACGAATCACGTTCGGCGGTATCGGACTGGACGAAACCCTCCCGCGGGGCGGCTTCCGCTATCTGACCGACGACGAGATCGACATACTCAGACAGAATCAAAATTGACAGGAGTCTATCATGGATATTGCAAAAGTATTGGCAAAGGAATTCGGCCTCAGGGAAGAGCAGGTAACGGCGACCGTCACGCTTTTCGACGAGGGAAATACCATTCCTTTTATTTCCCGTTACCGTAAGGAAGTGACGGGCAGTCTCGACGACGCGACGCTGCGCGATCTTTTTGACCGCTTGTCCTATCTTCGTAAATTGGACGAACGCCGCGCCGAAGTGTCTTCCCTCATCGACGGTCAGGGAAAACTCACCCCCGAGATCACGTTCGCGCTCGATAACGCCACGACGCTCGTGGAGATCGAAGATATTTACCGTCCCTACCGCCCGAAGCGTACCACCCGTGCTTCCATCGCCCGTGCCAAAGGGCTCGAACCGCTCTCGCAGTACATCATGGAACAGAGGGACGAGTACGATCCCCCGATCGAAGTCTATGCCGAATCTTTCCTCTCCGAGGAAGAGGGCAAGGAAGTGCCGGATGTCAAGGCAGCGTTGCAGGGCGCGTCGGATATCATCGCGGAGGACGTTTCCAACGATGCGGAGATCCGGAAAATGCTCCGTCAGTTTACGGCGGATCACGGCGCGATCACGACGAAAGCCGCCAAAGAAGAGCCCTCCGTCTATGAAAATTATTACGACTTCTCCGAACCGATCAAGCGTCTGCGCGGTCACCGCGTCCTCGCAATCAACCGCGGCGAGAAAGAGGAGTTTCTGAAAGTCAGCGTCACGCTTCCCGAAGAAGACGGCGTGGCACAGCTTGTTTCCCGTGTCGTCACGAATAAGCAGTCCCCCGCGCTCCCTTACCTCATGGCGACGCTGACCGACGCTTACGACCGTCTTCTGTTCCCCGCCATCGAGCGGGAGATCCGCACGTCGCTCTTTGACGACGCTTCGGAGGGCGCGCTGAAAGTCTTTGCCGAGAACCTGCGCAATCTTTTGCTCGTTTCTCCCCTGAAAGGCAAGACCGTCCTCGGCTACGATCCCGGTTATGCCCACGGCTGTAAACTTGCCGTCGTCGATAAGACGGGAAAAGTGCTGGATACCGCCGTGATCTATCCGACCAAACCCCGCAGCGAAACCGAAAAATCGAAAGCGATCGTCCTCCGTCTCATCAACGCCTACGGCGTGGACGTGGTTTCGATCGGAAACGGTACCGCTTCCCGCGAGTCGGAGGCGTTCATCGCGAACGACGTTCTGAAAGATCCCGCCTGCCGCCGCGGCGTCAAATATACCATCGTTTCGGAAGCGGGCGCTTCCGTCTATTCGGCGTCGCCCCTCGCGATGGAAGAGTTTCCGACCTACGACGTCATGCAGAGAAGTGCCATTTCGATCGCCAGACGTTTGCAGGATCCGCTGGCGGAGCTCGTCAAGATCGAGCCGAAAGCGATCGGCGTCGGACAGTATCAGCACGATATGAAAGAGGCACGGCTGAACGAAGCCCTCGGCGGCGTCGTCGAGGATTGCGTGAACGGCGTCGGCGTCGATCTGAACACCGCGTCGTATTCGCTCCTCTCCTACGTTTCGGGCATCAATACGGCGGCGGCGAAAAACATCGTGAAATACCGCGAGGAGAACGGTGAGTTCCGTACCCGCGCGGAAGTATTGAAAGTGCCGAAGATCGGTGAAAAAGCGTTTACGCAGTGCGCGGGCTTTTTGCGGATCCCCGGCGGCAGACAGGTCCTCGACAACACCGGTGTGCATCCCGAGTCCTACACCATCGCCGAGACGCTGCTCGCCAAATTCGGCTATACCACCGAGGACGTGTCGGGCGGCAATATGGCGTTGCTCCGCTTCCAGACGGAAAAATACGGCACGGCGAAGCTGGCGAAGGAACTCTCCTGCGGCGAGCCGACGCTTCTCGATATCATCGGTGAACTGGAGAAACCCGGACGCGATATCCGTGACGACGCGCCGGCACCCGTGCTTTCCACCGACGTCCTCGACATCAGCGATCTGAAAGTCGATATGTGCCTGCGCGGCACCGTCAGAAACGTCGTTGATTTCGGCTGTTTCGTGGACATCGGCGTCCACCACGACGGACTTCTTCATATCTCGGAAATGTGCGACCGCTTCATCAAGCACCCCTCGGAACTTTTCTCGGTCGGCGACGTGATCGAAGTGCGTATCAAAGCCGTTGACGTCGATAAACACCGTATCTCCCTCACGAGAAAGGGAATGGACGCCGGCAAATAAGGAGGCGCTATGTTCGGTTACGTCAAGCCAAAAAGAGCGGATCTTCTCGTCAAGGACGAAGCGTTTTACCGCGCGGTGTATTGCGGGATTTGTCGGGAAATGAAGACCGAAACGGGGCTTGCCTCGCGCGCGCTTCTCACCTATGACAGCGTGTTTCTCGCGCTTTGCCGCATGGTCTTTCTCGACGACGCGGCGTTTGACAGGCGGGATATTTTCTGCCCTATGCACCCTCTGAAAAAGCAGAACGCCCTCGTCGCAAACGAGGCGATCTCCTATACCGTTTCTGCCTTTTCCGTTCTCACCTATTACAAAATGCTCGACGACAGAAAGGACGGGGAAAAGAGAGGAAAAACCGCCCTCTTTCTCCCGACGGCGAAGACCGCCTGCCGCCGCGCCGCAGCGGAAGATCTCGAAAACACCGTCAAACGGGAACTCGCGGCGATCGCCGCGCTCGAAGAGAGTCGGTGCGAAAGCGTGGACGAGGGCGCCGAGCATTTCGGAAAACTGCTCGCCGCCGTTTTCGCGCACGGAACGGAAAAGGAAGCGGAAACGCTGCTCCGTGAAACGGGCTTCCACCTCGGAAAATTCATTTACGCCGCCGACGCCGCCGAAGATTACGAGAGCGACAGAGCGGCGGGGAAATACAATCCTTTCGTCATTTGCTACGGCGGCGAGCCGCTCACCGACGAGAAAAAAGAGAGCATAAAGACGGGCTTGCTTCTCGAAGCGGAAGCCCTGTCCTTTGCCGTGGAGTTGTACCCGTTCGGAAAGCGGAAAACGCTGGAGCGGATCATCAAAAACATCATATACGAAGGTTTACCCGAGAGAATCGGGTTTCTGAATACCGATCAAAACGGTAAAAAGGAGGAAAATCATGGATCCTTATGATATTCTCGGCGTATCGAGAACCGCGACGGACGAAGAGATCAAGGAAAAATACCGCGAGCTCGTGCGCAAATACCACCCCGACAACTACGGACCCGACAATCCTCTCATTGATCTTGCCAACGAAAAAATGGCACAGATCAACGAAGCGTATGAAAAGATCACCGAAGAGAGGGCAAAAGGACAGAATAACGGCGGTTCTTACGCGGGCGGCGGTTCTTACACGAACAGCGGCTCGACGGGGCAGTTTGCCGAGATCCGCCGTCTTCTGAACGCCCGCCGCTTCCGCGAAGCGGAAAAACAACTGACGGCGATGTACGATACCGAGCGCACTGCCGAGTGGCATTATCTGTACAGCGTGGTGCTGATGCGCCGCGGCCGTGCCAACGACGCCATGCGCGAGCTGGAGACCGCCTGCATGATGGATCCCGGCAATCTCGAGTACCAGAAAGCCAAAGAGATGTTCAACACGAAAGCGGGTACCTACGGCAGCACCTATTACGGCACCGGCGGGCAGACCGCCCGCACCACGAACGACGATATTTGTGAGTTCTGCATCCGGCTCAAGATGCTCGACTGCCTCTGCGAATGTCTCGGCGGCGATCTGATCCCCTGTATCTGATATGAAAGAAACGAAAAAAATCACGCTGTCCGCCATCCTTTCGGCACTCTCCGTGGCGATCATGGCGCTCGGCGCACTCATTGATACCGTCGATCTGACGGTCTGCGCCCTTTCGAGTCTCTGTGTCACGGTGATTTACGCCGAGATCGGCGCGCCTTATACCTGGTTTTCGTGGCTTTTGTCGTCCCTGCTCGCCGCCGTCTTTTTTCCGCACAGTTTCGTGTGGGCGGAGTATCTTCTGATCTTCGGGTTGTATCCGATCCTCAAAGGGTATATCGAAAGATTGCCGCGCGGGTTCTGGCTGATTTTGAAACTGATCTACTTCAACGTCTGTATCGCCCTGCTTTTGTGGCTCGTCCGCGGGATCCTCGGCGTGGATTTCTTCGCCGACTCCGATTTTTCGATCTTCGAGAACGTCAAGGTTTTCGGGAGCGTTCCGCTGGCGGTCGCGGTTTTCCTCGGTTTGGCGAACGTGACGGCGATCGTTTACGATATTTTTCTTGCCGTAATGATGCGGCTTTACCTTTTGAAATTCCGTGACAAATGCAAACGCTTTTTGAAATAGGAGCATTATGAAGAAAATCGGACTGATCTCTCTCGGTTGTGCCAAGAATCTCGTGGATTCGGAGACGATGCTGAAGTGCCTCGCCGACGCCGGCTACGAGATCACGAACAACGAGAGCGAAGCGGAAGTCATCGTCGTGAACACCTGCGGGTTCATCGAGAGCGCAAAGCGCGAGAGTATCGAGACCATTCTCGACGCCGCCGCCCGGAAAACGGATGGAAAATGCCGTTTTCTGATCGTGACGGGTTGCCTCGCGGAGCGGTATCGCGACGAGATCGGAAAAGAGTTTCCGGAGGTGGACGCCGTCCTCGGCGTCGGCAGTATCCGCGATATTGTAAAAGCCGTGAAGACGCTGGAAAACGGCGGATGCCGCTTTTCGTCTTTCGGGGATAAAAACACCTCGCCGCTCGGCGGCGACCGCCTGCTCTCCACCCCGAAGGGTTCGGCGTACCTCAAGATCGCCGAGGGTTGTGACAACCGCTGTACCTATTGCGCTATTCCTCTGATCCGCGGAAAGTTCCGCTCCCGTCCCATCGAGGACATCGTGACGGAAGCCAAAAAACTGGAGAATGAGGGCGTCGTGGAGGTCAACCTCATCGCGCAGGACACCTCCCGCTACGGGCTCGACCTGTACGGGGAATACCGGCTTGCCGACCTCGTCCGCGCGATCACGAAAGAAACGAATATCCCCTGGATCCGGCTTCTTTACTGTTATCCCGACAAGATCACCGACGATCTTTTGTCCGAGATGAAGAACAACGACAGACTCTTGCCGTACCTTGATCTGCCGATCCAGCATATCGCCGATCCCGTCCTGACGGCGATGAACCGCCACGGCGGCTCCGCCCTGATCCGGCAGGTCGTCAAAAAAGTCAGGGAAGAGGTCGGGGACGTCGTCATCCGCACCACCGCCATGGTCGGCTTCCCGGGCGAGACCGACGCCGATTTTGAGGAACTCTGCGCTTTCGTCAAGGAAGCGAAGTTCGAGCGCTTCGGCGCGTTCCCCTATTCGGCGGAGGAAGATACCGAGGCGGCGCTTCTGCCGGGACAGATTGACGAACAGATTAAACAGGATCGCTACGACGTTCTGATGCAGACACAGCTCACCGTCAGCGAAGAATATACAAAAAGCCGGATCGGAAAGACCTACACGGTTCTCGTCGAGGATTACGACGGGGAAGAGGGCGTCTATACCGGCAGGACGTACGCCGACGCCCCCGACGTGGACGGAAAAGTCTTTTTCACCGCCGGGACGGAAAAGGCGATCGGTTCCTTTACGAAAGTACGTATCACCGACGCCGCGGATTATGATCTTTTCGGCGTAGCCGAAGAATAAAAAAAGGTAGGATGAAACTATGAAAAAAAGCACACTCAACGTACCGAATACCTTGTCGCTCTTGCGCGTGGTCCTCGTCCCCGCGTTCGTCGCCACGCTTCTCTTTATGCGGCAGATCCCCGTGTGGGGGCTTCTCGTCCCCGCGATCATTTACGCTCTGACCGCCCTGACCGATATGCTCGACGGCAAGATCGCACGCAAATATAATCTCATCACCGATTTCGGAAAATTCATTGATCCCTTGGCGGACAAGTTCATGGTTTTGTCCTCTCTCATTTCTCTTGACGCTCTGATGTTCCTTTCGGACGCCGAAGCGGATAAGACCGAGGGGCTCGTCTTCATGTTCGTCATTCTTCTCATCCTGCTCCGCGAACTCGGCGTGACGAGCTTGCGTCTGGTTGTCGCCAACAAAGAGGGGATCGTCGTCGCCGCCTCGATCTTCGGAAAGATCAAGACCGTTTCGCAGATGGTCGGCACCGTCGCCATTCTCCTCGAGAGTCTCGTCTTCCCGTTCTCGGCAGAGACGCACGTCGTTGCCTACGTTTTTATGGGCATCATGGCGTTTACGACCGTCTTTTCCGGCATCGACTATCTTCGCGCTTATCTCCCGTATATCGACTCCAATCAATAAGACCGAAAACGCTTTATAGAAACTTTTGACTTTTTGAGAAAAGGATAGATCTCATGCTTTACGTCTGGATACCTTTTGCAGGCGCGGCGGTTCTCGTCGCGCTCACGTGCTTGTTTAAAAGAAAAAACAAGTCTTTTCCGATGTTGTTCGTCCTCGGCGCCGTTCTCTTCGCCCTGATCGGTTTCAAGGGTTATTTTTCGGACGCCTTTCCGTCCGCGATCTATGGCTATAACGACGTCGTCGATCCTCTGATTGCCCAAAACCGCGTCGTGCTGGCGTTCGTTCGCTGGGGCGTTCTCTTTTCGGAGATCACCGCCGTTACCTACGCGTTGACGGGTTCTTTTGCCATGCGGCGTGTAGCGGCGACCGTCGCCCTCCCCGTCACGGCGATCTCTCTTTTTTTCCTGACGCCGACGCTCCTCTGTTATACGTCGGATCTGCCGGCGGAGGTGTGGAACTACGGCATTGACCTGCCTGCCGGATGGCGGATCTGCGGTTATCTTCTGGAACTGACTCTGACCGTCGCCGTCGGGACGCTTGCCCTGCATGGGGATATCAAAACGGAAGATCCGATCGGAAAAGACGTGAGCAAGCATACCCTCGTCGGTGCCGTCTGTACCATGCCGTTTCTCACGCAGGGGGCGCTCTTCGGAGAGGGAGAAAAGGTCATTACGATCGGCGACCCCTTGCAGTTTCTCTGGATCGCTCTGATCGTCGGTCTGCTCCTCGGCATCTATTTTCTGTACCGTAACTCGGACAAAAAAGAAAAAAACGCCGTTATGACGTTTCTTACCGTGTATCTTTTCACGCATTACAACTCGATCTACTGGCACGGCGTCACCGTGAAACGTCTGCCGCTCCAGCTCTGTAATCTCGCCGCTTATCTTTTCGTCATTCTTCTGTTTTTCCGCTCGCAGAAGTTCTTTGATTTCATCTTTATCGCGAATTCGGCGGGATGTATCATCGCCATCGCCACGGTGACGGAAGAAACGCCGATGTTCGGCTTTTGGGCGATGCACTATTTCGTCGAGCATACCTTCGTGTACATCATTCCGCTCTTGTACGTCATGCTCGGATTGTTTGAAATGCCGAAAGGAAAACGCGGACTGCTGCACTTCGGCGCCGGCTATACCGCCTACGTCGCGGGGTGCGTCCTTCTGAACGCGATCGCGAACGGCGTTCTTCTGCCGAACGAAAATCTGAATCACGCGTTTTTCAACGACGCGAACTACTTTTATACGCTGACGTGTCCCGTCCCGGCGCTTTCCGCGCTTTTTGATGCCATCAACGTCGGCAGCTTCACGGTCTTCGGCACGACGTTCTCCGTCGGTTATCTCGCTTTCGTCTTTTTCGTCTTCGCCGCCCTCGCCGTACTGGAGTATTACGGCTACGTCGGCGTCGCGAAAGCGTGGCACCGTTTCACGGAAAAAGCAAAGAATACTTAAAGATCCAAAACAAACGGCACCCGACAGTCACGTTTCGTCGGGTGCCGTTTTCTTTTGTATGAACATATAGACCGCCCCGCTCAGACAGACGGAAACGGCGGGGAGGGCGAAGTTCAGGGAGAAGAGGACGGCGGGCGTCGCCGTCAGGAGTGAGGGTAAAAGAACGTAGGCGCCCTCTCCCGGGGATAAACCGAATACGTTTGTGCCGGCTTTTGCGTTGATAAGCGCGATCCCCCCGTAAAGTCCGAGCGATACCGCGAGCGAGGCGAGGATCCCGGAAAGACCGATCCGCACCGTGCGGCCGCGGACGAGAGAAAGCCCGAAAAGAACGATGCAGATCTGACCGATCACGAAAAGTCCGGTCCTCTCGTTGAAATTCACGGTGTTTTTCATGTGGTACAGGAGCGTGGCGATCCCGTTGATCAGGAGGATCGGCGCGCACAGGGAAACGAAAAGATAAAGAAAGCGGCGGATCCCCGAAAACGGAAGAAAAGGCGCGATCAAAACCAAAAGGAACAAAAGGGGTACGAGGTTGTAAAACGGGCCGATCGCGGCGAGTACGGGGCTTTCTTTTTGGTAATTTGTCGCCGTCTCAATCCACGGGAGAAGATAAAGAAGGAAGAGAAATACCCCGATGGCACGCAGGATAGGCAGGGGCAGCCGCCGGGGATGGCGAAAGACCGAAACGGTGCCGAGCCCCGTCAAAAGCAGAACGAACAAAAGCAGGATCTTATACCCGAGCATAGCGTATTTCCCCCTCTTTTCCGTCCTTTTGCGACGCTTTTTTCTGAATCACGTCCGCGAAATGCCATCCGATCGCGAGAAGCCCGGAAAGACCGATAAAGTAGAGAACAGCGGAGAGCGCGGAACTTTTTGTCAGTACAAGATTGTAAATATTGTGATTCCCGTAGAGATTCAGACCGAAGAAAGAAGTGCCGAAGATCGCGTTGAGAATGAGCATGAGAAGCGCCGTCCCGAGGACGAAAGAACAGGAAAAGATCTTTGTTTTCCTGTCGTAAATGACCACGCGGTTTCGCAGAATATAAAACCCGTAAAGGCCGAAAAGGATATGTCCGAAATTGTCGAATACGATGCAGGTATACAGCCACGGCTCCGCCATGAAAAGCCGCGTCAGCGAGTTGTAGTATCCCGCGCCGATCATGGCAAGACACATGATCCCGGCGACGGTGCGGAATACGACTCTGTCGCGTTCGGGAAGAAGAATGGCGAAAAAAGCCATCGTGAAGAGAAAAGGACTGAGATTACCGAGCGGGTGGATCAGATAGAACCATTTTGCATCGGCGCCCTGCGGGACGAGTTTTTCAAGAACGTTCAGTCCGTAGCATAAAACGATAGCGCAAAGATAATACAGTTCGAGGTGCTTCGGCGCGCGCAGAGGATGCCGCCAGAGATGCCGGATGCCGAAAACGAGGAAAACCGTTTCGAGGATCAGCGAAAGCGCGTAACCGAAAAACGTCAGGGGGATACTCATATCGTCTTCCTTTGTCGATTATAAACTGAAAACAAGAATAACACAAAAACGGGTTCGTGTCAATAAAAAACCGAAAAAACAAAAAACGCGGTTGACTTTTCCCCCTCCTTTGGATATAATAGCAGTACATCCCACGGGGCTGATTGGTTTCGACGGGGATTCTGAGGTACGATAAGCGCAGCGGGCTGAGCAATCCCGTAACCTGCTCAAACTTAAAAACAAACGACAACTCTAAAGTTGCTATGGCTGCCTGACTTCTGACGCCTTCGGGCGTTGGATAGGGCAGTGCCGTGGCACAGAAGTGCCACCCGTTCCGTCGGAGAGGACGACGACTCCGGCCGAGCGTCAAATGAGTCGTGAAAGTGCGTCGGGAGTTTTCTTTGTACCGACCACGGAAAAAAAGAATACCGGGTGAATTGCCTGTCTGTCGGCGGCGCACTCCGGGAATTGCATAGACAGACTGTCTGCGAAGAAAGTTGTGCTGAGGAGTTTTCGGACACGGGTTCAATTCCCGCCAGCTCCACCAACGAAAAAAGCACCCTTTCGGGCGCTTTTTTC
>JAZLLY010000004.1:0-32095 GCA_045598385.1 Eubacteriales bacterium | reverse complement strand
CGCGGCTTTGGTCGCCGCCGGTCGCGGACATCCACCGGAAGTCCGCTCTGTACCGGCTCTGTTCTCGTCCTTGACGACCCATCAGAAAACCCCCTCCGGGTGGAGGGGGTACCATCAAGGACTCGGTCGCAGCCGCGAACTGCGCGGCTTTGGTCGCCGCCGGTCGCGGACATCCACCGGAAGTCCGCTCTGTACCGGCTCTGTTCTCGTCCTTGGCGACCCATCAGAAAACCCCCTCCGGGTGGAGGGGGTTTTCTGGTGGACCATCAAGGACTCGAACCTTGGACCGACCGGTTATGAGCCGGCTGCTCTAACCAACTGAGCTAATGGTCCTTTTTTGTACCGTTTATAGGGAAGAGTCGTTCGGGCGACGGCTATCGGATCGGCTGAATACCCACGGAAAACCGTGGACGCTGTTCTTGAAACGGATTTTCGGAGCGCCGGAGCAACCGTTCCCGATCCAACGGCAAGTATAACATATCGGACGCCCAAAGTCAAGATGAGAGAAGAAATTTCTTCGCGCGCTCGCTCACGCATATTGACTTTGCCGCCGCTATGTGCTATGATAGTTGGGAATTACGAACAAAGGAGTCTGTCATGACCTATTATCTGGCGGTCGATATCGGTGCTTCCTCGGGAAGACATATTCTCGCACACCTCGAAAACGGAAAAATGGTGACCGAAGAGATCTATCGGTTTGCCAACGGTCCGAAGACCACGGACGCGGGTGGTACGCGCGTTCTCCGTTGGGACGCTGAGGGACTGTTCACAGAGATCCTGGCAGGGTTGAAACGCGCCGGCGAACTCGGTTGCGCCCCCGCGTATGTGGGGATCGACACCTGGGGCGTGGATTACGTTCTCCTCGACGAGAGGGATGAGCCGATCGACGCGCCGTTCTGCTATCGCGATGACAGGACGCTTTCCTCCTCCCGCCTGTTCCATGAAAAAATGCCGTTTGCCGAGTTGTTTGCCAAAACCGGCATCATGTATAACAGCTTCAACACCGTGTATCAGCTTTTTGATGACGTCGGAAGAGGCCGCGCGGCAAAAGCAAAAACTTTTCTTATGCTGCCCGACTATTTCCATTTCCGCCTGACGGGAGTAAAGGCCCACGAATACACGAACGCCACCACGACCGGTATGGTCAACGCGAAAACCCACACCTGGGATCCCGATATTCTCACGGCGCTGGGGCTTTCCGCCTCGCTTTTCGGAGAACTCACGATGCCCGGCACCGTGCTTGGTGATTTTTGCGATTCCGTCGCACAGGCGGTCGGCTATCGCGCAAAAGTCGTCCTTCCCTCCACCCACGACACGGCGAGCGCCGTGATCGCGGCACCTCTCCGGGGGGAGGAACCGTATATTTCAAGCGGCACCTGGTCGCTTCTCGGCGTGGAGCAGGACGCGGCTTATACCGTGCTTTCCGCCGCGGATAACGGTTACTCGAACGAGGGTGCCTTCGGCTATCGCTTCCGTCTTCAGAAAAACATCATGGGGCTCTGGATGATCCAGCAGATCCGCCACGAGACCGGGGATGCGTACGATTTTCGCACGTTGGAGAAAATGGCGCGGGAGAATCCCGTCTCCGAACGCGTCAACGTTAACGATGCCCGCTTTCTTGCCCCCGTCTCCATGACGGAGGAGGTCAGAGCAGCGGTGGGACGCGACCTGTCTCTCGGGGAACTTTTGAACTGCGTTTATAACAGTCTTGCCGAAAATTACGGCGAAAGTCTCGCGGCGCTCGAAAAACTGACGGGCAACGCGTATGACTGTCTGCATATCATCGGTGGGGGAAGCCGTGACGGATATCTCAACGAGCTCACCGCGAAAGCCACGAAAAAAGCCATCGTCACCGGACCGACAGAAGCCACGGCGATCGGAAATCTTCTGATGCAGATGATCGGCACGGGTGCCGTTTCCTCGCTTTCCGAGGGCAGAGAGATCGTTTTCCGCTCCTTCGGGATCGGGACGCTTTGACGGTTCATTACTATTGAAAATCAACATATTAAAAGGAAGACAGATTATGAAACTCTTTCGCAAAAACATCATGGATGCGCCTTTCGTAGAGGAAATGTGCGAAGCCACCGCCAATATGTACCGCCTCGGCTGGGACGAGCGCAACGGCGGCAACATCAGTTACCTGCTCGATGAAAAGGAGGTTGCCGAATATCTCGACCTGTCGAAAGTCATCCGCACGATCCCGACCGGTTTCGACGCCAAAGCCCTGATCGGCAAGATCTTCATCGTCACCGGTACCGGCAAATATTTCAAGAACGTGGAGTTCGATCCCGAAAACAATCTCGGTATCGTAAGGATCGCCGAAGACGGCACCACCGCGGAGCTTCTCTGGGGCTTTGCCGACGGCGGAAAGTTCACCTCGGAGTTCCCGGCACACATGATGAGCCATATCTCCCGTCTGGAAAAAGATCCCGCGCACCGGATCGTCATGCACAGCCACCCGACCTACACCATCGCGATGAACGCCGTATGTCCCCGCGATGAAAAGGATTTTACGCATAAACTCTGGCAGTCCAATACCGAAGCCATCGTCGTGTTCCCCGACGGCGTCGGCATCCTGCCCGCCATGGTCTGCGGTACCAACGAGATCGGCGAAGCCACCGCGGAAAAGATGAAAGATTTCCGCCTCGTTGTCTGGTCGAATCACGGCATTTACGGAACCGGCCGCGATATGGACGAGACTTTCGGACTGATCGAAACGGTCGAGAAGACCGCCGAGATCTATATGCTCACGCTCGGTCACGAGCCGAACGTCATTCCCGACGAGATCCTGAAAGGTCTCGCGGCGCGCTTCGACGTCAAACCCCTTGCCGGTGTTCTTGACTGACAGGCATTAAAAACGAAATCAGCCGTCTTTTCCGCGAAATCGAAAAGACGGCTTTTTCCCCGGAGGAAATATGTATCTTGGTGTTTTTGTCAACGCCCTTACCGTCGTGATCGGCGGTCTTCTCGGGACGTTGCTTTCCAAAAAACTGTCGGCAAAACTCACCGACGCCATTCTGACGTCGCTCGGACTTGCCATCGTCGTCATCGGCATTGCCGGCGCGATCCAAACGCAGGACACGATCGTTTTCGTCCTTTCCGTTGTCGCGGGTGTCGCCGTCGGCACGCTTCTTGATCTCGACGCGCTCTTCGAGCGCTTCGGCAATTGGACGGAGCGCGTCCTCTTTCACGGAAAAAAAGAGGAAACAGACGGGCAGACCGCGCCGCGCGGGAAAATCGCCGAGGGCTTCGTCAGTGCTTCGCTTCTGTTTTGCGTCGGTGCCATGGTGATCGTCGGCGCGCTGGAATCGGCACTGTCGGGAAAGCATGATACCTATTTTCTGAAAGCGATCCTCGACGGGGTGACTTCAACGATGCTTGCGGCGACCCTCGGGATCGGTGTGACTTTGTCCGCCGTATCCGTCTTTGCGGTGCAGGGCGCTTTCACGCTCCTTGCGAGCTTGCTCGGGGACGTCACGCAGGGACCGATGCTTCAAGAACTGATCGCGGTCGGCAATCTTCTCATCGCGATCATCGGTATGAATATGGCGAAGATCACGAAGGTCAAAGTCGCGAATCTTCTGCCGGCGCTTGCGTTCGTTCCGCTCTTCTATTATCTTTATCATCTGATTTTCTGATGGTATCATCCATTGTCCGTTTCCGACGGCATACCTGCTTTCATTCATTCCGAGAAACACGCAGGCATGATTTCCGGGAACGGGCTTTGCCCGTCAAAAAAGCGACAGCACGGTCGATCTGCTGCCGCTTTTTTATTTTGTTTTTACGGAATCATCCGACGCCCGCAACTCAAATCACGGAGCGGCAGACAAAACGGAAAGAACAGTAATCGCAGGAAGAACGATGACCCATCAGCATCGGCGATGCCTGGATTTTTCCGCTGCGCATCTCGTTTGACGCGGTTTTGACGTGGGTTTCGACGGTATTTTGCATTTCTTCCCATTTCCCGTCGGAAAAGATCTTCGTCTGCGACACTTTGTCCGGAGCTTCCGACTTCGTAAACGTCAGTTTGAAATAATCGGAATTGACGGCGTTGAGGACGACGGGCTCTTCCGACACCATACCCCGGTATTTTGCCGTGTTTTTCTCACGGATGCTTTTCGCCTCGGCAGGAGAATCGACGGAAGTGCCGTCCGGGGAAACGGGAACATAAAACACGCCCGCCGGTTTGAGTTTTTTCCCGGCAGGGAAGCGGGACGCGAAATGTTGACTTTCGAGAATGGAGCGCAGATATAAGAACATTTGCAGATTGACGCCGTTTTCGAGATCTTTCGGTGAAAAGGTCTTGTGTCCCGTCTTGTAATCCAAAACGCGCAGATAGACGGTGTCCCCCGCGGTGAGGGCGTCCACGCGGTCAACTTTTCCGATGATCTTCGTTTCCTTGGTTCCGTCCCGGAGAACGAGCGGCTCGACAGCGTCGCTTCCGTTTTGGATCTTCAGCTCAAAAGCGACGGGGTAAAAACGGTTGTTTTCCCGATCCAGTTCACGGGATACCGAATCAACCAGCCGGTCGGCGGCGCCGATCAGTCTTTCAAGAAAATGTGCCTTCTGTACCGACGGCCGTTTGTCCTGACCGAAGAGACGGTCCGTGGCTTCTCTGGCGATCTTTTCCACTTTGCTTTTTCTTTCGTCGTCCGGCAGAGGACGATAGACGGGCGTACTGTTTTCTCCGTTTTCTTCCTGGAAGTGGGGGGACGCGGTTACTTCCGCAAAATACCGTTCCATCACCTCGTGTACGATGTTACCGATATTCACGGCGCCGACGGCGGCTTCTTTCTGCTCGTCGAGATTCAACACGTAGCGGCAAAAATGGGAGAAAGGACAGTTCGCATATTTGGAAAGACGGCTGTCGGAGAGCGTCATTTTATCGGGATACAATCCTTTTGCCGTTTCCGGGGAAAGCGAAAGATCCTTATTTTGAATATTTTCCGACATTTTCATCTGCGCGCCGTAGGCGGTCGCCGCGAGAGCTTCGCGCAGGGAGGCGGCGTCTTTTTTATCCGACGCGAGACGACTGACGGCATAGACGGGGGAATAGACGGATTCCGCGATCCCGAGGGCGGAGATCGGCGAGACCCTGATTTTGCCTTTCGTCATTTCTTCTATCTTGTGGAGGATCTCTGCCGGTTTCTGCGTTTTGAGGGCGGCGTTTCTCTTCGTCGTGATGAGAGTGACGCCCTGCGAACCCGAGACGAAAGCGCGGGAGAAAGAAAAGCGTTCTCTCGCGATACGCACTTCCTCACCGAGGGATGTCGAAAGACCGGCGTCGGCGAGAAGCTTTTTTTCTTTGTCGGAAAAGTGCGACGAATCCTTGGCGTTCGAGGGGAATACGCCGTTGTTCACGTCAACGAGATAGACGTATTTTTTGCCGGCAATGCGCAAGGTATCGGCGATACCCAGGGTAACTTCATCGAACGCGGCGGGGATCCTGCCGATATCGGCGGCGGAAAAGGCGATCGAAAGGAGTTCCGAAAACTCCCGCCCGTCCGCCTTGACTTCTCCCGCAGAGTCCGCGATCGCGTCGAGCGTGTCGAGTAAGATCGGGAAAAGACGGGAATAGTCGGGGGCGGAAAAATCGTGCGCGGCGTTCAGCGCGTCGGCTTTTTCGATCAGTTTTTCCTCCATACCGATCTGTGTCAGGAATCGGAAAAGCGCTGCCGCGTGTTCCTTGACGGTCGCGGCATTTTCGGTGTCTTCGGCGAGCATAAGAAGAGGATCGACGACGGCGTGACGGGTTTTGTCGATACGAAGCAGGGTTTCCGCGGCGTCCTCCGGCATCCGCTCCTGATAGCCGAGCGGATTCATGCTCCACATTTCGGGCGCGGCAAAAAATGCCCCCTTGATCTTATACCGTTTGACGTAAACCTCAAATTCGGAAATATCGTAGTAAGACGCCTTGACGTAACCGCATTTGGCAAACGTCATGACGTCCTCGGGGGTATAGCCGGACAGGATCGCCCGGTACGCCGCCCGGATCGCCATGAACGGTTCGTAAGCCGTCACTTTTCGCTTTTGCGCGATGAACACGGGAATACCGGCGGAAGAAAGCGTCGCTTTGAGAACGCCGTCGAGGGAGGACGCATCGTGAGCGATGACGGCAAAATCGGAGTATTCAGCCCCCCCGTATACCCTCTTCGCAATATCGGAGGCGATAAAAGCCGCTTCCTCATAGGGGGAATCCGCTTCATACATACGGATATAGTTTTCGGTGTGCAAGAATGTTTCGTGATCCGCGTCGGGGAAAAACCGCCACAGGTTTCGGGCGACGGTGTCAAAGCCCGGGTCGGCGAGACGGTCGTCGGTGTCCGTCACGATCCGCCTTTTTTCGATCGGTTCTTTGACTGCGGCGAGATCGCAGAGGGAGAGCAGCGTGCTTTCCGTCTTCCGCGTCTCGGCGTAAATATAGGCGTCACGGTCGGAATTCGGGAGAGTGAGAAGAAAAGTCAGATCGGCTCTCGGCAAAAGCGTTTTGATCAGCGCGGTCTGGGGTTCGGTAAACGAGGTGAATCCGTCGAAGAAAAAGGCGGTACCTTTCCATACTTCCGGGTTTTCGAGAAGTTTGTTTTTCATTTCACCGAGGTCCGAGGCGGCGTCGGCAAATCCTTTTTCGGTCAAAGCGGTGTATGACGAGAGGATGAGAGAAAGGTCGCGAAGCTTGCTTTGTAACTTCTTTGATGCGGCGATCACGGGGGTTTTTGCGGCGTCGGCGAGCGTTTCGGCGTCAAGGCCGAGTGACTGCATCTCCGAGATGGCTCTTGCGGTTTCCTCTACGTTTGCGGCGGTCGGTCTTGCCATATCCACCGAAAGTTCCGGGGCGGCTTCCGAGAGCGCGCGCCAGATGAGGACGGCTTTGGAGACCGGATTCGCGTAACGGACGGCGACGCCGCCCAGCCGACGGAAAAGGGTGTTGGAAAGACGGGAAAAATTGGTGACTTCAAAACGAAGCGTGTCCGACGGAGAAAGCCGGTCGATGGCTTCTTTTTCCGCGACCAGCGTCTGTTGCTCCGGCACGATGAGAAATACCTGTTTCCCGTCGGCAAGCGCTGCTTTTATGCCGGCAAACAGCATTTGATCGGTGTCTGTGGTCAGTCCGTTTTCCCGAATCGTCAGCATACGTTTTTCCTTTCTCAAATGATTACAGTTTCAGAGCGTAACCCCCGGTACGGGAAGAGAGGATCAGTCGTCTTTCTCCCTTTTCGAGCTTTTTACGCAGGTAGTGGATATACACGTTGAGCGCGCTTTGGGACACCTCGTCCCCGAAGATCGAGCAGAGAAGCGTGTCTCTTCCGACGTACGCGCCGCCGGCGTCGTACAAAGTCTTCAGCAGGGCGTATTCGGTTTTGGAGAGCACGACTTTTTCTCCGTCCAAAAGGACGTAAGAACCGTTTTCTCCCTCCGGAAACAGCAGCACCGCTTCTTTTTTCTCCAGTACGCCTTTGAGAGCGCCGATCGGTAAGGGCAGTCGCAGAGTCTTGCATCCTTTGACGTTTTCCTCTTTTTCCGAAAGCAGAAAGACTCCCGAGAAACGGCAAAACGACGCGGCGTAACGGGCAGCGGAAATATCCGACGATACATCGAGCAGCAGGGTGTCCTCTTGCGTGACGGAAGAAAAGTCGAAAGCGTCGTGCCCCGAGAGTATCAGAGAAGAAACCCCTGCGAAAGTCAACTCAAAGCGGATCCTCTGCCCGAGAAGCCGATTGTTGGTAATGACAATAACCACGGTTTTTCCTCCCTTTTTTTCTTATTATAACATACGCGGGTGAAAAAAGCAAATAAAAACCGCGCCCGTGCGGGCGCGGCAAAGATCGGTATATCCCGATCGATCAGAACACGATTTTGTTGGCGATATAGTCTTTGACTTCGCCGATCGGAAGACGGACCTGTTCCATCGTGTCTCTGTCACGGACGGTCACGCAGCCGTCGTTTTCGCTGTCGAAGTCGTAGGTGATACAGAACGGCGTTCCGATCTCGTCCTCGCGGCGGTAACGCTTACCGATCGAGCCGGTTTCGTCAAAATCGACGGGGAACGCTTTCGCGAGATCGGCGTGAAGCGCCAGCGCTTTGTCGGAGAGTTTCTTGGAAAGCGGAAGAACGGCGGCTTTGAACGGTGCGAGAGCGGGGTGCAGACGGAGGACGACGCGCACGTCGTTTTCCCCGACGGTCTCTTCGTCGTAAGCATCCACGAGAAAGGCGAGAGCCACGCGGTCGGCACCGAGGGACGGTTCGACGACGTAGGGAATGTAATGTTCGTTCGTCTCCGGGTCAAAATAGGTCATATCTTTTCCGGAATGATTCTGATGCTGCGTCAGATCGTAATCGGTCCTGTCGGCGACGCCCCAGAGCTCGCCCCAGCCGAACGGGAATAAAAACTCAAAGTCGGTCGTGGCTTTCGAGTAGAAGCAAAGTTCTTCTTTGTCGTGGTCGCGCAGACGGAGATTTTCGTCTTTCATGCCGAGGTCGAGAAGGAACTTGTGACAGTAATCTTTCCAGAAACGGAACCAGTCGAGGTCGGTACCGGGTTTGCAGAAGAACTCAAGTTCCATCTGCTCGAACTCACGGGTGCGGAACGTGAAGTTGCCGGGCGTGATCTCGTTGCGGAACGATTTTCCGATCTGCGCGATACCGAACGGCAGTTTGCGTCTCGTGGTTCTCTGAACGGACGGGAAGTTGACGAAGATACCCTGCGCGGTCTCGGGACGGAGGTAAACCGTGCTGGACGAGTCCTCGGTAACGCCGATAAAGGTTTTGAACATCAGATTGAATTTTTTGATATCGGTGAATTCATGACCGCCGCAGAGCGGGCAGGCGATACCTTTTTCACGGATGAATGCCGCCATCTGCTCGAAGGTCCAGGCGGCGGGATTATCGTCGGTCTTGTTCTGAAAAGCGTAGTCCTCGATGAGTTTATCGGCTCTGTGACGGGCTTTGCACTGCTTGCAGTCCATCAGAGGATCCGAGAAACCGCCGACGTGGCCGGAAGCGACCCACGCTTCGGGGTTCATGATGATGGCGCTGTCGAGACCGACATTGTAAGGGGATTCCTGGACGAATTTCTTCCACCAGGCACGCTTGACGTTATTTTTGAATTCAACGCCCAAAGGACCGTAGTCCCAGGAGTTGGCAAGGCCGCCGTAAATTTCGGAACCCGGGAAAATAAAACCGCGGTTCTTGCAGAGCGCGACTACCTTGTCCATGGTTTTTTCTTGATTGTTCATAAGTAACTCCATTCAGCCGTAAGGCAAATTATAACAGGGAAATAAAGTCGGCATAGACGACGCCGTTCTTGTGGGAAACGGGGAGAACCTCAGCGGTTTTTCCGTGAAACCCCTCCCGTTCCTTGACCAAAACCTCGATGAATGCGTCGGAGTGGGCGGTGTAAGCCCCGTTTTCATAGGTTTCGAGAATGACGGTGAGCGGCTTTTTTGAAGTCACGATCCCGTCGAGGATACTGTCCCGGATCTCGTTTTTCTTGCGGATCAGCGCGGCGGAACGCTCGTGCTTGATCGCCTGCGGGATTTGATCGGGAAACGCCGCGGCAGGGGTGCCGGGGCGAGGGGAATAAGCAAAAACGTGAATATCGAGAAAACGCGCTTTTTCGACAAAGTCCAGCGTCTGCAGAAAATCCTCGTCAGTCTCGCCGGGAAAACCGACCATCATGTCGGTCGTGAACTGCGCGCCCTTGATCTTTTCTCTCACTCTTTCGAGTGCCGTGAGCGCCATCTCGCGGTTATAACGCCGCTTCATGCGGAAAAGCACGGCGTCCGCACCGCTCTGCATAGACAGGTGAAAGTGGGGGACGGGGAGAGTTAATTTCGATAATCTGTCGATAAAATCGGGTTTCATCACTTCGGGGGAAAGAGAACCCATGCGGATCCTCCCACAACTTTTCCGGCGGTCGAGATCTTCGAGCAGATCAATCAGACGATAGGATCTTTCAAAATCCATGCCGTAGGACGCCGTTTCAATGCCGGTCAGAACGATCTCTTCGGTTCCGCTTTTGTAAAGTCCTTCGACCTCGGCGATCACGTCCTCCGGCGCTTTGGAGCGGACGGGTCCTCTCGCGTTCGGGATCTCACAGTAGGTGCAGCGGCATTCGCATCCGTCCTCGATCTTGACGTAGGCACGGGTACGCGGTGCTTTTCTGACCGTCATCGCCTCGAAAGGGGCGTCTTCCAGCGGCTTTACGTCGATGACGGGGGTTTGATGGGGGTTTTCGAGTCTTTCCGTGATCTTATCGACAAGGGGAAGTTTGTCTCTGTTTCCGACGACGATGGAAACGCCTTTGATTTTGGCGACCTCTTTGGCAGATGTCTGGGGATAACAGCCGCAGACCGCGATGATCGCTTCCGGATTTTTGGCGGCGGCGCGTCGAATGATTTGCCGGGATTTTCTGTCGCTTTCCGCAGTAACGGTACAGGTGTTGATGACGTAAACGTCGCAGCGCTCCTCGAAAGGCAGGACGGAAAAACCCCGTGCCTCGAGGGCTTCCCTGACAGCTTCCGTCTCGTATTGCGCGACTTTGCAGCCGAGGGTATAAAGCCCGACGGTCTGGTTATTATTTTTCATACACTTCGCGTTTGAGGATACCCACGTAGGGCAGGGCGCGGTATTTTTCGGCGTAATCGAGACCGAAACCGACGACGAATTCGTCGGGGATCACCCGTCCGACGTAGGTCGGGGTGTAATCCACCTTGCGGCGCTCGGGCTTGTCGAGCATCGTGCAGGTATTGACACTGTGTGCGCCTTTCAGAAGCAGGTATTCCGTCAGATATTTGAGCGTGGAGCCGGAATCGATGATGTCCTCGATGACGAGAATGTCGCATTCGGCGAGGTCGGGACGGATCAGGTCGAGGATGATATGGACTGAACCCGACGAGACGGTACTGCCGCCGTAGGAGGATACCTTCATGCAGTCGATCTCGATCGGCAGGGTGATCTTTTTCATCAGCTCGCTCATGAACATGATGGAGCCCTTGAGGATGCAGACGAGCAGCAGGCGCTTGTCGGACTTCGCGTAATCCGCGTCGATCTGTTTGGCGAGGCGCGTCGTGATCTCGTCGATCTCTTTTTCGGAAATGAGGATTCTTTCAATGTCCTGGTTCATAAGAAACTCTCCGTCGTTTTTTCTTTTACGGATAAATATTATAATGGAATCGTGCGGGGAAGTCAAGAGAAACGAAGAGTTTTCTTGGCAAAATCGCGTCGGAAAAAACGGATTTTCGCCGATTTCTTCCGCTTGCCGCAAAAAGTTTTTGCAAAGCCCTTGACAAAGCCATTAAAATACTATATAATTATCACGCTTTGCTTGTCATGCTTGTGAAATTATTTGAAGGAGGTGCCGATGATGAAGAGAACCTACCAGCCGAAGAAAAGACAAAGAATGAAGGAACACGGTTTCCGTAAGAGAATGGCTACCGCAAACGGAAGAAAAGTTCTTAAAAGAAGACGCGCCAAAGGAAGAGCCCGTCTCACTTATTGAACGAAGTGACGAAACCTTCGATGAGGTGCTATGCTTTATCGAAGGTTTTTGTTTCTTTGTGAGATATGAAATTCAAAGCGATTTGTCAGAACCATTTGTATCACAAGGCATACGAGAAAGGTAAAAGGGCGGTGACGCCCTCGCTGGCGGTTTACGTACTGCCGGATTATCAGGCGAAGCGGTTGGCGAAAGCCCATCCGCAAAAGATCGTGATGAACCGTATCGGTCTCACCGTTTCGACGAAGATCGGCGGCGCCGTCGTGCGCAGCCGTGTACGGCGCATTCTGCGCGCCGGACTTGCCGAGGTGATGAAGACGCGCCCGCTGAAGACGGGATACCTCATCGTGATCGCTGCGCGCGGTGCCGCAAAGACGAAAAAGAGCACCGACATTGCGGCGGAACTCAAAAAAGCATTTTCCGCCATCTCCATGTTTGAGGACGCGTCATGAAGTACGTGATGATCGCCCTCATTGATTTCTACAGAAAATTCATATCCCCGCTGAAACCGCGCTGCTGCCGTTTTACGCCAACCTGTTCGGCGTATGCGAGAGAAGCGTTTGAAAAACGCGGATTTTTCGTGGGGATGATACTCACATTTTGGCGGATCCTCCGCTGCAATCCGTTTTGTAAAGGCGGATACGATCCCGTCCCGCTCAAGGGACTGTCGAACAAAAAGCAGACGGTCTGTCCCGATTGTGACGATACGAAAGGTAACAAAGAATGAGATCCAAAAAACACGTATTCCTTTTTGCGGCGCTTTTGACACTTTCGCTTTTCCTCTGCTCTTGCGGAGAAGACGGTAGTGCTTTGAGCGTCATTTATGTAGCGTTCGGAAAGATGCTTTCGTTCTTCAACCGTCTGACGGGCTCCTACGCCCTCGCGCTTCTTCTGTACGCTCTGGTCTTCAAGATCGTGTTTCTGCCGTTCTCGATCAAGCAACAGAAAAATCAGATCGCCATGGCGAAACTCCGCCCCCGTATGGCGCAGATCGAGAAGAAATACGCCGGCAGAAACGACCCCGTCACCCGTCAGAAGATGCAGCAGGAAATGATGGAACTGCAGCAGCAGGAGGGCTTCAGCCCGCTTTCCGGTTGTCTGCCGCTTCTTCTTCAGTTCCCGATCATCATTATTCTCTACGCCGTCATCCGTCAGCCGCTCTCTTACATCTGCGGACTGTCGCTGGAGGAAATCGAGAGTTACTGCTTGCAGTTGGGAATGGATTTCAACGGCACGAACACCGAACAGATCGCTCTCATCAACGCGATGAAGAGTGCCGTCGGTATTTCCCTGCCCGAAAATCTTCCGAACTTCGATCTTTTCGGGGTGAACCTTGCGCAGAACCCCTCCCTTAAGGATTTCAGCATTCTGGTCCTTATCCCCGTCCTTGCCGCCGGATTCCAGTGGCTGACGATGTTCCTGACCAAGAGATGGCAGGGCAATACCCAGCCGAACGCCGGTGATCCTCAGACGCAGATGACGGGAAAAATGATGGAACTGATGTTCCCCGCGATGACGCTCATCATCGCGTTCAACTTCTCGGCGATGCTCGGTCTTTACTGGGTTTACCAGTCGCTGCTCGGTATCGCGCAGACCTATATCCTTATGAAAACCATGCCGCTGCCCCGCTATACCGCGGAAGAACTCAAAGAGATGGAGCGCGCGGCAAAAGAAAAAGCCAGAGCACAGCGCTCGGCGATGAACGAACCTCCGAAATACAAATCGCTTCATTACATTGATGAAGACGACGCGGATACCCTGCCCGATATGAGAAAGCCCGCGAAGAGCGGAAAAGGCGGATCGGGTATCGAAGTCGGCGACGTCAAAGACAAGAAAAACTGAGAAAGGCATCATTATGATAAAAGAAATCGTTGCTACCGGTAAGGACGTTATCGAAGCAAAAGAAAACGCGAGAGCCGCGCTCGGCGCCGACATTCTCGACGAAGTCAATTTTGAAGTGCTTCACGCCGGGAGCAAAGGCATCCTCGGCATCATCGGCGTAAAACCCGCACAGGTGCGCGCTTATATTGAGATCCCGGACAAAGCGGAGAGACGTGACCGTCCGAAAAAGGATTTCAAAAAGCCCGAGAAAAAACAGAACAAGCCCCGTCCCGAGGGTGAAAAGAAACCGGAAAACCGCCCGGAGAAACCTCACAGCGCGGTGATCCCCGAAGAACAGCTCAAAATGGAAAAGAAAGAAGTGAAGGACGGCGAGGATCTCTCCTTTGAATTCGTCAAGAAACTTCTCGTCAACATCGGTCTTTCCGCCGAAGCGGAACTTTACGCCTGCGAGGACGGCACCCGCCGCATCATCGTCAAAGGAGAGGACGCTTCCGCGCTGATCGGTCACCACGGTGACACCCTTGACGCTTTGCAGTATCTGACCAATCTTGCCAGTGCCCACAAGAATATCAACGGTGAACGCGATAAATCCCGCGTTACGATCGACATCGAGGGATACCGCGCCAAGAGAGAAGAGACCCTGCGTGAGCTTGCCCGCCGCATGGCGGCAAAAGCCCTCCGTACGCACAAATCCGTGATGCTGGAGCCGATGACGCCTTACGAGCGCCGTATCATCCACTCCGAGATCCACGGCATCGAGGGCGTATCCACCAACTCGATCGGCTCGGACAATAACCGCAAGGTCGTCATTTTCCTGACTGACAAGAAGCCCGAGATCTGCGCCGAGGCAGAGAGCGTCGACGCCGTTTCCGACGATGAGTGATCCGTTCGCTACGATAGCCGCCATATCGACCCCACCCGGCAAGGGTGGGGTTGCCCTTATCCGGGTGTCGGGCGCGTCGGCTTTTGCCGTCGCGGATAAGGTCTTTTTCCCGAAGAGCGGAAAGTCCCTTTCGGCTTGCCCTGTGAGGATGCAGGTTTACGGCGACGTCGTGTATGAAAACGAAACGATCGACGACGGCATGGCGGTACGCTTTGCAGCACCGCACTCCTATACCGGTGAAGATACGGTCGAGATCACCTGCCACGGCGGTGTGGTCCTGACGAGAACGGTGTTGGAAGCCCTCTTCCGTGCCGGCGCAGAACCTGCCACACGCGGTGAGTTTACGCGCCGTGCTTTTACGAACGGCAGACTCTCTTTGACGGACGCCGAGGGGATCGGAAAACTATTGGACGCCGAAAATCTGACGCAGATCCGCCTGGCGGCGAATCCGTCCCGTGACCGCCTTTCCCGTGCGATCGGTGGTCTGCGGGAAAAGCTCGTCGGCGTGATGAGTTCCGTTTTTGCGCGCGTGGATTATCCCGATGAAGATCTCGGCGACTTTACCGAGGAAGAAACGGTCGATCGGCTTTTGGATATCGAAAGCGAAACCGACGCTTTGCTCGCCACCTATAAGACCGGGCGCTCCGTCTCCGACGGCGTCGCTACGGCGATTGTCGGAAAACCGAACGTCGGAAAAAGCACGCTTTATAATCTTTTGGTCGGTGAGGATCTCGCGATCGTCACCGAGATCGCCGGGACCACCCGCGACGTTTTGGAGCATACGGCGAGTGCCGGTGCCGTCACGTTGCGGCTTTTCGATACCGCGGGTTTGCGCGATACGTCGGATCCCGTCGAAAAGATCGGTGTCAGAAAGACCGCCGAAACGATCGGGAGAGCCGATCTCATCCTCGCCGTCTTTGACCGTTCCCGCCCTTTGACCGAAGAGGACGAAACCTTGATCGGAGAACTGAAAAGATCCGGGAAAACCGTCGTCACCGTTCTGAACAAATGCGATTTGCCGGCAGCGTTCGATGAATCGGCGCTTCTGTCACTTTCCCCTCATATCGTCTCCCTTTCCGCCGTCGGTGGCGATCGAAAACCCCTATCGAACCTCATTGAAACGCTGTTTATCGACGGAAAACTCAAAATCGGAGAGGACGCCATCGTCTATTCGGCGAGGCAGTACGCCGCACTTCTGAACGTGAAAGACGCCTTGGAACGCGCTGTTTCTGCGTATCGGCAGGGACTCTTTGCCGACGCCGCTTCCTCCGACGTTGAGATCGCCGTGGGCATTCTCTCGGAACTTGAGGGCAAGCGCGCGAGCGAAGAGATCGTCGCGGACATTTTCAAAAATTTCTGCGTGGGGAAGTAAGATGGAGAGTAAACGGTTTTCCAAAAACGACGGCGGCTTCGTCTGCGTCAATTGCGGCAGAGAAGTCGAGCCGCTCGGCTATACGTCGCGCAATCACTGTCCCTTCTGCCTTTGTTCGCTCCACGTGGATATCAACCCCGGCGACAGAGCGAATCCCTGTGGCGGCATTCTCCGCCCGGTGAAAGCAGAGCCGGATCCGAGGCGCGGCTATATCATCATCCACCGTTGCGAAAAATGCGGGGAAATCTCGAGAAATCGTGCCGCCCACGAGGCGAAGATCCAGCCGGACGATCCGGAACTTCTGATTCGTCTCACCGCCGCAGAGTTTCATGAAGAAAACAATAAAAAAGAGCGTGGCAGATTCTGATTTGCCGCGCTCTTTTCGTCCGTGCGTATTACGTTTACGGTTTTTGTTTTGAAATATATTTCTGATTTTTGCTGTTTATTTTGTCGGGTATCGTCATAATTAACGTGCCGGAGGCGAGAAGCGGATGAAGAATACGGGCACAAAACTTCTTTCGGCTTTCCATACGGCAGAACGCCTGCATTTCCTGCCGGGTTCTGGGTTCCCGGCAAAAGCGGAGCAGAGACTCGGTGTCAACTTGTTCCGCATCTTGTCCCTTATCTTGTTCCGCATCTTGTTCCGATAGTTCCCTCAACGCTTGCACGATCATGTTCAGCATAAAGATGATGAACGCTGTATCGTTGACTGCTTCGTTGCAAACGTTGATGGCGTCGTAGTACTCCTCTTGATGTTTGGAGATTATGGACTCGACGGGGAGCCAGGAAAAGAGGGGATTCCATTCGGACAGAATGAGAGTATGCCAGAGTCTTCCCATTCTTCCGTTTCCATCGGAAAAGGGATGGATCAGTTCAAATTCGTAATGAAAGACCGCGGCTTTGATCAGAGGATGAATATTCGTCTCCTTCAGCCAACCGAAAAGGTCTTCCATCGCGTTCGGGATATAATTCGGCAACGTTCCGAAATGCACGATCTCGTTCTTCTGATTGACAACTCCGACGGGAATCGTACGGAAAGCACCGGCATCCGTCGTCAGTCCCCGCATCATCACGCCGTGCGCGGCACAAAGATCTTTTTGACTCGTCGGATCCAGCAGCTCGAGATGTTCGTATATTTCATAGGCGTTTTGTACGGCGGCGACGTCTTTGGGCGGAGCCAGCACCGTTTTGCCGTTCAGAACGGCAGTCACCTGTTCCACCGTCAAAGTATTCTGTTCTATGGCGAGAGATCCCTGGATCGTACGGATACGGTTCGCTTTTCGCAGGACAACGCCGGGATTCCGACGGGATGCTGTGAGGTGACCGATGCGCTCGGAAATGTCGGCAACCAGCGACAGCATTTCCTCCGTAATATCAAAAATCGGTCTCATACGGTCTCCCTTCTTTTTTTGAAAATCAGTCTCTTGTTTTGATATCGCAATCGCAAGGATACACCGCGTCCCCCAGTATGACGCTTCCGATAGCGTCTGCGGTGATGTGGCCGGAGCGAGGATTCTTGACGGAGACGATCCCGCCTTTGACGTCCGCTTCGACGTCGGAATACTCGAAAGCGAGATCCGCGTTATCCATGACGCAGTCGATGAGTTTCAGTCCCTTGCAGTAGCACAGCGGCTGCGTGCCGGAAATGCGGCATCGGATGAGCGTCAGATTTTCGGAATACCAGCCGAGATATTCTCCCTTGATCTCACAGTCGGAGACGACGGCGTTTTTCGCGTGCCAGAACGCGTCTTTGGTATCGAGTGTCGAATTCCGGATCGTCAGACCGTCCACGTACTGAAACGAATATTTTCCGGTGAACGAGAGTTTGTCACAGGTCACGTTCCGGCTGCCGAAAAAGGCGTATTCCCCCGTCAGCGAGCAGTCGGTGAGGGAAAGTGTGCGGCATTGCCAGCCGAATTCCGGCGAGACTGCCGAACAGCCGAAAAGTGCTATATCGTCGCATTCCCGCAGGGCTTTGACACCTTGAAGCTTCACGTTTTCGAGTCTGCCGCGGCGGCTGTACCAGAGTCCCGCGCGCGCCGTCTCGGTGAGCACACCGCCCGTCACCGTGAAGTCCGTCACGTGCCAGAGCGGATACCGCAGAGCAAAGCGGCAGTCAGAGACCGTGAGATTTCGTCCCTCCTTGAGGGCGGATTCGCCGTCGGCGGGTCCCTCGAAAGTCACGTTGTTCACGACGGCGTCCTGCAGGTGATAAAGCGCCCGCTCTTCGTCGAATGTCTTGTTTTCAATCGTTGTCATGCTTGCCTTTCCAATCGCCGCGCTCCGGAAATGACGCGCGGTTTTCCCCGGCTTCCGCCGGGCAGGGTGATTTCCCGTTCATTATAGCATATTTCCCGTTTCTTTGCAAGAATGTTTCAAAGAAAACGGGTGGGATTTGACTTATTTCCCAAAAGGTGTATAATGGATATATGATATACATAATAATAACGGAGGTATCCATTATGCCGCAAGGTTTCAAAAAAATCGAAGTCCGGGACAATTTCTATCAGTCGAGTTGCTTCTTCCCGATGCCGCTGACGATGATCGGTACGCTCATGGAGGACGGAAAGACGACGAGCTACGGTTCGTACTCTCTGATTTTCCCTTATTACATCGCCGGTAAGGATCATTACTGTATGGTGCTCGAATGCCGTAACACGAGCAATACGGCAAAGGGACTTCTTCGTCACGGAAAATGTACGATCAATTTTATCCCCGCCGATAAAGCGTCTTTCTCGCAGGCGGTGGACTGCGGATTCCCGGGAGATCTCCCCGAGGAAAAAATGAAGAACTTCCGTCTCACGATGGTGGACGGCGAGATGGCGGAGAAAAACCCCTCTGAAACCTACCCGAAGATCCTGAACGAAGCGTATCAGGTCTTCGAGTGTTCCTGGTGGCGTGAGCTCGACGGAGCGGAAAACGATCCAGTCCTCGACGATTACGAGGGCTTCCCTTACCACAATTTCAACGGCGTGACCTCCCGCTTCGGTGCGCATTTCATTCTCAAGATCGACAAGATCCTCATCAAGGATAAATACGCCGCTTCCATCACGGAGGGTGCGACGCGCGCCAACTATTGCCCGATCCCGACGAACTGGGGCTACCGTGACAGTAAGAATTTCTGGTGCTCGAAGTTCCGCCGTCCCTACGCGATCCAGATCGCGAACCGCAAGATCGACCTTGAGTCGGTGCGTTACGCCGCGCTCCGTCTTGACAGTAACGTGAAATTCACGGATGACGCGCTGGAAGTCCTCACGACCGCGCCCCGTGCTTTCCTCAAAATCATTCTGAAGGGCGCCGCCGATTGGGCGGAAGCGAAAGGCATTGAGACCGTCACCGCCGCCGAAATGGCACAGATGAACGAAGAACGCAAAGCGAAAAACAAGAAGAACAAATAACGGTATTATTTTTGTTTCAAAGTCAAAAAACGCACCGCGATGTCATGACACGCGGTGCAAAAATACATATTTTTTGATAGTGTGGAAAACGCGTCGCGCTTTCCGCACTATTTTATTCTCCCGTCACGTGACGATACATTTTTCTGACGGATTCGCTCATGTGGATCGGAATCAGACGGATATCGGGATGTTGACCGGCGAATACCGAGAACAACTCGTGGGCAAAGCCCTGTCCCATAAAATCCACGCCCTCAAAATCCAGTTCCACGTCGGCGAACTGCTCCAGACGGTTGGCGACGCGTTTTGCCTGTGAACGCGAAATGGGAGCCGTTTCAAAAATATGACGGATCGGAATGGACGTCTTGGTGAAGCCGTCTTCCACGTCGGCGACGTGTCCGGAAAGACGGCTTTGCTTTTCGTTGATTTTTTCAAGAATGTAGTGCACGATCGTGCTTTTTTACTTTCTTTGAATTTCATAGCGGACCCTCCTTTCCTCACGTTAATGATACGAAATCATACTCTTAATGTCAATAGTAATTCCTGATAAATGCAATAATATTACAATTACGGTTGTTTGGGTGACTTCTGCAAGTCGTTTTTCATTTTCCACACCTTTTTTGAAACGGAATGACTTTGTGCTGTTCGTTTTTTCGTGCGGCAGAGGGCGGAAGATCGGAAGTTTTTTGCGATTTCGTTTGACAAACGGGACAATTTTGATTATAATAGTGTTGTCACACAAATTGAATCATGATAAAATGGCGTTTAACTCCTTACGGGGTTTTTTTGAGTTATTACGAGAAATTGAGAATTGGCAAAAATGCGGATTTCGTTTCTCGATAATCGCCAAACGCCTTTTGATGAGATTTGTGTGACAACAAAGGGATCTGCGTTTTTCGGTGCGTTCCTTTTGGGGCGCACTTTTTTGTTTTTACGCGTAAAGTGTGTTTTACGTTCATCATACGGGATGACACTGGTTTTGCCTCTCGGAAACCGGATACAACCTGTCGGAGGAGCAGAATGAGCAAACTACTTTTTTCCCTGTCGGTGCCGCAAGAGGTGAGACGCGTGCCCTTGCCGGGCGCGGATTGTGTATTTGACGGATTTGCCGTCTATGACGATAAAACCGTCGGATACAAAGACGCTATTCCTTCTTGTGAGTGGTATTATCGGGACTTTTATACGGTAACAATTACGCCGGCGAGTTTAGACCGCACGAGTGCACAGATCCATTTTCAAAAAGAATTAAAACCAACGGATTCTCTGACACTTGGTACGCTTTCGTATTTTAACAGTCTGACTTGCCGGAGCAGTATTCTGATCAACGGCGGAAAAGAAGAAACGGAACTGGCAAATGCCGTGGCGCAATATTTCTATGAAAACATCCGAGCGGCGTTTGCGGCGGCAAACGAAAAAAGGATATAAAAAAGCAGGAAGTCGGTACACGGGGTGAGAAAAAACGATTGAAACCCCGGGCATTGGCTTTTTGGCACGAAAAAAGGACGGATCGCTCCGTCCTATTTTTCATTTGAGTTTAAGTTCGCCCGTTTCCACGGCTTCCTTGAAATCGGCGAGTGCCATAGGCAGGGTGTGATCGGCGTCCAGCTTCTTCTTGAGGATCTCCTCTTCGCCACGGCTGTGGCGTCTGCGGACTTCGATCACGACACCGTTCTCGGCAAGTGCGCTGATCTCGAGTTTGTGCGCGGAACTGTCGGCGATCTCGACGATCGTCCAACCGTCGGGATTCCAGATGATGTCGTTTTTCTTCATGGGAAAACGTCCTTTGCCGGTATCGAAAATCAAAGGTCGATGATACGGCAGATGGATTTCTTCGTGATCATGAAGATCAGGTCAAGGACCCAGATGACGTTGAAACCGCCGAACACACGGATGAGAGCGGCAACGTACTTCTTCTCCTGGAAACGGGTGATAACGCCGCAAGCCCAGGAAGTGACGGGAATGATCGCGAGGATCAGACTTACAAGATCGTCAAGACCAAAGTAATCTTTCTTGGATTTTGCCATGATAATGTCCTCCTGTATGTAATTTTTTAGGGATAACGGAACAATCGGTCAAAAGGAAATGGCAAAGATGCGGACGGCGCCGTCGGTAAACGATATGCGCACGGTTTTTCCTATATGACCCGACGTAAAAATTATACGCCGAAATGCGGGTTTTGTCAAGGTGTTTTCCCGAATTTGCGGGGAATGCATCGGGGAAAGCGGATGCCGCCGTCAGCGGCTTTTTTGATCGTAAATCATCAAAAACTTACGAAAACCCCCGTTTAAATCCGGGTAAAACTGATTTTCGTACGGGATTTATCGCTCTTTTCTTCGGTATTTCACGCGTCCCGCGGGAAATCAGTACCGCTCCGTCCATTCGGCGGACGACGTTTCTTTCGGCGCCGCTGTCGGAAACGGTAAAGGTGAGGGTAGCTTTCAGCGTATCTTTGACGGCGGCGAACGAAACGAAAGTCTTCGCGATCCCGTTTTGCGATTTTTCGGCGGTTCTCTTGGAGACTGTCAGCGTTTCGGAGGACGAAGCGCCGCCCTTGACGACTCAGATCGCGACTGTCGGTTCCGCCGTTGCCGTTCTCACGTTTTTCTGATTGAACGTCACGGTGCCGCCGTTCGGTACGCAGTCGATATAAACGTAGGTCTTCCCGTTTTTTGTAAAGGTCTCTGCCGAACGCTCACCCCGGCCGGCGTTATCGTATTTACCAGATGAGGAAGTCGTCGCCGAGCAGTTTCAGGACGGCTTCGGTGTAGAAGAAATCGCCGTAGATGATCGAGATATGCACGCCGGCTTTCTTGAGGTCGCCGTCGCAGGGATAGCGGACGGAGCCGAAGTCGAGCATATGATCGTTTGCGGGATCAAAGTTGCAGAACTTTTCGCCCATAGCGCGAAGAATGTTGACGGCGGCGTTCATATACATACCGCCCTCGTTTTCGGGCAGGCGTTTTCCGAGTTCGATCAGACCGCAGGCGGCACAGGCACCGGCGGTGGAATCGTAATACACGGGTTCTGCGGGCGCGCGGAAGTCGATGCGGGGAAGCCAGTCGTCACAGCAGTTGGCAATGAAGTAGTTGGCGACCTGCTTGGCGGCGTCGAGATACCGCACTTCGTTCGTGTGAATGTAAGAAAGCGTAAAGCCGTAGAGCGCCCAGGCACAGCCGCGGGACCAGGAGGAACCGACGCCGATGCCCTGACCGCCGTGCGTTTTCACGCACTCGCCGGTAACACGGTCGTGCTCCGCGATATGGACGACGGAGCCGTCGGGACGCAGATGGTCGCGGATCGCCATATCGGCGTGCGCCATGGCGACGCGCTTATAGCGGTCGTCCTTCGTCACGTCGGACGCCCAGTAGAGCAGGGGAATGTTCATCAAGCAGTCCACGATGCTCCAGTTGGCGACGGGGGAATCGGGCGCGGAGTTCCAGGCGCGGATGAATCCCGTGCTGTTCTCGCACATCACGAAACGTCCCATCAGCGTCGTTGCCATGTAGAAGTTGCGCATCTTGGACTTTTCGTTGCCGGTCAGACGGTAGTCGGCACCGCTGAGCAGATGCCACATGAAGCCCACGTCGTGATGGATATTGAGGTACTTTTCCGCGACCGTCTCTTCCATCAGTTCTTCGCTGCGTTCTGCGGTCTTTCTGTATTCTTCGTTGCCGGTCTTGTGGTAGAGAAGCCAGTTGAGACCGCCGAAGAAACCGTTGCACCACCAGTCCTTCTGATCGGGGAAGCGGTTCTTGTGAATGCCGTTTTCATCCACCCCGTCCGGTATCTTGTCGCGGGAACGGAGGGTGACGGCAGACATTTTATTGTCGATTTTCTTGAATGTTTCTTCCGCCCAGGCGAGGTTTTCGCTGCGGATCTGTTCGTATGTTTTCATGAAAGTGCCCTTTCAGAGATTACGGCTGACGGCCGATGTAAGCCAGAATACCGCCGTCCACGTAGAGGACCTGACCGTTCACGAAATCGGAGGCCTCGGAAGCGAGGAATACGGCGGGACCACCGAGATCTTCGGCATTGCCCCAGCGGCCTGCCGGCGTCTTGGCGACGATGAAGGAATCAAAAGGATGACGGGAGCCGTCGGGCTGTCTTTCACGGAGCGGAGCGGTCTGGGGCGTTGCGATATAGCCCGGGCCGATGCCGTTGCACTGAATGTTGTACTGACCGTATTCGGACGCGATGTTCTTTGTGAGCACCTTCAGACCGCCCTTGGCAGCCGCGTAAGCGGAGACGGTCTCACGGCCGAGCTCGGACATCATGGAGCAGATGTTGATGATCTTTCCGTGTCCCATTTTGAGCATCGTGGGGATGACGGCTTTGGAGACGATGAAGGGCGCGTTGAGGTCAACGTCGATAACCTGGCGGAACTCTTCGGCTTTCATTTCGATCATGGGGATTCTCTTGATGATGCCGGCGTTGTTGACGAGAATATCAATGTTGCCGACTTCCTTTTCGATGGTCGCGACCATGGCGTTTACGGCGTCCTCGTCGGTAACGTCGCAGACGTAACCCTTCGCGTCGATGCCGGCTTCCTTGTAGGAAGCGAGACCTTTGTCAACGAATTCCTGCTTGATATCGTTGAAGACGATCTTGGCGCCTGCGGCAGCCATTGCCTTTGCGATGGCGAAACCGATGCCGTAGGAGGCGCCGGTGATGAGGGCGATTTTACCGTCCAGTCTGAAATTTTCGTACTTTTCCATGTTTATATCCTCTCAAATAATAAAATTACCGTGGGAAAACGGCGGCTGTTTTCATAAAACGCCGTGTCGGCGTGCCGCCCGGGAGTGCCTTGTCAGCGGAGTTCTTTGGTTTCGATGTGGTCCATATCGTCGAATTCCTGGTTTTCACCGCACATCGCCCAGATGAACGAATAATTTTTTGTTCCGACGCCGCTGTGGATGGACCAGGAGGGCGAGATGACGGCCTCTTCGTTGTGCATGACGATGTGGCGCGTTTCCTTGGCTTCGCCCATCATGTGGAAGACCGCGTCGTTCGGTCCCATATCGAGGTAGAGATAGACTTCCATACGGCGGTCGTGGGTGTGGCAGGGCATCGTGTTCCAGTTGGAACCGACGTCGAGCTGCGTCAGACCCATGGCGAGCTGGCAGGATTTCATGACTTCGGGGTGGATGTACTGATTGATGACGCGCTTGTTGCAGTCCTCGACGGAGCCGCAGGGCACCTTGCGCGCTTTCGTGATGTCGATCTTGACGGTCGGATATTCGGTGTGTGCCGGGCAGGACGTGATATAGAACTTCGCGGGATTGCTCTCGTCCATGCTTCTGAATTTGAGGTCCTTATGTCCTCTGCCGACGTAGATACCGTCTCTCGGATTCATTTCGTAGATTTCGCCGTCCACCGTAATGACACCGGCACCGCCGATGTTGATACAGCCGAGTTCGCGGCGTTCCAGGAAATAATCCGCGGCGAGTTCCTTGCCCGCTTCGAGCTTGAGTTCGAGTTTGATCGGCATCATACCGATGACGATGATACGGTCGGTATGGCTGTAAACCATACGGATATTGTCTTTCGTGAAGAGGTTGGCGATATGGAACTCCTCTCTCAGACGGTCTGTGGTGTAATACTTGACGTCCTTTGCGTTGGATGCGTCTCTGACTTCCATTCCTTTATTCTCCTTTTTGATATAATGTCCCGTGACTTCGAGTTGCGTCAGCGCCGCAAAAGACAGCGAGCCGTCCTCGAGCCGCATTTGTCTGAACCCTGTGAGTTTGACCATTTCGGTCTTTTTCGGCGGGAACGAAACGACCTGTCCGTCGCCCGTCTTTTCGAAAGCGGCGTGGATCTTTTCTCCGTCGGAGAATTCGATATCCGCCTCTTTCCAGTAAGTGTCGTGCGGAAAATCCGCGCGCAGATACACTTTGACTTCCGTCACTTCGCATTCGGTGCCGAAGTGCAGTTCGTATTCGAGATCCTCCCGCAGACCGCCGCCCCACGAGTGATAGGGATAGTCGCCGTGATTCTCGGGACGGATGACGCCGTCGATGGCGTTCCGCTCGAAGAAGCAGGGATCCTCCCGCGTCACGAAGTTCGCGACCGCGTGCGGAAAATACTTCGGTACGTTGTGTCTGTCGTGTGAGTTTCTCGAGATCATCCGCTCGCCGTACGCTTCGGTTTCGTCCGGCTCGGACGCTTTCAGCCGGTGAGAAGTACCGCCGAAGGCGTCTTTGCCGTAGCAGGCGTTTCTCTCGTGACCGAAAGGAATCGTAAAGTCAAAAATGCCGTCCGGGACGTACACGACGCTTTCAGCGAGCGCGGGATCGAGCTGCAGACGGACGAAAGGCGTGTCGTCGAGTTCCACCCGGATCTTGTCGCCGGGGAGATATTCGCCTTCAAAGGTCTCGTCGATCTCGGTGCCGTGTGCGTGAAAACGGACGTCGCCGTTTTCGGCGATGAGTTTTAAGGATAGCACAAAATCACCTCTTTTTTCCATTCTAACATAATTTTGCGCGTAAATCAATAGTTACAGAAAAGTTATAAAAATAAAATGGATCGCAAAGATCCGTGGGAGAAAAGGAAGACAAAAGGAAAAACGGGACTGCCGGAGCAGTCCCGAAAATGTCACCGTTTTATATAAAGAAGCCCCTCGCCCGGTTTTACGACGGCGGTGACGCCGTCAATGTCGTATTCCCCTGCGGGCAGTCCGCAGACGAAGATACGGCACAGGGAATCGGGCAGATCCGGAAGCGTGATCTTGCGCTTCGGATCTTTGATCAGGACGAAGCAGACGTCGCCCACGGCGGCAGAAACTCCGTTCTTCATAGAGTAGCTCTTTGCCGGTAAAGTCACCGCGTCCCCGTCCTTCGCCACCATAACGTGGAGAAATTCCGTCTCTTCGGTATCTGCGGAGGGCGTGACTTCTACGCGTCCCCAGCCGTCTTCCCGCACGGGATGCTCCGCTTTGTTGCGGGCTTTTCCGAGACGTTCGCCGCGGACGAGGAAGAGATCGTCTCCGCCGCCGACGGCGGTCAGCTTTGCGCCGTCCGGGAGCAGCGTCGTCGCGTCGAGACGTCCGGACTTGAACGAATGGATGCGCACTTCGTTGCCCTCGATCTTCGGCTCGTCGGTCATGTGGAGCAAAAACGTTTTTTCAAAGGCGGGATTTTTGACTTTCAGTCCGTCGTAAACAAAGAAATAAAGCGGATGCGCGTCGTCGCCGCGGACGGCAAGCATGTGTCTTTCGTAGTGCGTGATCTTATCGCTGTACGCGTTCGTGAGATCGCCTGCGATATAAGCGAATGAAAAATCCCCGTCGGCGTCGGTCGCGTCGGCGTGCGCGATCTCTTTGGCTCTGTGATAAGCGTCGCTTTTGAGCCATTCTTCGAGATCGCTGACTTCCCATGTGTTGATTTTATCGACTTTCTGTCCGCCGGCGTTTTTCCAGTAGCAGTTCTCGTCGGGATCAAAGACGAGCACGCAGTTGTGCGAGATCGTCTGCTTGTTATAGCCGAAGTCGAGGGCGGAGCCGTAGCGGTAGATTTTCCCCTCCCTGTCGGTGTATTCGTAACAGTTGGAAGCGGAGGCGAGGGATCCTTTGTAGAAGATCATGAAATCGCCGGCGTCCTTCTGCTCGTGATTGAGCGACAGACTTTCGCCGATCTTCATGTAGGCGGACGCGCCGTTTTTCGTCTTGACGATATATTGACAGAGCGGCGAGCCGTTGTAACGAACGGCAGCAAGACGGACGGGTGATCTGCCGATCGCGGGATCGTCAAAGGCGAGCACGACCTCGAAATCCGCGGGTATTTCTTTCTCGTAAGCGTATTCGCGGAACGACGGATTATTGTAGATCGTTCCGGCAAGAAGCGCGTCGATATGGACTTTGCCCCGGAGATAACGGGGGTATTTGTCGTGGGGATCGTCGCCGATGCGGAAAAATTCGCCGTCGGCGCGGAAATAGTGGAGGAAGGTCGTCATCGCTTCTTCCATATTTTTGTCAAAGACGTGGCACTTACCGTCCGAGACGGCGTAGAGCAGAGCTTCCGCGGTCAGGTCGAACATATAGCGGTAAGGACCGTAGGAGCTTCCCTGCCAATGCGAGCCGGACTGATAGGCGTGGTCGTGGGCGGGCTTGATCTTCGTGTAGATGCGCCCGGCGATGAGTTCGTAAATATCGGGATGCTCGTCGTAGGCGGCGAGTCCGAGGGAGAGCCAGTCGCGCATGATCTGCGCTTCACAGCCGTGCCCCGTGAAGTTGCTTTGCCCGACGGGGGGATAGCCGACCTCAAAATGCGGGCCGAGTTTCGTTTCGCAGAGGAAAACGATCTCTTCGCGCTCGTCGGCGGAAAGGTAAGAGAAGCACCAGTCGTACACGCAGGCGGCGGCGTACATGAGAGCGCCGTACGCGCGGCAGGGGTCGTTGATCTTCGGCACGATCACGTTGCGCAGAAAATACAGTACGGCGTCTTTGGCTTCCGCCGCGTATTTTCCGTCTTCGTACAGGAGAGCGCGCAGGGCCTTGGCGCGGATGGCGTCGAGGATCTCCTGACGGAACGTCGGATCGTCTTTCGGAATGGCCGTATCCGAGAGCGTCATCATCTGCTCGAACGCGAACTTATGATCCGGGTGCGAGAGATTATCACGGACGCGGGGCAGAGACTTTTCGGTCATGTAAATGCGCGGATGCGTGCCGGCAGGCGGATAATAGCCCGGCTTTCCGAACACGTTTTCGAGGGGTTGAATGTCATAATTCGACATACGCTTTTTCTTCCTTATATGAAAATTCGCAATACGGTAATCCGGTCTGAAAAGCCGGTGCTTATCCGAACAGAACGTCGGAAAGATCAGAGACCGTCTTGAGATACCGGTCGCTGTGCGCTCTCATGAACGCTTCGATCTCGGGCACGTCGTAAGCCCATCCGGCGGCGGCGAAATCCACGCCGGCGGCGCGCGCCATATCGTACCCCGGCTTGAGATCGTCAACCACGAGGACCTCGCGAGGGGAGAGGGAAAAATCTTCCATTGTTTCGAGGACGGTGAGGGGGCTCGGCTTGCGCCGGTCGGAGGGCAGATCCCAGCCGTAAACGCGGTTCGGCATCGGCAGACCGTTCTTTTCGTAATCCCGCAGAATGTTCTCCGTGTAAGAGTGTGAGTCCACGACGAGGATGCCGCCCTCCGCGCGAAAACGCTCGAGGATCTCCTTGATCCCCGGATACGCGGTGGGTATTTTGCCTTTTACGTAAGCCGCCCAATAGGCCTCTTCCGCTTTCAGTTCCTCTTCGGAAAAGCCGAGTTCGTCGCGGAAAAGTTCGACGATACCCGGGATGAAGTTCTTTCTGAAATATTCGTCGAGGGTGTATTGATCCGCGAATCGCGGGTAGTATTTTTCGAGGTATTCGACGAAGCAGGGGTAGTGAATAGTGGCGGTACTGTTGACCGCCGTATCGTCATGATCCAATATGAGGCATTTGTAATTCATCGGGAATGTTGAGGAAAGTCAGATGGGGCGTCGTGATCTGACAGTCTGACTTTTCCACTGTCAGGGTCACACCGTGCGTCAGCATCTCCCACCGCTCGGCGGAACCGCCGAACGAGATCTCCGAAAGGGAGTCACAGCCCGCAAAGAGTTCGGGGTCCTCGATCGCGGAAAGACCTTTCGGGATGGCGATGCGTTCGAGGGACGAACAGTTTGCGAAAGCGTCGAAGCCGATCTCCTTGAGCGCGGCGGGGAGGATGAGCGAAGTCAGGGACGAGCATCCCTTGAAAACGCTTCTGCCGATCTTGAAAAGTTTGATGGGAAGATCCACCGTCCGCAGGGAGCGGCAGCCCTCGAAGACCGATTCTTCGAGCAGGGGCATCCCGGCGGGAAGCTTTACGGCTTCGAGCGCAAAGCAGTTGGCAAACGCGTTGAATTCGATGAGTACGCAGGAGTCGGGCACGGTGACGTCGCGCAGGTTGAAGCAGTAGGCGAAAGCCCCCGAGCCGATGATCTCGAGCGATTCGGAGAGATGAAGCCGACAGAGCGTGGCACAGCCCTCGAAGCACCCCTCGCCGATGCGTCTGACCGTGTCGGGCAGGATAACCGACGTGAGGGAGGGACAGCCGAAGAACGCTTCGTCCAGAATGGCGGTAAGCCCCGGCTGAAACGCGATGGCGGACAGATTCGTACAACCCGAGAAAGCGCAGGCGGAGATGAGCCGCAGAGATTTCGGGAGTATGACTTTTTCAAGATGGGTAAAATCGCGGAACGCGTTTTCGCCGATCTCGACGATCCCCTCCGGGATCGTGATCTGCCGGTTATCGGCACAGTCTTCGTAAAGCCCCGCGAAAACGACCGTTTTCTTTTCTTCTTTGACGTTTGACGCGTCGGGCGTCAGCGGTTCGGAAAGTTTGAAATCCATAGCGAAGCCCCGGTCTTATTTCAGTTTGGAGATCGCGGCGATGAGCGACGCTCTCGTCTCGTTGTATTTGGTGAGTTTGCCGCGCTCCGCTTCCACGACGGCGGCGGGCGCTTTGGCGAGGAATCCCGGATTTTCGAGCTTGATGGACAGACGGCCGATCTCGGTCTCGACCTTTCCGAGTTCTGCCGACAGACGGGCGCGTTCTTTTTCAAAATCCACCACGTCCCGCATCGGGATAAAGAAGTTTCCGGCGTCGGTCGCGATGGAGATCGCGTCGTCGGCTTCGTAAGAGTCGGTCAGTATGACCTCGGAGGCGGAGGCGAGTTTTTCGAGGATCTTCGCCGTTGCCCGGAAGGTCTCTTCGTATTTGGTCACGACGAAGAGTTTGGCTTTTTTGGAGGGCGCGACGTTCATCTCGGCGCGGCGTGCGCGGATGGCGGTGATACAGCCGATGATACGCTCGACGTCCTCTTCCTCGGCGGGGAAGTTCAGTTTTTCATTGACCGTCGGATAAGCGGAGATCATGATGGAGGCATCCTCGTGCGGGAGCGCCTGATAGATTTCTTCCGTGATGAACGGCATGAAAGGATGAAGCAGTTTGAGAATGCCCGTCAGAACGTAAGAAAGCACCGACCGCGCGGTTTTCGCACCCTCGGTTTCGGCGTCGAAGATACGGCTCTTCGCCATTTCGATATACCAGTCGCAGAAAGAATCCCAGGTGAAACTGTAGATCTCGCCGAGCGCGACGCCGAGCTCGTAGTGTTTCATATTTTCGGTCACGGAGCCGACGAGGGTGTTGAAGCGCGAGAGGATCCACTTGTCTTCGACCGTGAGTTTTTCGGCCGCGGGCAGTTCGGCTTTGTCGTCGTCCGTGAGATTCATCAGCACGAAGCGGGAGGCGTTCCAGAGTTTGTTCGCGAAGTTGCGGGCGGATTCGATCTTTTCGTCCGAGAAACGCATATCGTTGCCGGGGGCGTTGCCCGTGGCGAGCGCAAAGCGAAGCGCGTCGGCGCCGTATTCCTCAATGACTTTCAGAGGATCAATGCCGTTGCCGAGCGATTTCGACATTTTGCGTCCCTGCGCGTCCCGCACGAGACCGTGGATGAAGACGGTGGAAAACGGCTTTTTGCCGGTATGCTCGAGGGAGGAGAAGATCATTCTCGCCACCCAGAAGAAAATGATATCGTAACCCGTGACGAGGGTATCCGTCGGGAAATAGCGGGAAAGGTCTTCCGTTTTTTCGGGCCAGCCCATCGTCGAGAACGGCCACAGAGCGGAGGAAAACCAGGTGTCGAGCACGTCCTCTTCCTGTCTGACGGGCTTTCCGCAGACGGGGCAGAGTTCGATATCGGTCTTGGAGACCGTCATTTTTCCGCAGGCGTCGCAGTAAAACGCCGGGATACGGTGTCCCCACCAGAGTTGACGGGAAATGCACCAGTCGTGACAGTTTTCCATCCAGTTGATATAGGTTTTTGCGAAACGCTCCGGCTCAAAACGGATCTCGCCGGACGTCACGGCTTCGAGGGCGGGTTTGGCGAGCGGTTCCATTTTCACGAACCATTGATCGGAGGTCAGGGGCTCGACCGTCGTCTTACAGCGGTAGCAGGTGCCGACGTTGTGGCTGTATTTTTCGACCTTGACGAGATAACCGAGAGCGTCGAGATCGGCGACCATCGCGCGGCGGGCTTCATAGCGGTCCATGCCGGCGTATTTTCCGCCGTATTCCGCGTTGATCGTGGCGTCGTCGTTGAGCATTTTGATGACGGGCAGATCGTGCCGTTTTCCGACTTCAAAGTCGTTCGGGTCGTGCGCCGGGGTGATCTTAACGCAGCCGGTACCGAAATCGGCTTCCACGTAATCGTCGGCGATCACGGGGATCTCACGCCCGACGAGCGGGAGGATCAGCATTTTTCCGACGAGATCGCGGTAGCGCTCGTCGTTCGGGTTGACGGCGACGGCGGTATCGCCGAGCAGCGTCTCGGGACGTGTCGTGGCGATCGTCACGTAAGCGTCCTTTTCTCCTTTGACAGGGTAGCGGATATGCCAGAATGCACCCTCCTGCTCCGCGTATTCGACCTCCGCGTCCGAGAGGGCGGTGCGGCAGTGCGGGCACCAGTTGATGATGCGGTATCCGCGGTAGATCAGTCCTTTTTCATAAAGGTTGACGAACACCTCGCGGACGGCTTTGGAACAGCCCTCGTCCATCGTGAGGCGCTCGCGGTCCCAGTCACAGGAGGAGCCGAGCTTTTTGAGCTGATTGATGATGCGGGAACCGTACTGATTTTTCCAGTCCCAGACGCGCTCGAGAAATTTGTCGCGGCCGAGATCGTAGCGGGAAAGGCCCTCGTTGACGCGGAGCTGTTCCTCGACCTTGATCTGCGTCGCGATGCCGGCGTGATCGGTACCGGGTACCCAGAGGGTGGAATAACCCTGCATTCTTTTGGTACGGACGAGGATGTCCTGGAGAGTTTCGTCCAGAGCGTGTCCCATGTGCAGCTGTCCCGTGACGTTGGGAGGCGGGATCACGATGGAAAACGCGGGTTTCTTTTTGTCGGGATCCGGCGCGAAATACTTTTTATCGCACCATTCCTTGTAGATCCTGTCTTCAAAATCGGCGGGATTGTAGTTTTTGTTCAGTTCCTTTTTCATAGCATACTCCTGTTTTTGATCGAATAAAAAGCACGAAAAAAAACCCGCCGCGGGGTGGGGGGGGGAGGGGGGGGGGTCACCCCCCCA
>JAZLLY010000003.1:0-67910 GCA_045598385.1 Eubacteriales bacterium | reverse complement strand
CCCCTTCGGAAGAATTATAGCAAAATCATCGCCGAATGACAAGCCGCGTCGGAGAAACTGTGGAAAAAAGCGCGTACTTTGGCAGGAAAAGCATGTTTTTCCGCGAACTATTTACATTACTGTATAGGGCAATCACGGTTTTATCGATAGAACAGGAGGCGGATTCATGAAAAACTTTACGTTATGCCTGCCGACGCATTTTGTATTCGGGCGTGACGCGGAAAAGCAGGCGGGAGCCGATCTGATCCGCCGTCAGCGCGAAGCCGAAGCAAAGAAATACGAAGCACTCCAGGCGGCGGAAGCCAAGAAAGCCGAAGCCGAAGCACTCCGTTTCGCGATGGAGCAGGAGGCGGAGGGTATCCGCGCCAAAGGTATCGCCGAAGCCGAAGCGATTGAAAAGAAAGCCGAAGCGCAGAAGAAGATGGGCGAAGCGTCGGTGCTCGAAATGTACCTCGAAGCCCTGCCCGAAGTTGTCAAGAATGCCGCCGAACCTCTCACGAAGACCGACAAGATCATCATGTACGGCGACGGCAATTCGACGAAAGTCGTCCGCGACGTCATGACCTCCGCGAACCAGATCATGGAGGGTATGAAAGAATCGACCGGCATCGACCTTTCCGCGATCCTCGCGGGCTACGCCGCAGGCAAGGTCGCCGATAAAACCGCCGACGCGAAGAAATCCGCGAAAAACGAAAAGGCGGATAAAGCCGAAAAAGCGTAACGCCGAAATCGTAAAAACATCTTAAGACAAGAGCCGTCTTCTACCGGAAATTGCGAGAAATGTAAAGATAGCATAGCAAATCTTTGCAAAATACGGGAGAAGGGCGGCTGGACGGACAGTCGATAGATGGAAAACTCGTCAGCGCCGTTCTTGCCCGTGCGGCGGCGGAAAAACCCGTCTATGCGATCGTCGGCAGTCTCGGCGAGGGGTTCGAGCCGCTCTATCTTCGCGGCCTTTCCGGCGTTTTGTCCCTGGCGGATGAAACGACGACGGTCACCGAGGCGATCGAAAGAGCCGAAGAATTGTATGCCGAACGTCTTTTCACTTTCTTCCGGTATCTTTCCCTGTTGTGATCTTTTTCCTTGCCGCGCGTCTTGCGTTTTCTTATGAGGAGATCCACGCGCGCCGCAGGATCGCCGCCCTGCTTTTTCTCACGAAAAAAGACCTGCCATCGGCTTTTGCCCGGCAGGTCTTTTCGTTATTTTTACGGTCGGTTTGTGTATGCTTTTCCGGTCGTTCTGCGTTCGCGATCTTGGATCATCGGACTTCGGTGTCGGTTTTTTCGGCGGTTTCTTCGGTATCCTGTTTACCGTTCGTGTCGAGACTGCCCCGGAACACGAAGAATCTCTGAAAGAGAAATTCCGTGACGCCGTTGATGACCATATTGATTGCGGTGACCAGGTATTCGTTCATCCCGCCGTCCGTCAGGATCTTTTCGAGCCAGGTGCTCAGCGGGGTAAATACCGCGTAGTAACAGAAAACGAGGAACATCGCTTTCGGCACGTTGGCGGCGCTTTTGAAGGTGTACTTGCGATTGAGCGTGAAGTTCCACAGAACGCTCAGAACGAGGGCGATGAGGTAACTGATCCAGTAGTCGAAACGGCAGACTTCGTTGAAAAGAGCAAACGATCCGAACTGGATCGCGCCCGCCGACGCAGCGACACAGGCGTATTTGACTGTCCGCAAAAACTCTTTACTCACTTTCATATCCCGTCTTCTTTCCGCGGCTATGAAAACCGCGTTACTATGATACCACGAAAAGGAAGATTTTGCAAGTTCGGTCCCGTTTTTCAAACATTGCAAAAAATAAAAAAATATATTTCTTAAAATATTGCAATGTTTATAATTCTATTGTATAATAATTCCGATAACAGACCGACATTTCGATTGCGAGGTAAAAAAGAGAAAATGCAGAGAACCAAAAATTACGGTGTGGGCTTCAACGTGACTTTGTCGCCCTCCAACGAAAACTTCGTCCTTCACAGTCACGACAACTACGAGATCTATCTGTTTCTCGCGGGCGATACCAGTTACGTCATAGACGGAAAATCTTACGCCCTCTCGCCCGGGGACGTCATTCTGATCCGTCAGCACCAGCTCCACCGCGCGTATTTCAACTCTCCCGCCGAGTATAAGAGGATCGTCATCAACGTTTCGCCGGACTTTTTCCCGAATTACGAGTGTCCCGAATACGAGGAGATCTTCATCAACGAGTCGCTGAAGCTCGGAAACAAGATCCCCGCCGAGTTGGTCAAGAAGTCGGGACTTTACGACGCGATGATGCGTTTTGCACAGTACACGGACTCTTTTGAAAAGGAGATATGCCCCGTTTACGTGAGCTGTCTGATGGAGATCTTCTATCTTCTCTCCGGACTGACGGATTTTTCCGAGGCGGAGACGCCCGATACACATTTCACGAGGATCGTCGAGTATATCAACCGGCACTACGACGAGGATATTTCTCTCGGCTTCCTGTCCGAGACGTTTTCGCTCTCGCGGTATCATCTTTGCCGGATGTTCAAGGGAAAGACGGGCATGACCATTCAGGAATACATCCACCAGAAGCGGTTTGCCAAAGTGCGCGATTACGTCAAAAACGGCACCTCGATCACCGAGGCGGCGCTCGCGTCGGGCTTTGAGAGTTATTCCGCGTTTTACCGCGTTTACGTCAAGGAATTCGGCATGAAGCCGAAAGACGGTCTCAAATAATTCCGGCTTTCCGTTCCCGAAAAATAAAGAAAGAGGCGCTTTTATGAAAAACGGACGTTTGTTTTTGTTGTTTCTTTTCGTCATTCTTTTCGTCGCGGCGTTTTTGTCCTGCGGCGCAAAGGATAATTCCGCGTTCACCTGCACGCTGACGGCGGGCGAGGGTGCGACGGTCACGGGGGCGACCTCCGTCACCGCAGAGAGCGGCGGGACGGTAACGTTTTTTGTCGGTTTCGAGCCGAATTACGTCTTCGATCCCGAGGGATTGCGCCCGAGGAACGCCGTTTACGACGCTTCGACGAGGACCGTCACGGTCACGGGCATCACGGAGGATACCGAAGTCACCTTCAATCCCGTCCGCGTGGATTACGACACGTCGGCAGAGGTCCATATCACCGGCGACACCGACGCCGCCTCAAGGCCTTACGGAAATACGTATCATCTCGGCGATTACGTCACGCTGACGGACGCGAATACGGACGGCGATTTCTTCGGCTGGACGTTCAACGGCGCCGAAACCGTCGTATCGACCGAGAATCCCTATTCTTTCACCCTGTCGGATGAGATCGTGAAGACCGCCGGCGGTCAGTATTACGTCAAAATACAGGCGAAGCGGCAGAACGTCGCCGTCTGTTATTACGACGCGAACGGCGGCGTGATCCACACCGATACGGACAACGCCAAGGGCAATGAATATATGACCGTGAAAAAGGACGGCGGGCGGTTGAAAACCACGCTTTCCGCGACGTATCTCGAAAAGTGCCGGACCGGCACCGCGCTCTGGAACGACGGGACCTTTACCCGCGACGGGTATATTCTCAAGGAATACAACACGAAAGCCGACGGCTCCGGCGACGCTTACAGTCCCGGCTCAAAGGTCTATCAGCTTTCGGAGGACGGCACGCCCTTTACGCTTTATTGCATCTGGGCGCCCTACGACGTGTCGAAGTTCACGACGGCCTCCGTCGGCATCAATCTCGGTGCGCACAAAAACAGAAAAACGGTGAAGACCTCCGGCGTCATCATCACGGGGTATTCCGGCAATGAAAAAGAAGTCGTCGTACCCGATACGATCGGCGGCGAACCCGTCATTGCGATTGACAGCGGTGTCTTCGATCACGTCAGCGCCATGGAAACGCTGATCCTCCCCCGCACGCTGATCGAGATCCGTGACGGCGCGATCTGCGGCTGTGACGCTTTGCGCACGCTCTATTACCCGAACGGCGTTTATTTCGTCAGCGACGATATGTTTGAAGACGGCGACTATTCCTCCCTCGAGACGCTCGTCGTCTATACCTCAACGGCACCCGTCTATTCCAACAGCGACGGACAGGGCGTCTTTGCCCTGAAACTTTCCCGCGTCATGGCGACGGAGGATAAGGACCGCCTCGTGATCGTCGGCGGCTCTTCCGTCTTCCGGGGACTTTCCACCGCGTATCTCGAGGATCTTCTGGACGGCGCCTATACCGTCGTCAATTTCGGCACGACGCGGACGACGCATTGCCTGATGTACGTGGAGGCGCTCACGCATTGGCTCCACGACGGCGATACGATCGTCTATGCTCCCGAGAACAGCACCTACCTCATGGGCGACACCACCCTTTATTGGAAAGATCTGCGCGACATGGAGGGGATGAACAACGTCTTCCGCTACGTGGATATCGGCAAATACGACGGCGTGTTCGACGCGTTTTCCGAATATTGCAGAAAGATCTACAACACCGCGCCGAAGACCTTTGAGTGCATCGTTTCCAACAAGAATATCAACGCCTACGGCGATTGCGTCGCCGATACGCAGAAAACCTACGTCAAGGACTTCAACAACGCCTTTCTCATCACGATGAACGAGTATTACCGCAACAGCGGCGAGGGCGACTGGAACAAGTCCGGGGGCGAAACGGACTACACCGACACCCGGTACTGGTCGAAGTTCACCGACGACGTTTATAAAGACGAGGTCAACCGCGTGATCGGCACCGTGAAGAGCGCCGGTATTCCGATTTATTTCGGCTTCTGCCCCGTCGATCAGGACGCTATGCTCGAGTCGTCGAAGAATCTTCAGGCGCTCGCGGCGTACGACGCGATCTTCCGGGAACAGTACGATTTTGACGGCGTGATCGGCTCTTCCGCCGACTATATTTTCAACCACGAGTATTTCGACGACAACGCGTTCCATACCAACAATTACGGGCGGACGCTGCGCACCTATCAGCTCTATCTCGACCTTTGCGAAACCTTCGGCATCGAGGTGAAATATACCTCTCCGACGGCAAAGGGCTATGTGAAAAAGACGGTCGGCGGCGCCGAGGTCTATATGTATAAAGACGAACTTTGCTATTTTGAAAGCACGAACGGAAATATCACGGACAAGAGAAAATATACTGTCGGATTTTTAGGAAAATGACAACTTTTATTATCATTTTTACGATAACGGCGGCGCTCGCCCTCCTTTCACAGGTCGGCACTTACGCGCTGCCTGCACGGTACGGAAAGCCGTGTTCCTACGTCGGGATCGCCCTCCACGTCGCGGAGTTCCCGCTTTTCCCCGTGCTTTCGATCCCTTTTCGATACTGTCTCTGCTTTTATCTCGGCTCACTTCTTCTGCGCCTCTTATCGGCTTTGACCTTCGGGAAGCGGAAAGGAGAGAAAGATGACCTTTAATTCGTGGGAGTTTCTTCTTTTCTATCCCCTCGTGGCGATCCTTTATTTTATCCTGCCGAAAAAACCGATTTTCAGGACGGGATTGCTCCTCATCGCCGGTTACGTCTTCTATATGTACGCACAGCCCGCCCTCGGCATCCTGCTTCTCGGCACGACGGCGGTCTCGTATTTCGCGGCTCTCCGCATCGAAAAAACCGAAAAGCGGCGGGAAAAACGCCTATGGCTCGTCCTGACGCTTTTCGTCTGCCTCGGCGTCCTCTTCTTTTTCAAATATTTTGACTTTTTCTCGGAGAGCGTATCCGCGCTCTTCGGCTTGTTCGGCGGGACGAAAGACCCGGTGCTTCTGCATCTGATCCTGCCGGTCGGCATTTCGTTCTATACGTTCCAGACGCTCTCCTACGTCATCGACGTTTACCGCGGCGATATCGGAGCCGAACGCAATTTCGCCTATTTTGCGCTTTTCGTCTCATTCTTCCCGCAGCTCGTCGCGGGACCGATCGAGCGCCCTGAAAACCTGTTGCCGCAGCTCAAAGAGATCCACACTTTCGATAAAGACGACTTTCTGCGCGGCTCTGCGGTCATGCTTCTCGGCTTTTTCAAGAAAGTCGTCGTGGCGGACGGGATCGCCGCCGCCGTCGAAGCGGTCTATGGCGCGCCGGAAGCGGCGTCGGGCTTCGCGGTCTTGCTCGCGACGGTGCTTTTCGCCGTACAGATCTACTCTGACTTTTCCGGCTATACCGACATCGCCACGGGTTGCGCCCGCATCCTCGGCATCCGGCTGATGAAGAACTTTGACCACCCGTACGCGGCGACGTCCGTCCGCGATTTCTGGTCGCGCTGGCATATCTCCCTCTCTTCGTGGCTGCGCGATTATCTCTACATCCCCCTCGGCGGCAACCGCAAGGGCAAGGCCCGCACGCTCTTCAATCTTTTCCTCGTTTTTCTTCTTTCGGGACTCTGGCACGGCGCCGCTTTCACGTTCGTCCTCTGGGGCGCGATCCACGGTCTGTATCAGATCGTCGGCAGATTGACGGAAAAGCCCCGCGCCCGGCTCCTGCAAAAAACGGGACTCGCCCCGGACGGCATCCTCGTCAGGAGCGTTTCCACCGTTCTGACTTTCGTCCTCGTGGATTTCGCGTGGCTCTTCTTCCGCGCCGATTCCCTCGCCGATGCCGGGATATTGCTAACAAAACTTTTCACTTCGTGGGATACGCCGCTTTCCTCTGCCCTCGGTGCGATGGGGCTCAACCTCTCCGCGATCCTCGCGATCCTCCTGTCGATTTTGCTTCTCTTCCTTCTCGATCGGCTCGTGCGTTACGACGAGGCGGATGATTCCCGGCTGCTGTATCACAACGGCGCGTATTTCTATCTGCTTTTCGTGATCTTCCTCTCTTTTGCGCTTCTCCTTTCCGAGAACCGCGAAAGTACCTTCATTTATTTTCAATTTTAGGAGGGCTTATGAAAAGAACCGTTCTTTGCGTTTTGCTCTCCCTCTTCGTTCTGATCTTTCCGCTTCTTCTGCTTCTCGGCGTCGCGTTTCTCACCCCGCCTGTCTATGACGAAAGTTTCGTCGGCATCCTCGACGAGAAAGTCGAGAGAATGAGATCGACCGAAAAAGCGAAGATCGTCGTGATCGGCGGATCTTCCGTCGCGTTCGGACTGGATTCGGCGCTTTTAGCCGAAGAGACCGGGAAAGAGGTCGTCAACTTCGGTCTTTACGCCGCGCTCGGCACGAAAGTCATGATGGAACTCTCGAAAAGCGGGATCCGCAAGGGCGACACCGTCATTCTCATGCCGGAAATGGACGAACAGACGCTGTCTCTCTACTTCGGCGCGGGGACGGCGTGGCGTGCGATGGAAGACGAGCCCTCGCTCTTTTTCTCGCTCCCCGTCGATGACCGTCTTTCGATGCTCGGCGCTCTCTACGATTTCGTCAAAGAAAAATGCGGCTACCTCCTCTCCGGCGAAAAAAGCCGCACGAACGATATTTACGCCGCGGAAAACTTCAATGAATACGGCGATCTTTCGGCTTACCGCGCAGGGAACGTAATGGCGAACGGCACCGACGCCTCGCGGAAGATCACGCTGACGGAGGACATTCTCTCCGACGAATTCGTCGCGTACGTCAGCGAGTATATCGCGTATTGCGAGAGAAAGGGCGCGACGGTTTATTTCGGCTGGTGCCCGATGAACGCGCTTGCCGTTTCCGACACCTCGGACGAGGCGCTGCTCGCGTTTGCCGACGCCGTAGCGGCGAAGATCCCCTGTCAATTTCTCGGTGACATCCGTGACGCCGTCATGGAGCCCGGCTACTTCTACGACACCGACTTTCATCTCAATACCGCCGGCGCGACGGCGCATACCCTGCTCCTCGCACGCGATTATTGGGAGACGAAAGGCGTGGACTATGAGATCCAAGGGATGCCGGACGCCCCGGAACTTTCGGTTTCCGACTATACGATCGACCGGGAAAACGGCCCGGAACTTGCCGATTTCATTCTCGAAGAAATGACGTGGTATAACCCCGCGACGGAGCAAGACGAGTTTTGCGGTTACGCCGTCGTCGGTCTGACCGAAACGGGAAAAACGAAGACGGAACTCACACTCCCCGTCAGTAAGGACGGCGGGCGTGTCTGCCGGATCAAGACGGGCGCGCTCTCGGGCGGCGCCGTGGAGACGCTGATCCTCCCGGCGGAACTTTCGATGGGGCTTGACAATTCTTTCGTCCTTGACGACGGTTTTGACGACGGCTCCCCGCTCGCCCGCCTCGTTTCCTACGTCCTCTCCGGTAACGAAGTGCGCCCGCCGTCCCCCGGCGCATGGCGCGAAGCGCTGACGCTCGTGATCCCCGCCGCCGCGGAGAATTATACGTCCTACTATTGGAGTAAGATCGGGAATCTCTCGGTTTCCCGCCTGGCGGAGTAGGGCACAAACGCGATCGTTTTCCTATGTTTTGTTTGAACGAATGACCAAAAACATTCTGCGGTTATCAAAACCGAAAAACAGCGGCAACGTGTCCGAGTTCGGGCGTTGCCGCTGTTTTTGTATAGAAATATTTACATTTTATTGACAAACATCTCCGTTTTGCCGGTGGGGAGTTCCTTGCCGTCGAGGTCGGAGGCGTAGCCGTCGGGGCAGAAAAATCTGCCGTGCATACCGGCGGGGACGTCGGCGCACAGGATCACGCCGTCTTCGGTGCGTTTCCACGCAGTGCGGATGCGGGCGGGTTGTCTGTCGGCACCGATCTTCGCGTCGAAATACGCCTCGGCGTGCGTCAATGACGAAAGGAACGTCGGGCGGATCTCAAAGGAGGCGGTGTCCGTCGCCGTCGGGTTGGGACGGAGCCCCGCGACCGCGTAGGTCATCCACGCGAGAATATCGCCGAGGAAGTGATGGTTGTGGGAGAGTTCTTCTCTGCCGCCGCCGAGAGGGAAGTTTTCGAGGAGCGTCGTCGCCTCCGGATCGGCGAGCCATTGTCCGTAACAGCCGAACTTGCGGGATTTGATCATCCGAAGCGCAAGCTCGTTCTCTTTGAAACGGTCGAGAACGCGGAAGAGAAAACGAAGTCCGATCATGCCGCAGCGGCTGGTCTCGCCGTCCTTTTCGATGATCGCTTTGAGTTTCGCGAACGCCGCTTTTTCTTCTTCGGGATCAAAGATCCCGGCGTAAAGCCCGAACGCCTGCGAGGTCTGACATTCGCCGTCCACCGTCATGGTCTTGAAATCGACAAGATCGCGGCGTATCGCTTCGCGCAGTTCGGCGGCGAGTTTTTCCGCTTTCGCGGCTCTTTCGGCTTCGCCGACGGCGAGAAAGAGATGCTCGGCGCGCTTTGCGTTGTAGTAGGTCATGATACTGTCGGTGACGATGAGCGGCGCTTTGATGGCGGTGTTGTTCTTGCCGTCGGGATCTACCCAGTCGCCGAGTCCGATCGAGAGAAGTCCGCGTTCGTCCCTGCGGGCGGCGACATAGTCGAGATAGCGGGAAAGGAGTGTCACGTTCTCACGGATGATCGCGGTATCCCCGTCCATCTGATATACGGCGTACGGGAGACTGAAAATGACGGAATCCCAGGTCGGACCGTTGCCCCATTCATAACCCCAACCGCCGGTCGGGACAATGCCGGGCAGGGCACCGTCGGCGCGCTGCGCGTTGCGGAGGGCGTTCATATAAAAGCGGAGAGAATCGCCGCATCCGAGCTGGAGCATCATCTGTTCCGCCGACATGGAGGCGTCGCCCGTCCAACCGTTTTTCTCACGGTGCGGGCAGTCCATCGGGAAAAATACGAAATTGGAAAGATCGGAGCGGCGTCCCATCGCGTAAAGTCGGTTGAGATCCGCGTCGGAACAGGAAAAGGCGCCGCGTTCTTTGTGATCCGAGAAAATCTCGACAAACGTGAAAGCGTCCGCCGTCGCCTGCTCGGGCAAAAGCCCCTCGACGAAGAGATAGCGGAATCCGTCGAACTTGAAGTGCGGGATGAGGGTTTCCTCGCCGCCTTTCAGAATGAAAACGTCCTTTTGCGCCCAGTCGAGATAGCCCGACAGCACCTCCGGCTCGCGGTCGCGGTCGGGGAGAAAGGCGGTCGTACCGATCGTGAATTTTCCCTGCTGGAGCCATTCGCCGTGGCGCACCGTGACGACCTGCCCCGGATTGCCGTGGATATGCATCTCGGAGAGTCCCGTCGAGTTGACGCCGAAGTCGTAAACGTAAACGTCGCGGCGAACGGTCTCGGGGTAGGGCTCGGCACCGTCGAGCGTCGAGCGGTAGCAGAAAGGCAGTTCGTCAAAATGCTCGATCTTCACGGGCTTGATGCGGGAAAACTCACAGACGGGCGATGCCTCGTTCAACCGCTTTTCCCCTTTCGGAGAAACACAGAAAACGGCATTTTGCCAACAATTGTCGTCAAAATCGGGTAAAGACCAACCGTTGATCTCCAAACGGGAGTCATATATATATCCCATTCTTTCGTCGTTGAACAGGATCGCCGACGGGTGCGTCTTAAAGGATTCGTCCGCCTCAAAGGACAGGGATCTTCCCTCCCCCTCGGCAAAGAACGAAAGCGCGGTGCAAAGAGGACCGCGGCAGGCGGCTTTGTCGAATTTCCAGACCAGACCGCCGATATTGTTGCGGAATCCGTCGCCGAGGATCAGACCGATACAGTTTTTTCCTTTTTTCAGGTAGGGCAAAAGGTCGTATTCGTCGTAAACGACGAGCTCGTCGAAATTGCAGACGTAGGGGGCGAGCGCACCGCGCGTGACGTTTTCGCCGTTGATATAAAGCTCGTAAAAGCCGAGGCCCGTCACGGTGAGCGAAGCGCTCGACGGGGTGAAGTCAAGGGAAAAGGTTTTTCGGAACATGGGCGCGGGCACCGGTTTGTCAAACGTCGAGAGCGCGTCGCCCGCTTTGATGAATTGATCGGATAACATGACTTTACCTCATTTCATAAAGCGGCAGGAACCGCTCTTAAAGTCCACGGCGATCTCTCTGCCGTCGGGCAGGATCAAGTCGGCTTTTTCCGCTGTAAATCCGGAAACTGTAAACCTTTCTTGACAATCTGACGGGAAAATCGCGTAAGCGTAAGCGTTTTCCTCTCTTTCAACGGAGAGCGTCAGTACGTCGCCGGCGTAAGGAACGTCCTTTTCACAGACGTTGTTTCTCTTGTAGTTGCCTTGCCGTTTCTCGGCGGTATAGGAGAACTTGCCGCCGACGAGAAGATCGTAGGTGACGCCGTTGTGCGTGAACGTCTTTTCATCGTCGGACAGGGAAATATCCCCGCAAAGGCGGCATTGCTCGGCGGTCGTAAAGAGGCGCGCCCCCTCGCTGTCGGCAAAGTCCCTGCCGAAAAGAACGGTGCCCCACGGCGTCGCCAGAGCGGCGAACTTGCCGGATACCGTCTCGTGGGAGAAATCCATCACGATATAGCCGCAGTCGCCGATCTTTCCGCAGCCGAACGCCTTGCCGGAAACGGCTCGTTTGGTAAAATCGGGGCGGGCGAGCAGTTGTTCTTCCGTTTCATACCGCGCGGTGGTGCCCGGCATTCTTGCGTAGTCCCAGAGCGCCGACATATCGAGATATTCGTCTCCGCTTCTCATCACCGTCGTATGCGTGCCGTAGGAGAGATTGTAGCCGAGGATGCCTTCGCTGTTGCAGATCTCCTCGTCCCAGAGATCGGGCGACATTCCGCGCACCGAAATGTAGGTGTCGCCGAGGTGGGAGGTCAGGAGCATGGCGTCTTCAAACACCCGGATGCCCTGTACGGCGGTTTTTTTGTTTTTATACGCCTCAAAAAAGGCGTCGATCTCGTCTTTTCTCGGCATCTCCGGCACCCGCGAAAGGAGAGAGAGTGCGGGGATGAGGGAGTGGTTCTTGCAGGTTTTGTTCTCCTGACGGCTGTATTCGCGCCCCACGGTGCAGTAGTCCACGCTGTCCTTGTGCGTCATATAGCGCACGCCGTCGAGAAGATGGAAGAGAAACAGTTCGAGTTTTTCTTTCGGGAATTGGAATTCCGTCCCGGAAAGGACGAAGATCTCCTTGCTGATGGTAGCGACGAACGAAATGCCGTAGCCGCAGGAGTAAAGCCGCGGACCGTGCTGAAAGAAACTGCCGTCCTTCTGCATACCTTCCCTGCCGAAAGCGATCTCCTCGGCGGCACGTCCGACCGTCGTTTTGAGGAGCGCGTCGTCCCCCGTCAGCGCGGCGTACAGGATCGACGAGTAAGAAAACCATAACAGATTGGCGCCCGTCCAGTTTTTCATCAGTTCGGGGCGGGGACCGAAGGAGCCGCGCCCGAAGATCGCGAGGAACTTTTCTTTGCGCTCTGCGTCGAGGCGGTCAAAGAGGAAAAGCCCGATCTCGCCGAACTGTGCCGGGATACAGATCTCGTTGAACCACCAGTTCGTGGATTTGAAGTCGTGGATGAGCCAGTGATCGAGAAGAGGCAAGAGGATCTTTTCGTATATCCGCTCTTTTTCTTCGCCGTCTTTCATGTTATACCATTCCCGCGCCATGAGGAAAAGCCGCGACAGATGCGTCGTGCTCCGCCATTTTGAGCGGTCGGTCGAGTTGCCGAGCACGTCGGGGAACGCGAGCGTGCCGTCCTCTCTCACGTAGGGATAATCCTCCCGCAGCGTATCACGGACGGAAAACGGTTCCGTCGCGCGGAACCCGTGGAACTCCCTCGTGGCGTACACCTCGATGAGTTTTTGTTTGACTTTCTGTATGGACGACATGACGATCCTCCGCTAAAAAAATATACACGGAAATTATAGCACATCCGCGCGCGAAAAACAAGAGAAGCCGCGGGTTTTTTTGCCGTGGCAAAGCGGAAAACGCCCGTTTTCGACCGCCGATGTGCGCGTTTTTTCGGCAACTTCTCTTTCGGCGGCTTTCCATCGGCGGGCAGAGCGAAAAAAACGCGTGGATTTCGCTTGCGTTTTGGCGGCTGACAAAGAAGTTCTGCCTGTGTTTTCTTTGAATATATGAGAAGCCCGCCTTGCAAAAAGGCGCGGAATATGGTATAATCGGTCGAATCATAAGATAAGGAGGGCGCGTATGGAGACGAACGGTTTTTTGCCGATCAGCGCCGCGGAATGTAAGGCGCGGGGATGGGATCGTCCGGACTTCGTTTACGTGACGGGGGACGCGTACGTCGATCACCCGTCGTTCGGCGTCGCGATCATTTCCCGCGTGCTGGAGAGCCGGGGGTATAAGGTCGCGATCCTCTCGCAACCGGATTATAAGAGTTGCGACGCATTCCGTGAATTCGGGCGTCCGCGCCTCGGATTTCTCGTAACGGGGGGTAACATCGACTCCATGGTGGCGCATTACACCGCCGCGAAACGCCGCCGCAGCTACGACTATTATTCTCCCGGCGGAAAGATGGGATTGCGCCCCGACCGCGCCGTCATCGTCTATGCAAACCGCATCCGGGAAGCGTACGGCGACGTGCCGATCATCCTCGGCGGCCTCGAAGCGTCGCTCCGCCGTTTTGCCCATTACGACTATTGGGACGGAAAAGTCCGCCGCTCGGTGCTGGTGGACAGCCGCGCGGACATTCTGACCTACGGTATGGGGGAGAATATTCTTCTGCGGATCGCACAACTGCTCGACCGCGGGATCCCCGTGCGCAAGATCCGCGACGTGCGCGGGACGGTCTATCTCTGTTCCCCGGACGAAAAGCCGCATTACGAACTCGCCGCGACGTTCGATTACAACGTGCTGAAAAGCGACAAGCGCGCCTACGCCGAGGCGTTCGGCGTCCAGTACAAGAATCAGGACGCGATAAACGGCAGGGCGATCGCCGAACTTTACGACGGAAAAATGCTGGTGCAGAACCCGCCGATGCCGCCCCTCGAACGCGAAGAACTCGACACCGTGTATGCACTTCCCTATATGAGGACCTACCACCCCGTGTACGAAAAAGACGGCGGCGTCCCCGCGATCGAGGAGGTTCGTTTCTCGGTCACGCACAACCGCGGATGCTTCGGGGGATGCAATTTCTGCGCCCTCGCGTTCCACCAGGGCAGGACGGTCCGCTCCCGCAGTATCGAAAGCGTACTGGAAGAGGCGAAAAAGATCACCGAGATGCCGGATTTCAAAGGATATATCCACGATGTCGGCGGTCCGACGGCGAATTTCCGCTATCCCGCCTGCGACAAACAATTGAAAGACGGCGTTTGTTCCGGGCGCAAATGCCTCGCACCGACGCCGTGCAAGAATCTGAAAGTCGATCACCGGGAATATCTCGAACTGATCGAACGCATCGAAGCCATCCCGAAGGTCAAAAAGGTCTTCATCCGCTCCGGCATCCGCTTCGATTATCTGATGCTCGATCCCGAACGTTCCTTTTTTGAAAAACTCGTCCGCGACAACGTGTCGGGGCAACTGAAGGTCGCGCCGGAGCATTGTTCCTCCCCCGTCCTGCGGTGTATGGGAAAACCCGATTTCTCGGTTTATCAGAAGTTTCGCCGCACGTTTTTCGATCTCTGCGATGCCTGCGGCAAGGAACAGTACCTCGTCCCTTATCTGATGTCGAGCCACCCCGGCTCCACCCTTTCCGACGCCGTGGAACTCGCGCTTTGCCTCAAACGCGATCACTACGCCCCCGAGCAGGTGCAGGATTTTTATCCCACTCCCGGCACGGCGTCCACCGTCATGTACTATACGGGCATCAATCCCCTGGACGGGAAACCCGTCTATGTGGCGACGGATTATCACGAAAAGCAGCTTCAGCGGGCACTTTTGCAGTATAACCGCCCCGAAAACGCCGATCTCGTCAGAGAGGCATTGAGAGCCGCCGGGCGGGAAGATCTCATCGGTTTCGGGGAAAATTGCCTCGTCCGTCCGGCGGGCGGAAAAGCGCAAAAACGCACCGCGTCTCCCCCCTTACGCCCCACACGTGGCGGAAAAGCGCAGAACGGCGGTCAGAAAAACGCGGGCGGCAAAACGACAAGCCAAGCCCAAAGATCCGGGAGTACTTCCGCGTACGGCGGAAAAGCGCAGAACGGCGGTCACGCAGCCAAAGGCAAGACCGCATTCGGCGGCGAATGGAAACCGGAAAGCAGAACGGCGACCAAAGAACGGCGCGTTTCCTCTGCCGTCGCCAAAGCCGCTCCCAAAGCCAAAACGGCGAAAAACACCACGCGCTTTGTATCTCCGAACGGCGCTGCCAAATCCTCCAAACGGCGCGGCAGGTGATAGAAAGACAAGCCGAAAAACGCACCGCGTCCCCCGGCATACCCCCATACGCGGCGGGAAAACGCGGAAAAGATCCGAAAAACGAAAAAGCGGGACTTCTCCCCATGAGAAAGTCCCGCATCAAAATATCCGAACAAAAATCCCCGGCGAGCGGCGGTCATCCTCCGTTTGCCGGGGTTCTTTTTCAGTTTTGTTCTTCCCCGTCTTTGATCAGACGGTAATTTCCGCTCTTCAGCGCGGCGACAAAGGACGAAGCGTCCGTCACGTCCTCGGTGAAGACGATACCGCCTTTGGCGATGTCGAACCGCTTGTGACAGTCGGAGCCCGCCGTTTTGCGAAGATTTTCGGTGTCCGCCCAGAAGTCCGCGACGGCGTTGCGGTCGGGTTTCGTCCTGCCGTTATAGACCTCCACGCCGAACAGTTTGCAGGGCGGTGTGATCTTCATATTGTCGCGGAACGGGTGCGCCTGCACCACGAGGGCGTCCTTTGGCAATATTTTCAGAAAATCGTCGAGATTCATGAAATTCAGTCCCGGATGTTCGTAAAACCAGTCCTCCGTCAGCCCGTAAACGAGATAATCGCTCGGATTGCCGTCAAAGCGGACTTCCGTGCCGGGTAGGACGGTGATCCCGCGGGACTCGCCGTACGCTTTGACCTCTCGGTATCCGCGCAGGTATTTTTCGAGGAACGCTTCGTTCGACGCGCCGTTCAGTTCGGGATACCACTCGTAGAGCGTGTGAAAATAATGGTTGGTCACGACGATCCCATCGTATCCTTTCGCCATATAGGAATCGACGAGCAACTCCGGTGTCATTTCGGAAACGGGGTCGATGTCGGCGGTGTGACAGTGTATCTCGAATTTTCTTGCCATGATTGCCTCTTTGTCGGTTTGGATACCCTATTATAGCACAGGGTGCTTTCGTTTTCAACCTTGTTTCACGAAAACATTGACTTTTCCGCAAAAATCTGTTATAATAACCTTTTAGAGAACGCACGCGTGTCATACGCGGGCGAAAAATCAGAAAAGAGGACGAACGATGAAAAAGACGAAAAGACTTCCGGCATTGCTTCTGGCTCTGTTGTTTTTGCTTTCTTCGGTTTTGACTCTCGCCTCCTGCTCCGTGGAATTCGGCTCGAAAAAGCCGGCGACCAAAGAAGAGATCGCGGAAAACATGGAGAAACCGGACGAATACGCGACGCCGATGTTCTCCAAAGTCACGGATTATCTCAAACATTGGGGTTTGCCGACCTTCACTACCACCGGGATCGACCTCTGCGAGAGCGCCGCTTCCCTGCGGTACTACCGCGACGGGGTGAGTGCCGCGACCGTGGCACGCTCCGTTTCCAACCGTTTTCTCGACGAATATTACGACGTGATCGACAAAAGCAACCCGGAGGCGGTGACGCTGGCGATCGACAAACTCTACTTTGAGGAACTCGGTGCGCTGGATATTCCCGCCCTCACCGATGAAGAACTTTCGGCGGCTTCTCTGACGGCGCCCGCCGATTACCCGTACGCGGCGCAGTACCTGCTCGCCTGGGGCATGCCCGCGTTCTACGCTTTCAAACTTATCGAAACGGAAACGATTTTCCGTTATTCTTACTACAAGACCGACGCGATCCCCTCGGCGTACCGCCTTGCCAAGAGCGTCGTGGATTCCTACCTTGCCGCCGATCGAAGCGAAACTTTCACGATCTCCGAGATGACCGACGGGATCATCCGCGCCTACGTGCTGGAGATCGGCGATCGCTACGCGACCTACCGTACCGTGGCGGAATACGAGGAGTACGACGGGGATATGTCGGGTAATTACGTCGGCATCGGCGTCGTCGTCGAATACAGCTACGCCGAGGAAACGCTGACCGTCACGGGCTTCCCGGACGGCTCGCCCGCCGAAAAAGCGGGAATAAAACTCGGCGATATTCTCTACGCCGTGAACGGCGAACTCTCGAAGGACCTCGGCTACGACGATACGATCGCGAAAGTTCGCGGCGAAGAGGGGACGGAGGTCACCGTCACGATGCAGAGGGGCGAAGAGTTCCTCGATTTCACCGTCGTCAGAAAGACGCTCGCCGACAACACCGTCACCTGCGTGATGGAAGACGGGATCGCCTATATCCGCATCACGCAGTTCAAAGCCAACACCGGCGATCTTTTGAGAGACGCGATCGACAGAGCGGAGGCCGACGGCGTCCGCGCGTTCATCTTCGACGTTCGTTCCAACCCCGGAGGGTATCTCGAAAGCGTCGCCAAAGCCCTTTCGTATTTCGTTCCCGAGGGGACGACGATCGCCTCTTTCAGCGTCGCCGGTTACGGCGTGATCTCGGCGTACGACGACCATACCGTGAATGTCCCCTGCGCCGTTCTCTGTAACGGCTACACCGCCTCCGCCGGCGAACTCTTCACCGCCGCCCTGCGCGACTGGGGCTCCGACGCGTTCGGTCTTCTCGACGTGACCGTCATCGGCACCAGGACTTATAAAAAAGGCGTTATGCAGAACACCTACGTCCTTTCGGACGAATCGACGCTGACGCTGACGGTGTCTTACTACAATCCGCCCTCGGGCGTCAATTACGACGGGATCGGCATCACCCCCGACGTCGTCCTCGAGCTCGACGCCGAAGAAGACAATCAGAAAGCCGAGGCCGTGAGGATCCTGAACGAAAAGACCGCGGCACCGACCGAAGAATAACCAAGCGGGGCGTCCCGCCGTTCGGCAAACGCATTGCCGATGGCTTTTTCACCACGATAATTTTATTTTAGGAGATAGAAAAATGGAAATCAAAACCTACACCAAAGAGGGTTTTCAGGCATTGCAGGACGAACTCGATTACCTCGTGAACGTCAGAGTGGAGGAAAACAAAAAAGATATTTCCACCGCCCGTGCCTTCGGTGACCTTTCCGAGAACAGCGAGTACGACGAGGCAAAGGCGGAGCAGGGAAAGATCCACACCCGCATCGCCGAGCTGAAAGAGATGATCGCCCACGCGAAAGTGCTGGACGAATCGGAGATCGACCGTGACCGCGTCAGCGTCGGCTCGATCGTCACCCTCTTCAACGAAGAGAGAAATCAGGAGTTCACCTATCACATCGTCGGCTCCTACGAGACCGACCCGCTGAACGGCAAGATCTCGGATTCTTCCCCGATCGGCGTCGCGCTTCTCGGTGCGAAAGCCGGGGCACGCGTCACCGTAAACGGCGCGCGTGAGCAGCATCTGCGCATCCTTTCCGTCAAGAGAGCAAAAGAATAAGGAGACCGACATGGCAGAAGAAAACGCAAACGTACTGAATAGCACGAGCGAGTTGCAGATCCGCCGTGACAAGCTCGCCGCTCTCGTCGCGGAGGGAAACGATCCTTTCGTCATCACGAAGTTCGACGTTTCGGACACCGCTCCCGCGATCATCGCGGCGTATAACGAAAACGAGGCGGCGCTGACCGAAAAAGGCGAGACGATGACGGTCAGAGTGGCGGGCAGAATGATCAGCCGCCGCATCATGGGAAAGGCGTCCTTTGCCCATCTGGCAGACGGAGAGGGAAAGATCCAGCTTTACGTTGCCCGCGACGACCTCGGCGAAGAGAGTTATGCCGCGTTCAAAAAATGGGACGTCGGCGACATCATCGGCGTGGAGGGTGAGGTGTTCCGCACCCGCACCGGCGAAGTCTCGATCCATACCAAGAGCGCGAAACTGCTTACAAAATCCCTGCTTCCGCTCCCCGAGAAGTTCCACGGTCTGACGAACCTTGAGCAGCGTTACCGCCAGAGATACGTGGATCTCATCGTCAACGACGAAGTCAAGGAGACCTTCAAAAAGCGCTCGAAGATCCTGACGCTCATCCGCCGTTACCTCGACGGAAAGGGCTTCCTCGAAGTCGATACCCCCATCCTCGTTCCGCTCGAGATCGGCGCCTCCGCGCGTCCGTTCGTCACGCACCACAACACCCTCGACATGGATATGTATCTGCGCGTCGAGACCGAACTTTATCTGAAACGGCTGATCGTCGGCGGTATGAACCGCGTGTACGAGGTCGGCAGAATCTTCCGCAACGAGGGCATGGATCAGAAGCACAACCCCGAGTTTACCTCCATCGAGCTTTACCAGGCATACACCGATTTTCACGGTATGATGGATCTCGTTGAGGAACTGTATAAAATGCTTGCCGAGGAAGTGTGCGGCTCGTCCGTCATCACCTATCGCGGCAAAGAGATCGACCTCGGTCACTTCGAGCGTCTGACGATGATCGACGCCGTGAAGAAGTATGCCGGAGTGGATTACCACGACTGGAAGAGCGACGAGGATGCCAGAGCCGCTGCCAAGGAAAAGCACGTGGAAGTGCCCGCCGACGCGACGAAGGGAATCGTTCTCGCCGAGTTCTTCGACGCTTTCGTCGAGGACAACCTGATCCAGCCGACGTTCATCTACGATTATCCCGTCGAGAACAGCCCGCTCGCCAAGAGAAAGCCGGACGATCCCGCTTTCACCGAGCGCTTTGAGTATTTCATCGACGGCACCGAGTACGGAAACGCCTTCTCGGAACTGAACGATCCGATCGACCAGCGCCGCCGTTTTGAAGACCAGGTCGCGAAGAAACGCGCCGAGGAACCCGGATGCCGTGCCGAGGTCGATTACGACTTCGTGACCGCTTTGGAATACGGTATGCCTCCGACAGGCGGTCTCGGCTTCGGCGTGGACCGTCTCGTCATGCTCCTGACGGACAGCGAGTCCATCCGCGATGTGCTTCTTTTCCCGACGATGAAACCCGAGTCTTGACGCGCAAGGCGCGTCAAGGCGGCTTCGCCGCAGTTAAGAGTTATGAGTTATGAGTTATGAGTTTTTAAGTCTTTGGGAAACCTTGTCGTTCATCCTCAAATCAAAACGGTGAACAACGCGAAATCCAAAACTTTGCGCCTCCCGCACATCATAACTGTTCCGCACGGTGTGCGGATGATATGCCATCCCTATGGGATGGATGATATGCCGAGCGTTCGCTCGGATGATATGCCACGCTTTGCGTGGATGATATACCATCCCTGCGGGATGGATGATAGGCAATCCCCCACCTTTTGGAATTGATGAAGGAAAGAGGAAATAACGATGCTGAAAGTTGAAAGAATCTCCGTCATGAACTGGGAAAACACCGTGCGCGGTGCGAGAAATCCCATGAACAGCTGGGACAAGATCGACAGCTATTACAACGAAAAGGGCGAATACGTCCTCGGTGAAAACGATCTGAATCTTCTGCACCGCCTGGCGTCCGCCGGAAGCGATGACCGCAAATTCATGCGGCAGATCTTCGTCTCGATGGACATCACGGGTCCCCTTTACTGGTGGAAAGAGTTTGACACCTACAAGGTCGGGACGGTAGCGAATTCCTGCTCCACGATGCACAAGATCCAGGCAAAAGAGTTCACCCGCGACGATTTTTCGCACGACCGTCTTTCGGATAACGCGCTGGCACTTCTCGACGCGACCGTCGCGTTTCTCGAAAAGGAGCGCCTCGCGTATAACGAGACCAAGGATCGCGCCCATTGGCACAACATGATCCAGATGCTTCCGTCCTCGTTCAATCAGATGCGCACCGTCACCCTCAACTACGAGGTGCTGGTCAATATGTATTTTGCGAGACGCCATCACAAGCTCGCGGAATGGCACACCCTCTGCGAAGCCATCGAGGGACTTCCCTACGCGAAAGAACTCATCATGGCGACCGACAAAGAAAAGGCAGAGTAATGGATATCTTTGATCTTTTCAAAAAGATAGAAAAGAAAGAGCAAACAGGTCCCGTTTCGGCGCTCGTCGTCGGGCTCGGAAACGTCGGCACCCCTTACGTGAACACCCGTCACAACGCGGGGTTCATCGCCCTCGACGAGGTGGCGAATGCCTACGGCGCGTCCCTCGACCGTGAAAAGTTCCACGCCCGCGTGGGCGAATGTTCCGTCGGCGGGCACCGCGTCCTGCTGATGAAGCCCGAGACGCTGATGAACAACTCCGGCGTCGCCGTCGGAGAAGCGGCGAAGTTCTACAAGATCCCGCCCGAGCGCGTGATCGTCCTCGTGGACGATATTTCTTTCGATCCCGGTTCCCTGCGGATCCGCAAAAAGGGTTCGGCAGGCGGACACAACGGGTTGAAAAGCATCATCGCGCATCTTTCTTCCGAGGAGTTCCCCCGTATTCGTCTCGGCGTCGGGCAGAAGACGGATCCCGCCTGCGATCTTGCGGAGTGGGTACTCGGAAAGCCGTGCGAAGCGGATCTTAAAAAGATCAGAGAAACGGCAAAATCCGTCCCGGAAGCCGTGCGGATGATCCTCGACGGAAAACCGGACGAAGCGTCCTCGAAGTTCTCGAGAACATCGAGCTCTGCTAACTAAAATTGTCATTATCCGGCAATAATCCCGTTTTTGACCAAACTTTGTTCCAAGAACTGTTATATAAAATCACTTTATCCGTTCTCTGAACGGGGAAAGCCAATACGGTATGTCCATATCCTCCCTCATCAGACAGGACCGTGAATACGCGGGCGTGCTCGCGGCGCTCTCGGAGCAGCTGGCGAAGACGGCGGGAAAACCGCTGCCTCTTGCCGTTCACGGACTGTCGGGCGGTTCTCTCGACGCGTTCCTTTCGGAATGTGTCAAAGACAGCCGCAAGGCGTCGGGATCGCCGGTTCTGATACTCGCGGAAAACGAGGAATCGGCACAGCACGTCAGGGCAGAACTGTCCGATTCGGGGCTTTCGGTCTCTTACTATCCCGACCGCGATTACGTTTTTCATAGAATGACTGCCTCCCACGGTTCCGAACGTGAGAGGCTTTCGGTGCTTTTTTCCGTTTCTTCCGGGGCGGTTGACGCCGTCGTCACGACGCCGCAGGCCGCACTCTCCGTCACGATCCCCGAGGAACACCTCGTTGCGTTGTCTTTTTCACTCAAGGTCGGTGACGTTCTGCCGCCCGAGGAACTTTCCCGCCGCCTCTCGGCACAGGGATACGTGAAGGTCGATACCGTCGAGAGCGCCGGGCAGTTTGCCAAGCGAGGCGGGATCGTGGACGTCTGCACCGCCGACAACGAAAAGCCGGTCCGCGTCGAGTTTTTCGGCGATGAAGTGGACAGAATGGGCTTTTTTGAGCCGGACACCCAGCGTGTGGTTGCCCCCGTGTCCGCTTTTACCTTTCTGCCGGCGCTTGAGGTGATACCCGACCGTGAGGCACGGGAGCGCATCCTGCGTTATATCGCCGTCCGCAAAGGAAAATGCAAGACGGAGGAGGGAAAGCGCCGCCTTTGCGAGGAAGAAGAGATTCTGAAGAGCGAGCTTTCACTCTCCTTTGCCGATAAATATATCTCTCTCATCTACGAACAGCGCCAAAATCTTCTCTCCTATATGAATATCTCGCGGCGCACCGTCGTTTTCGTCCTCGGCTACGGCGGATTGTCCGAGACGCTGAAAAAGCGCCTCGCCGTCGCGAACACCGCCGGGGAATCGCTGATCGAGGAGGGGTCTCTTACCCCTGAGGTCTGCTCGGTTTACGGGGACGAGAGCGATCTATTCGCGTTTTTCGACGCCAATCTGCCGATCCTGACGGATACTTTCAGCGCAGGACATGGAAAGGGGCGGCTCGGCGGACTGTTTCAGTTCCGCGCCCGCACGACCGTCTCCTACGGCGACAACGCCTCGACACTGCGCGAAGACCTCTTGAATTACCGAAAAAGCGGCTATAAAACCGTCGTTCTTTCGGAAAATAAAATCGGTGCCGCTTCGCTTTATTCGTCTCTGATGAACGACGGGATCGGTTGCGTTCCTACCTATGAAAACCTGGATTTTGACTATAATAATTTACAAAACGGCGGTATTTATATCGCTGTTGACCGCGTGAGCGCGGGATTTGACCTTTTGACACCGAGGATCGCGATCCTGTCTATGCGTCAGAGCCGCGGCAACGACGTGCTGGCGAAAAAACGCCATGCCCGCATCCTCAGAGAAGCCGGCGGCGCCGGCGAGCGCATCCTGAATTATGCCGATCTTTCGGTCGGCGATTACGTCGTCCACCGTCATTACGGCATCGGACTGTTCGAGGGCATTTCCTCGGTTCGCGTGGACGGCACGGTGCGGGACTATATCACCCTGCGCTACGCCGGCACGGATAAACTTTTCATTCCCTGCGAAAATCTCGATATGATCGGGAAATATATCGGTGCGCGTGACAAAAACGGCACCGTGAAACTTTCGCACATGGGCGGGAGCGACTGGAACCGCACGAAATCCCGCGCGAAAGCCGCCGTCCGCGATATCGCGAAAGATCTGATTCTTCTTTACGCGGAGCGTCAGCGCCGCCCGGGACACGCTTTTCCGCCCGATTCCGTGATGGAGACCGAGTTCGCCGAGGCGTTTCCGTTTGAGGAAACCGAGTCGCAGGCACGGGCGATCGAAGAGATCAAGGCGGATATGATGCGCCCCGTCCCGATGAACCGCCTTTTGTGCGGAGACGTCGGCTTCGGAAAGACCGAGGTGGCATTGCGTGCGGCGTTCAAGGCGATCCTCGACGGAAAGCAGGTCGCTTTTCTCGTCCCGACGACGATTCTCGCCCTGCAACACTATGAGACGGCGCTGTCCCGTATGCGCGGGTATCCCATCTCGATCGAAATGCTCTCGAGATTCCGCACGGCGAAAGAGCAGGCGGAGATCTTGCGGCGGCTCAAACGCCACGACGTGGATCTTCTGATCGGAACGCACAAGCTTCTCTCCGACAAAGTGGCTTTCGACGATCTCGGACTGCTCATTGTGGACGAGGAACAGCGTTTCGGCGTTTCTCAGAAAGAAAAACTCAAGACCATCGCCCGCAACGTGGACGTTCTCACGCTGACGGCGACGCCGATCCCGCGGACGCTGCACATGGCGATGAACGGGATCAGCGATATGTCGGTGCTGGACGAAGCGCCGCTCGACCGCCGCCCCGTGCAGACGTACGTGCTGGAGCACGACAGAGCCGTGATCGACGACGCGATCCGCCGCGAACTCGGCAGAGGCGGGCAGGTGCTGTATCTGTATAATAAAGTGGAAACGATCCTCGATAAAGCCGCGGAGATTTCCGCCGCGTTCCCGACGGCGCGCGTTGCCTGCGCCCACGGGCAGATGGATCACGACGATCTCGAGGACATCTGGGACGCCCTCGTCCGCGGAGAGATCGACGTCCTCGTCTGTACGACCATCATCGAGACCGGCGTCGATCTGCCGAACGCCAATACCCTCATCATCGAGAACGCCGACAACTTCGGACTGTCGCAGTTGCACCAGCTGCGCGGCAGAGTGGGCAGGAGCCCGAGACAGGCGTACGCCTATTTCACCTATCGGCAGGGAAAAGCCCTGACGGAGGTCGGGACGAAACGCCTTGCCGCGATCCGTGAGTTTGCGGAATTCGGCGCCGGATTCAGCATCGCCCTGCGCGACCTGGAGATCCGGGGTGCGGGGAACCTGCTCGGTGCGGAGCAACACGGCTACATGGACAGCGTCGGCTACGACCTCTATGTCAGACTGCTGGAAGAGGCGGTGCTGGAGGAACAGGGAAAGCCGGCACAACCGCCGTTCGTATCGGCGGTCGAGATCAAGACGGACGCCCATATTCCCGTCGAATATATCGCGACGGATGCCGCCCGCATCGAAATGTACAAGAAGATCTCGCGCATCCGGACGCGGGAGGACAAGACCGACGTGACGGACGAGTTTCTCGACCGTTTCGGCGATATTCCGCTCCCGACGTTGCGGCTGATCGACGTTTCGTATCTGCGTGCGCTCGCCTCGGCGGCGAAAGTGAAGCGGGTGGAGGAAAAGGACGGTTTTCTGCGCCTCGTCCTCGACAAAGCCGATCTCGCCGTGTGGAGCGAGGTCTTCCCGCATCATAAAGGACTGTATTTTGCCCCCGGCGATCCCCCGACGGTCGCCTACCGTCTGCCGAAAGGCAAGGATCCTCTGGGAACGGCGATCGCCGTCCTCGAAGATTACAAAAAGAGCATGGAGGAAGAAGCATGAAAAACAAACCGTTGAAGATCGCGCTCATCGCGGTGTTGTCTCTGTCGGTCGTTTTCGTTTCGGTGTTCGGCATCGTTTTTGCCGTCCGTCGGAAGAATGCTTTTGCCTATTACGAATCGACGAGCATCGACGAGGGCGTCTATCGCTATATCTGCTATGAAATGCAAACAAATATTGTCAGACAGACGATTTTGAACGAACTTTATTACCCGGAAACGCTATCGGAACTGGAAGAACTTCCGACCGACGACGGCGGAACATACGCGGATCTTTATCGGGATATGATAAAAACGCGGGTGGAAACGCTCCTCGTCTGTGCGCGGCTTTTCGACTACTACGGCTATGAGGTCGATGAAGAGGTGATCGAAGAGACGATCTCTTCCTATGTGACGTATAAAAGCACGGGCGGCACGGAAAAATCGACGGAAGAAGCGCTTGCCCCGCTCGGCATCACGCTGAAGGATCTGAAAAAAGTCGCGACGCTCTATTATAAGGAGCAGAACGTCGAAAAAGAACTCTACGGGCAGAACGGCGAAAAACTGAAAAACAACGCCGACACCGCTGCGGATTGCGCCGATTTCTGTGCGGAGAACTATCACGGCGTAAAACTGCTGTTTATCCGCACCGAAAACCGCTTTGCGACGGATGAAAACGGAAACGTCGATACGACTGCCGATCCCGTCGGACTGACCACCGATGAACGTGTGGAGCGTGAGACGGCGATAAAGAACCTCGACGCCGCGATCGCGGGCGGTACGCTGACGGCGGAGATGATGAACGGCTACGCCGCAGATTTCAAAAATGACGGCAACGTGACCGACGCGTATTATTTTTATGAAAACGCCTCCTACACGAAGGAAATGAAAGAGGGCTTGCCGGACGTCATCACGGCGTCGCTGGAGGTAAAGCCCGGCGAAGCGAGAAAAACCGCATACAAAGACAGCGACGGCGACTTCGTTGGTTACTGTTACATTTTCGGTTTGGTGACACCGAATGATGCCTACGCGACGGCGTCGAACACGGCTTGCTTCTCCGATTTCTACGCGCTCTGCGCGGACGCTCTTTTCACGGAAGCGCTCCAAACGCTGATGCCCGACGTGGTCTTTACCGAAAAATGCCGCGCCTTTGACGTTTTCTCGGTGCCCTACGATCCCGACGATTGGGGTTCCTATCGGTTGCAACTTTCCTGAACAGGAAGGAGATTTTTCCGAAAATCCATTGACAAGCGCCCTCTCTTGTGCTACAATAGTCCGTGCTTCGGGGTTGCCCAAGGCACGGAAGCACAAACAAAACAACCGGGGTGTGGCTCAGCTTGGTAGAGCGCTTGGTTCGGGACCAAGAGGTCGGGTGTTCAAATCACCTCACTCCGACCAAAAGGCGTCATTTGATGCCTTTTTTCTTTTTGCTCCGCAAAAAGTCTTGGTCCCGGGGACCGCAAGGGGTGTTCAACCATGCCCGAGCCGTCGCATAGTCATCTCGTCACTCACCGGCTCGCTCCTGCGATTCCTTGCTTTGGGCTCTTCGCTTCGATAAAAACCGCGCCCCGTGCGGTTTTTACCTCGTTCACCCGCTCCGACCAGTATAAGTGTTCGTAAAGAATTACGGACACTTTCTTTTTTTCGGCTCGCTCCTGCGATTCCTTGCTTTGGGCTCTTCGCTTCGGCAGAAACAACGCACCGTGTTGTTTCCGCCTCGTTCCCCGAGCCGTCGCATAGTCATCTCGTCGCTCACCGGCTCGCTCCTGCGATTCCTTGCTTTGGGCTCTTCGCTTCGGCAGAAACAACGCACCGTGTTGTTTCCGCCTCGCTCACCCGCTCCGACCAAAAAAAGGGTGCAATCGCACCCTTTTTTCTATGTTTTTTGTTTTTGTCGGGATCTTGTTCCGTTTTGCGGTTGCCGAAAAATCCCGATTTTCCCGTATCTTACAGCAGATAAAGCGAGAAGTCAACTCTGCCGAGAATAAAGGCGCCGAGGAAGATCGCCGCGATATCGTCGCTCTCGGTGGTAATGACGGTGTTTTTCTGCTTATTGCCGATCGCGACCACGCCCTCTTCGCGTTCGCCGGTCACGTTCATCTTATAGACGGCGACTTCCTTGCCGGCTTTGTCGATCAGCGCGAATTCGGGGTGAATAATATCGAGCTTGAGATGCAGCTTGATGGTGTAGCCCTTTTCTTCGAGGATTTCGTAGCAGTTTTTGCCGTCGAGCTTGAAGTAAGAAGCGGTCGTCAGATTGACGCCGAGCGTGCCCTGCTCCACGGTCTTCGTCTTCCCGACTTTGTGGGACTCGGTAAGTGCCGTGCGGCGATCCGTAAAGTCAAAATCGCTCGCGGAGAAGAGTTTGAATTTGACGAGATTTGCCTCGTAGAGAGACTCGTTGTTCTCGTTTTCGAGCTTGAAACTCTGGTTCATTTTTCCGTAAGGAAATGCGTGATAAACAGCCATCAGAAAGTATCCTCCGTCTTTTGATTTTTCATTGTATTTTCTTTTTCTTTGGACTTGATTTTCTTATAGACCGAATAGCCGAGACCGCCGACACCGGCGAGCAGGATGACGGCACCGATGACGATGAAGATCACGGCGCCCGAAGAATCGGTGCGGATGTCCTCGGGATTATCGGGATTGATGTAGAGCGTGAGCGTGTCGCCCTCATTCATGGAAGAATCGTATTCGGGAGATTCGATATTCGAATACGTCTTTCCGTCATAGGTGTATTCGATGATGGCTTTGTATTCGTAGCGTTCAAGATCCGAGTCGGAATCGCCGGGAATGTACATGGGATTCTCATACTGCCGGATCTCCGTGACGGTGGCTTCGATCGTAACGAAATTGTCGGGGATCTTCGTTGTCGCGGCTTTCACGGCGAAAACGAGGAAGAGTGCACCCACGAGGATGAAAGCGACGGAGCCGAGGATCGAGTAGAGAGAACGGATCTTATTGACGGCGGCGTTTTTCATAGGAACGTCCTTTCGTTTTTTCTGCTCCCATTATATCAAACGCGCGCGTGTTTGTCAATCTTATTTTGCCTTTTTCGGCAAAACGCTGCGTATTTTCGGCGGCGATTGTTTCTTTTTCGATTACGATTTCTGTTTTTTCGGCGGCGATCTGCGTTTCCACGGAAAACCGCTCCCCGCTTTCGGCAAAAGCAGAATGAAAAGGCGGGGCCGAAGCCCCGCCTGATTTTCAGCGGATTATAATTCCCAAGAGGCAAGCCAGTTGGAATATTCGAGATAGATTTCGTTGCACTCTTCGTCGAGCTCTTCGGCTTTATCAAGGGAATATTGGTAATCGTCCCTGTCAAACTTTTCGATATAGTGTATTTCGCCGGATTGATAGTGACCTTCGTATAGCTCGGCTTTTGCTTTTTCGGCGAACGCTTTGGCTTTTTCGACGTTTTCTATGAGATCGGAAAGCTTTTCGGCGTCAATCGCGCGGAGCCGTGCGATCAGTTCGTCAAAATAGCCATCCGCAAAGCCGTAATGATACTGTGCACCGTCTGGCTCAAGAAAATAATCTTTAACATCTGACGGAGCGAGATAGAAACCTTTGGAGTCTTTGGTATTGTCTACAAAGTACTCCGGCCAATGAGACAGGAAATAGATGTAGTCCTGCATAGCGTTAAGGTCGGTGACGATACCGCTCGAGGCGATCGACTGCCAGAGTGCGACGTCGATTTCCAGATCGGAATCTTTGAGGATCTTGTATTCCGCGTCCACGATCTTGAAAGCAAATTCATAGCCGTACTGATCGGTAAAAGGTTGCTCGGGATCATCGGCAACGACGAGCGTTCCGACGATTTTAATCGCTTGCGTCGTATAATTGAATTTTGCGTTCTTTTTCGGATAAACTTCCATCGTGTTTGCCAGTTCTGACGTGTTTGGTTTACAAAACGGGCAACTTTGATAGGGAAGATTCATCAGAAACAGGAAAGAACCGTCGGCGGGCGAGGATGTCGCCATATAACCGTTGATCGAAACTTTTTGACCGTTCAGCAACTTGAGCGCTTCGTAACTTTCGGCGTTTTTGAAACTGATTTTCGTCGCATTTTGGTCGTCACGGTTGGCGCGGACGATGAAAAACACGGTCAGAAACACGGCGAGAGCCGCGAGGACGATGCAGACGATGATGACGGGCAGATTCTGTTCCTTTTGTTTTTTCGGCGGCGCTTTTTTCTTGGGAGGGGCGCCTTTTTTGGATTGCGCCTTGTTCACGGGCGCGGATTTTTTATCAGACGGCATCTTTTTCTCCAATCACTTTGGTGCAAATAAGAGTAGGCAGAACGGTTATCACGAGCACGCCCGCCATAATGGCAAATTCCATGGGATAGACTTTGAACCGGTCGAGCACGACGCCCATATCCGCGACGTAACCGCTGACGAGACCGGCGCAGAGTTTGGATGTCAGGAACGCGAATACCGTCGCGCAAAGACCGATGATACCGTTTTCGATCACGTAGAGCAGACTGATCTTCTTCATACTGACGCCGATCAGACGCATCAGACGGATCTCTTTTGCGGAATAGTTCATATTGAGAAGCGTGATGATACAGATGACGAGGATGTTCATGACGAGGATGATACCGCAAAGAACGTAAACGATGTATTTCGTGGAATCCGCGTCATTCAGCACGTTGCGGACGACGCTCATAGGTTCGCACGCCTGCAAGGTGAAAGTATCACCGTCGTCGTCGGAAACGGTTTTTTTGTTATATTCGTTGACGAGAGTCATAGCGGTCGCGGGATTCGTGGTTTTGACGAGGATCGCGCAGACGGAACCTTCGTGCGCGTGATCATGTTCTTCGCCCTCTTCGTGTTCCTCTTCACTTTCGTGGAGATCCCACAGCGTTTCGATCTGGGTAAACACGATATTATCGTAAGCGGAATACGTCCGGTTCAGAATACCGACGACGGTCAGACCTTCCGAGTGTTCAACGCCGCTTTCGTGTCCGGTATGAATGGTGTCGCCGACTGCCAGGTCGCACGCTCTCGCCACTTCATAACCGACAACGACCTGCATACAACTGTCATCGTCGAAGAACTCGCCGTCTTTCAGCGTTTTGCCCTCAAAGAACAGCGTGGAGGTTCCGACGCAGTTATAACCGTTGTAACTGTCCGCCATGGCGTATGGGACGATATATTTGACGGGCACGCCGTTTTCATCCTTTTTGTCCTGCCCGTTCTCGTCTTTGACGGTGGCGACTCTCGTATCCGCTTGGAGCATATCCATGACGTCTGCGGGGATCGTACCGAGGGGCTCGTCGGTGAAATACATGGTGTTCATCACGAGCTGCGTCGAGGATCCCTCGGGACCGATGACGGCGGAGAAGAACGTCGCGGTGTTCGTAATGCCGTCGCTGACCTGCTCGGAGGTGTTGAACGCGAGCAGGGCGGTGCCCGCCGAGAGCATGATCGAGACGATGATGAGGATGACGTTGAGCTTCTTGATGAGTAGATTTTTGATCGCAAACTTAAACATTCGCTTCACCTCCCAGACGAATAACTTCGTCGAAGTAAGGCGCGAATTTCTGTTCGTGCGTGACGACGATCAGCACGGTGTCGTCGTTCTTGGCGCTCTTTACGAGGTCTTCGACGACGGCGGAACCGATCTCGAAGTTCAGGTTGCCTGTCGGCTCGTCTGCGAGCACGATCGCGGGGGATTTCACGAGCGCGCGCACGATGGCGACACGCTGCTTCTGCCCGCCCGACAGGTGCTTGACTTTCTTGTTCTTCTGTTCCCCGATGCCGAGTTTTTCGAGCAACTCCGGCGCTTTCGAGGTATCGACTTTCTCAAGGCGGAGAATGTCGATGTTGTCGAGGACGGTCATTTCGTCGATCAGTTTGAAGTCCTGATAAATGTATCCGATGTTTTGGATACGGAAGTAATCTTTGTAATTCTGAGACCATTCGACGGCGTTTTCCCCGTCGATGAAGATTTCGCCGCCGGTCGGCGAAAGGACGCCGGCGATCATGTTGAGGAGCGTGGATTTTCCGCAACCCGACGTGCCGAGCAGAAGATAGGACTTCCCGCTCTCAAAGGTCATGTCGGCGTACTTGATCTCGCTCTCGTTCTTGTAGATTTTGGATAGGTTCTTGCATTCTATTTTCATATCGTTCTCCTGAATCAAAAGTGAAATGTCGATACACGCGGCGCGAAAACCGCGTATAAACGGGGGGGTACGCGGCGGTTTAATCCGTCATTTTCACTTTCAGGGAGACCGGCGTGCGGAAGACGGCGGAAAACGCGGCAGACTCCCGCGCGGCAAAAGCCGCAAGCAGGAAGAACAGGGCGAAAAGCGCGAAAGCGGCGGCTTCTCCGAGCGTCTTGAGGATATCGCGGCACGCCGCGATCGCGGTGCAGACGGGGCATTCCTCGGCGGCGCAGTCGTGATCTGCCCGGTGGAGGATACACAAAAGGGAACCGAGAACGGTGAAAAAGACGAGCGACAGCAGGACGATCGTCCATATTCTCTGTTTGTTCGGCATCGTTTTCCTCCCTCCCCGGTATCCGCGCGGTCAGACCGACCGGACGGCACGCGTTTTGTAAATCTGAAAACATTATAATCTATTTTAGCGGGCACGCAAGACCTTTGCGTGAATAATTCACGAAAAATATACTTTTTTTGTCAAGATAACTAAAGCGGAACGGGAAAAAATCAACATACTGCCAAAAAAATCGGCAGAGACGCCTCTGCCGATCGAGATCCGTATCATGGGAATAGCGCACCTCCGCCGTCACGGGGCGGGGACTTGTCCTGCGGACTGCCGCGTCGGTCAGGATTCCCGCATCATGCCGAAGAGCGCGGCATCCGCGCTTTTTACCCGGTCAAAGTAAACCGCTTTTTCGGTCTCGTTCATCGTATTTGTCTTTTGCAGGACCAACGCGACGGTTTCCCTCACCGAAAGGCGGGGGAATCTCGCGATTTCTTCGGCGGTCAGCGCGTGATTGTCGTCGAGCAGCGTCACGAGCAGACGCTTTCTCGTCAGAGACGTGAGAAAATCGTCTTCTTCGGCTTTTTCACGGGCTTTTTGCGCTTCCTTTTCCCGTGCGGCGTTTGCCTGTTTTGTACCGCTTGCGTCGGCGGTTTTCGGCACTTCTTTGGAAATCATAAGATTCCATCCCTCGGAAAACGGCACCTGTACGACCGAGATCTCCGCATCGTCGCCGGCTTCCTCATTTGACGGATTTTTCGCGGTTTTCTCACCGCGTGGGGTGGCTTCATAAGCCGAAGCGGCGTCGGAATACGGCAAAAACTCACCGCGTGGCGGTTCTTTTTCGGCTTCTGCCGGCGTTTCTCCCTTTTCTTCGCTTTCGGGGAGATTTTCTTCTCTTGCGGCGCTCACATCGCCTGCGGGGGAACCTGTTTTTGTCCCCGTGTCGCCGAACACGGAAGCGTTTTCTTCCTTGTGATCATAGCGGTCGTTCACGCCGCCTGCGGGCGGGCATTCTTTTTCGGCGCCGCTCTGTTCCGCACCGACCGTCTCTGCCGTTTGCGCGGATTGCGCCTCGGGGGCGCTTGCGACCGGGAACGCGGTGCTTTCGTTTCTTCCCTCTTGGCTTTCCTGCGCGGCGTTGCCGTCTGCGGGTTTCAAAGATTCGGCGTTTGCCGTAAACCGGTCGGCGTCAGACGGTAAATCCTCGGCTTCACCTGCGGAATATCCGAAAAACCCGTTTCCGTTCGCGGACTTCGGGATGTCGGAAACCGGCGTTTTTCCTTCTGCCGATTCCGGTCGGCTTTCCGCGAATTTCTCACCCCGGGGGGTGTCTTCATCGGGAAAAATCAGTTCAAAATCGTCGAATTCCCCGCCACGTGGGGCGGTTTCTTCGGTCGTCTGCCGATCTTTTGGCGTTTCTTTGAAAGGTTCCGTTTTCGAGGCGATCCGCGCCCGATAGGCGATTAACTCTTCGGTGCAGGCGGCGTGCGCCGGATTCGGCATCCGGAGATTTTCATAGTCGTAGGCGGGGTGGTGTTTCTGTTGCAGAATAGCAAACAGCTTTTGCTCGGGGAAAAGAAGCGTCTCGAGAAAACGGGCTTTCATCCGGTCGATTGCCGCCTGCTCTCTGTCGATTTCCGACTTCTCTCTTTTTTTCTGTACCCGCCGCGGGCGGCAGTCGTGAATGCTTTGGAGCGCGCGGATGGCGGTGACGGCTTTGTTCACGTCGTCGGACGTTTCTTCACCGGAACCGAAGATGCGAAAATCCCGCATCCATTCTTCGGCGTCGGCAAGGAACGCCTCTTCGGTCAGCAAACGTGCCGTTGCCTGCCGAAACTCACCGCGTATGCGGCCATCTGCCTGATTATTCTCCCGAAAAGCGTATAAACAAGCGCCTTTGTCCTGCCGGTCGATCCTGCCTTGTGCGGACAATGCTTTGACCGCTTCGGCGATCACGTCGGTCAACGACGCGGTGATCTTTGCCGGGGACGTTCCGTCACACGGCGCGACGGCGAGCAGCTTGAGTGCGGCGTTCTTCAGCAGCTTCGGGGTGATCGTTTTTTTCTTCGGCAAAAATGCCAGAAGATTTTCGCAATTCCAGACTACGGTGCGTGCCATTTTTGCCTCCGTTTTGATTTTTCGTCTATTATACCATACTCCCGACCGCTTTTCAATTCTTTTTTCTCCACGGGGGAGCCGCCCGATTATTCACGGGAACTTCGCCCGATGTTTTCACGGGGGACGCGTTCGATTTTCTCGGGCAAGACTTTCCGTTGTCAAGCGGGGTACATGGTTTTTGCCCTCGTCCTGCGGCTTCGCGGCAAAAAAGCCGTTCTTTTCGGGAACGGCTTTGCGTTTTACGAATTTCTCTTTCTTCTGCTGTTTTCCGCGAGAGAATAGAACGCGGCTTTGTTCGCCAACATCGTGGTATTGGCTTTTACAGTGATATCGGTGAGATCCCGCTCGGCGTCGGTCCAGTAATAACCGGCGGAAACGGAATATCCCCGTTCCTTGACGAGATCCACCACCTGTTCGGTCTTCTTTTCCGTTTCTTCTTTTGCGATGCCGAGTTTATAGGCGACGAACTCATCCCCACCCACGCGGTAGCAACTTTTGGGTCCGAAGACCTCTTTCATGGCGTCGGCGATCGTGCGGAGCATATCGTCTCCGGCGGCGTGTCCCTTGGCGTTGTTCAGCTCGTGCAGACCGTTCGCGTCCAGATAGATGACGGCGACGGGCTGTCCTTCTGCGATGATACCGCGGCCGCAGAGATCAATATAGGCGTTACGGTTGAAAAGATCGGTGTTGAGATCCCGAAGACTGAGATCTTCCAGGGCTTTCTGATGCATGAGCGCCTTATACTGATAAATACGGATACTGCCGATGACGTAAGTGGCGAAAGCGAAATTGATGAGGAAGAAGAGGGGGAACCGCCGGAGGAACTGTTCGTTATAGACCTCTTTCGCGTTGTCGATGAAAAGAACATTCCCGGCGGGTGTCCAGAAGGTGACGGCTAAAAGGAGAAAATAAAATGAGCTGATGATGAAACCGACACGGAAGTCGATCACGTACATCACGAGGTAGGTGACGAGGACGATCCATAGGGCGGCGAATCCTTCGTTGCCCGCCGTCAGAACGTATAGCGGGAACATCACGATCAGGATGGCGTAGAAAGCGAAACGGATCGGAAACGCGTCGTTCAGCAGATAACTGATACCGAAAGCGATCGCCAGGGCGATACTGCCGCCGAGCGTCGTGACGAGCATAATGCGCTTATCCTCGTGCGCGTTGACGATACTGAAAAGCATGAACCCGATCGACGAGATCAGGGCGATGATACGCTGCGTTTTCAGAGATTCTTTCCGTCGGCTGTCCGAAACGTATTGATCCATTTCCAGGAACCGGCGGATATATGCAATGGTTTTCATACAACCTCCTATACTCTTCACGCTGTGTACGCGTGTGCAACGGCGTACAGGTTATTATAGTAAAAAATTATGAATAAAGTGTTAACACGCGAATAAAAAGGGTATTTTAAGCCGAAAACGTCATAAAATCGTAGGGAAAAACAATTTTTTCCGAAAAAGACTTGCAAAAAGAAACGCCCTGTGGTATATTAAATATGCTATCCGGAACGGTTTTACGTGCCGGAGGGCAAAAAAACAGAATCAAAACGGCAAAACCGGCGTAAGCCGGCGACGCAAAGCTAAAGGGGCCGGAGACGGTCAGCCAGTTGCATTCTCGGACGTGGATTGAGGAATGCGACCGGCTTATTTTTTTTGCGGGAGGTAACGGTGATGAATATCGGATCACAGGCGGAAAAGACGTCCGCCGTCGAATCTCTGGAACTCCGTTTTACCCCTATCGTGGAGCCGCAGGGTGAGAACGCCGTCGGTTACCGCGGCGAAACGCTGATCTACACGTCCTCGCTCGGCACGCTGACGGAGGGAGATTACCTCCATCTGACGGATTACGGGAACAATACCGGGATCCGCCTGACGCTCTGGAACATCGCGGAAGCGCTCCGGCATATCGGACAGTGTGAGAAACTCGGCGTCCGCGTCGGCTTTCTCTCGGTCAAATGTTCCTCGTCGTTCTGCGACCTGCCCGACGCTTACGACCGCGTGCGGATCCTCGTGGAAAGATCCGGGCTGCATAAGCCCATCCCGCTCTGCCTTGAGTTCCCCGAAAGTATGCTTTACCGCGCGAGGGAGAACGGCAGACGGACGATCCTCGATATGAAACTGCTCGGCGTACAGACGATGATGTCGGGATGCGGCGCACCGGACTGCCCGACGGCGAAGCTTCTGACGGTCCCCGTCGATTACGTGCTTCTCGAGCCCTCGACGACCGCGCTTTTGTCCGACCGCAACAAACCCGGCGTGCTTGCCAAATTCGTCACGTATCTGCGGAGCATGAACCTGAAAGTCCTGGCGGAAGACGCACAGGCCGACGACGATCTGCGGGAACTTTCGCGGCTCGGCGTAATCGGCGCTACGCTCGCCAAGACCTATGAGGGGAACAGTCCGTTCACCGACGCGGCTCTGTCGATCGACGAGATCCTCGATACGGAGGATGAGGACGATGGCTAAACTGACTGACGGGATCCTCCGCAGGCAGGCGAAGGAAGTCCGGCTTTTCCGTATGCTGACGAAGATCATCGGTTGTTCGATCCTCGCTTTGTCCTCGGTGCTGATGATCACCTACGCGGCGTCCGCGCTGTACGTCCGCACCGGCTCTTACACCGTCTCGGTCGCCAAGCGCGACAAGTTGAATTATTCGATCTCCCTGTCCGAGACGCCCGATTTTACCGACGAACTTTCGCGGCTCACCTGCGGTGCCACCGAAGAGATCACGAACATCAAGGGCGAGGAGATCCCCGCCGACGTGGACAGTATCAACGGTCAGCACAGCGGTGAAAACTATCTCGCGTACACCTACTACCTCAAAAACAACGGTCTTATGACCGTCGATTATCTCTGGACGCTCTCCATCTCTTCCAACGTGAACGACCTTGCCTCCGCGGTGCGTGTGCGCCTCTACGTGGACGGGGTACCGACCACCTACGCCCGCGTGAATAAAGCCACGGGACAGCCGGAACCGATCACGTACGGGGATGAATCGGGCAACGCGGAACTGACCGTGCCGTTTCTGACGGACAACACGATCGCGAAGAGCGAAGTGGTCGGTTTTGCCCCGAAAGATATTCACAAATTCACCGTCGTCATCTGGATCGAGGGTGACGATCCCGACACCGTCAACGAACGGCTCGGCGGAGAGTTCAAAGTCAATATGACGATGGAAGTGCTCCGCACCGACGAAGAGTCGTAAAAATCATGTTGTCCCGCCGCAAAGGCAGAACATAAATCCGCATTACATTGCAAGGAGAAAATATTATGAAAAAACTGATTCCCGCACTGTGCCTGCTTCTCGTCACCGCCGTGATGATGGGCACGTCCACGTTCGCTTGGTTTTCCATGAACGACACCGTCTCCGCGTCCGGTATGTCCGTCAAAGCGGTCAACTATTCCGGTACGCTGATCATCGGCACCGATACCGAAGAAGGTGCGCCCAGCGTCACCTCGCTCCGTGCGACCTATTCGCCTGCTGTCGCGCTTACGGGCGGTCTCAAGAATCTCTCGCCCGCAGCGGTCAAATCCGATGTGGAAGACCTCAAGATCGAGACGCTTGAAACGAAAGCGAACTGGTACTATGAAATCGGCGCGGATATCGACGCTTCCGCCGGCACCGGCGAAGCGGCGGAGATCCCTTCGTTTGACGGTTACGTCGCCAAGTACAATCTTTATGTCTGCGTGGCCGCCGGCTCCGCCGAGATGACGGATCTGACAGCCAACGTCACCATTCAGGCGGACGAAGGTGCGCAGAACGTGAGAAAAGCGACGAGAGTCATCGTTGCCACGTCTCAGGCAGGCGAAGAATTCTCCGATAACTCGGAAAAACAGACCGGTACTGTCACCCTCTGGGATTCCATTAAACCCGACGACGAGAACCCCGTCAAACTTGTCGTTTACGTTTACATCGACGGTAATGATGATGCCGTCTTCACCAACAACGCGGACAATCTGGCTTCCACCACGATTCAGATCGAACTGAAAGCCACCCCCGCGACCGCTGAACCCGAGGAAGATTAAGACGGCAAAATAAGCCGAAAAATCACCGCGTATAGGCACTTTGCCCCCGGAAATGCCCCTGTTTTGGCAGGAAAAAGGCGTTTTCGGGGTTTTTTTGTTTCGGCGGCGCGGCGGGATCATTTTTCTTTCGGAGAGGTGCGGTGCGGCGGTCTCTGACGGTATGCCGCCGCACCGAAAAGCGGCGAAATCCACACTTCCGAAACAGCGTTTTCACTTTGCCCAAAGCGGCGAAATCTACACTTCCGAAACGGTGTTTCCCGTTCTGCCCGAATCGGTCCGCGGCGGACGCACCGCAAAAAAAGCGGATTTTTGCACGGTTTTTGCAAAAATGTTCCCGTTTCCTGAAATTTCCGTTGAAAAAGCGTTGACAAGGGGAAAAATATATATTATAATTGAAACCGAGCAAATATTTATTTAATATGGGCAAACCACCCGCGAGGATGGGACGCAAAGCCAAGGGACTGCGACGGCAGTCAGCCGGTTGCCGTGAGAAAGTGTACGCAGCATTTTGTCACGGCGTTTTTTCCGAAACGGGAAAAGCGCAAGGAAGTCGAAAACGTCCCGCTCGGCGAATGACAGTATCACGAAAGGGAAAACTCATGGAAAACAAAAAAACTACCGCGCCCGTCAAAAAGAGAGACGCGTGGAAGAACGTCAATACCGTAATCAGCGTGATCCTCTGGATCTTTCTCGTTTTTTCGGCGTTGGTCTCGGTCATTGCCCTGACCTCCACCGCCAACGAAAATAACGTGCCGAACCTCTTCGGCTATTCCCTCATGAACGTCCTCACCGACTCGATGGACTGCGAGGACGGAGAGATGAAAAAGGGCGACCTCATCCTCGTGAAGCTCTTGGACGATGAGGATCTTGACGACCTTGAAGAGGGCGCTATCATTTCTTTCTTCGATTGGGATCTGCCGACCGTGGACGGAAATCTTCAGATCAATACCCACCGTATCGTCGATATCACGCGCAGCAACGGTACGTTCATTTCCGCACAGACGAAAGGCGATAATCCCGCGGCAGGTGTCGATAAGACGCTCCGTTCCCGCGAAGATATCGTCGGCGTTTACGTGAAGAACCTCGGCGGGATCGGCGACGCGTACGCCTATCTGCGCACGTCGAACGGATTTCTCTTCTGTATTGAGATACCTCTCATCCTGTTCTTCATCTATGAAGTCTTTGTTGTGGTGAAGAACGTCGTGGAGTTCAAGAACCGCGATAAGAAGATCATCACCGAAGAGGATGAAGAACTCATAAGGCGTGAGGCGATCGCGGAATATCTCCGTCAGCAGGAGGAAGAAAAAGCCAAAGCGGAGAACCCCGGCGAAACGGAGGACCCCGCCCCGCAGGAAGACCTGCCCCCGCAAGATGATAACAAAAAATAAAAAATATAAAGGCACAGGAGGATTTTCAAGATGAGCATCAACCATTACCTCGATTGGGCTTCCGAATTCGCGTCTTCGGTTTTCGGATCGCTCTGGCAGATCGTCAAAGGGTTTTATAACGGCCTGAAAACGATCATTCTCAGTCTTTACTACGGCGTCGTCGGGACGTACGACGTGCCCGCGTACCTGCGTATGACGAAAAATTATGCCAAAACGTTCACCGAGATCGAAAAAGTTCTCGCGATTCTGACGTTCGTTCTGATCTACGCCGTGCTGATCGCCGTTACGGTACTTCTGATCCTGGCGATCCGCGACCTCGTTTACATCGCGAAGGGCAAAAAGATCCCCCGCCGTCCGCGCCGCCATCATCACAAGCATAAGCGCCATAAGAGCCGCAAGAACAAGAACAAGAAGAAGTAAAGAAGAAAACCTTGCCGCCCGGCAAAAGGAGAACCCCAAGTCATGGTCATTGATCGCTATCTGGATTGGTTTTACGAGTTTATGTCCACCATGCTCGGCTCACTGTGGCAGATCGTATCCAATTTTTACTACGGGATCGTCGGGATATTCAACATCCCGAAATACCTGAGTATCACGAACGCGTATAAGAATTCGTTCAGCGGGCTGGAATGGGTGCTGGCGATTTTGTCGTTCATTCTGACGTACCTCGTCGTTCTGGGCGTCGTGGCGCTTCTCGTGCTTCTGATCCGGAAATACGTCCGTTTCCGCAAATCCCTGGTCGGAAACGAGGATCTGCTCGAAGAGATCGCGGGACTGCACCGTGACGTTCTCCGTCTGACGGTGGAGAAAGAAAAGATCCTCGCGATGAAAGCCGGCGGTGCCGCTCTGCTCGGCGCGGACGCGGTGAACGGTGCGGATGCCGCGGCGCTTCCGTCGGGAAAAACCGAGAACAAGGACGCACCGACTTCCGCTTCGCGCTTCTACCGTCTGTCGCTCGTGGATGAAAAATACGCGGACTATATCCCGCCCGATTACGACAAGTCCATGACGCTCGCCGAGATCTGCGAGGATCTGCGCAACTTCTCCTGCTATAACGCGAAACTTTACTACGAGATCCGCACCATCCGTCTGATGATCGCCGGTCTCGCCTCCACAAAGATGGTCATTCTTCAAGGTATTTCCGGTACCGGTAAAACCTCGCTGCCGTACGTCATGGGTAAATACTTCGACAACGATTCGACCATCGCCCCGGTCCAGCCCTCCTGGCGCGACCGCACCGAACTTTTCGGATTTTTCAACGAGTTTACCAAGCGTTTCAACGAGACGGAAGTGCTCCGCCGTATCTACGAGGCGGGGTGCCAGGACGACATCAATATCATCATCCTGGACGAAATGAACATCTCCCGTGTCGAGTATTACTTCGCCGAGATGCTCTCCATCCTTGAAATGCCGGATACCGCCGAGTGGAAGCTCGAGCTCGTACCTTCTTCCTGGCCGAACGATCCGAAGCACCTTGAAAAAGGTCTTCTGCGCATCCCCCCGAACGTGTGGTATATCGGCACCGCGAACAACGACGATTCGACCTTCGCGATCTCCGACAAGGTTTATGACCGTGCTTTCGTCATCAACCTGGACAACAAGGGAATGCCGTTCCGCGCACCGCAGACGGGGGCGAAGAAGATCTCTTACAGTTACGTCGAATCCCTCTACAAAAAGGCGCAGGCGGAACATCCGATCTCGCAGGAGACCCTCGACAGGATCGAGCAGCTCGATCTTTACGTGATCGAGAAGTTCCGCGTGGCGTTCGGAAACCGTATCATGAAACAGTTGAAACTGTTTGCGCCCGTTTACGTTGCCTGCGGCGGCACCGAGCTTGACGCCGTGGACTATATTCTGATGACCAAAGTGTTCCGCAAGTTCGAGTCGCTCAACCTCTCGCTTATCCGTGACGAGATAAAGGGACTGATCGCGTATATGGACACTCTGTTCGGCCGCGGTTCCATGAAGGAAAGCGCGACGTACCTGCTCCGTCTGGAAAAGACGTACTGATAAGACCTTAAACTAAAGAATGACAGGAGGTGAACCGATCGTGGACGAAACGGCAAAAAAGCTGGTTCGGAAAAAGAACCCCGACGCGGTGGAAAAGCCGAAGGTATCGGCGGCGTTTTCCGAAGTTTACGAGCATACGGCAAAATCGCTCGAAGAGATCGTGACGCATCGGTTCTACCCCGATATTCTGACAAGCTTGAAACAGGGAAAGGCGTCGATGGAACTGCGGAAGCGTTTTCTGCTCCGCGCCGTGGACGAAACCTGGGTGGCGGCGATCGAGGATATCCTCCCCGTGCTGGATACCATCATCCGCAATCCCCGTAAGTTCATCGAGGAAGAGGAGATGATCCTCCCGATCGAGCAGTCAAAGGCCATCGCGCCCCGTTCGATCCGCCATCTTTCCCAGCACGTCAACAACATTGCCGAGATCAGCGGCGACGAGATCGTCCCGTCGAAACTTCTGAACGTTTTCCGGGAAGAATCCATGCTGACCTACGAAAACAAGTTCATCAATACCCTCATCGACCGTCTGTATTCCTTCGTGGCGCGCCGTTTTGAACTTGCGAAACAGCACCCCGTGGACGCCAAGACCACGACTCTCACATACGAACAGGACTTTTCGCAGGGAGAGATCCGCGGAAAGATCCACTACTCCATGGAACTTGAGGAGCCGGCGGATGAGACCGAGGTCGAGCGCGCCTATACTTACAGTTACGACGTCTGGCGCCGTGTGGAAAAGGTGTATTCGGTTTGCCTTTCCTACCTCACGTCTCCTTTCTGCAAATCCATGACCGGCTTCACCGTGCGTTCGCCCATCATCCACACGAACGCCATTATGAAAGACAAGAACCTCCGTCAGTGTCTCGCGCTCTGGGAATTCATCGAATCCTACGAGAACAGCGGTTACACGCTGCTCGTTGACGAGCGCGTCGAGGACATTGACGAGGATTACATCCGCCGCTTCTACGATTCGATGGCTGTGGAATATCTGTTGTTCCGCGAGAAGATCCACGGCGACTTTGACGATGAAAAGACGCTGGATAAGGCGCTCGACCTCACTTTCTTCGAGCCCCGCATCGTGGACGAACTCGAGCCATCGACCTCGGAGGACTTTGACGAGCATTACGGCCTGCGCATCCCCGAGGATATCAGAGAGCGCGATATGACGGAACTCGAGCACCGCGTCCTCGCCGCGATCGAAGCCACGCTGGACGCCGTCGAACGTGCCGAGGCGGAAGAAGAGGCAAAGAAAAAGCCCCTCATCCGCCGTTCGTTCCTCTCCCGTATCATCCAGGGCTCCGAAGCCCTGCAAACCTATTATTCCGAAGTCAAGAACTGCCTTTTGTCCTACCGCGGGGTGCGTGCGCGCCTCTCCTGGTACGGCGAAGCGTTTTACTTCGGGCGTGACCGCTACGCGTACCTTGCCGTCAAAGGAAAGCGGCTCGTGGCGTTTCTGCACCTCGCCCCCGGGGATTACAACACCGAGCAGTACCATCACAGAGACGCGACCTCCCGCGGCGCGAAATACGAAAAGACGCCGCTTGAACTGCGCGTAGCCAGCAACCGCGCTTTGCGGTATTGCCGTTATTTCATCTCGGAAATGTTCAGGGGCGTGACGGAACTTCTCGATGCTTTCGAGCCGGTCGATTACCGTATGCCGTATGAGACCGACGCGCAGCTGCTCGGAGAGGGACTCATCCGCATCAAGGACGAGACCGTCGAGAAGATGCCCGAACTGCCGCCCGAAAAACTTGTGCCGACGGACGAAAAGGACGTCTTGACGCTCCGCGTCAGAGAAGTACCCGTTCCCATGCCGCCCGAACAGATCCCGGCGCCTGCGGCGGAGATCCCGACGGAACCCGTCGTGGACGAATCGCTCATCATCCGTTCGTTCCTGTCCCGCGTGATCCAGGGCGGAGAGGTGATGCAGGATTATTACGGACAGATGAAGAACGCCCTGCTCTCCTATACGGGAATGCGCTCTTACGTCGCCTGGGCGGGCGATACGTTCGTCAAAGGCAGAGTGCGTGAGGCGTATATCGCCGTCAAGGGCAAGAACCTCGTTCTGTTCCTCAACCTCGACCCCGACGCTTACGCCGAGTCCTCCTACCATCAGAAAGACGCGAGAAGACGCGGAAAGAAATTCGAGAAAACGCCGTTTGAACTTCGCGTTTCCTCGCCCCGTGCCCTCAAATACGCCCTGTTCTTTATCGCCGAAATGATGAAGCCGGAAGAACCGGCGGCGGATTTCGTGCCGGAGAACTACGCGATGCCGTACGAGACCGACAAGGCATTGTGGCGCCGCGAACTCATCAAGGTCAGGGGCGAAGTCCCGCCCGAATGGCTGACCGACGATCCCGCACCCGCACCGGCGCCCGAAACGGCACCGATCCCCGAAGAAGTACCCGAAGAGATCCCCGCACAGGAGATCCCGGCGCCTGCGGAAGAAACGCCGACGCCCGCGGTGGAGATCCCGCCGGAACCCGAAGAAACCGCCGCTCCCCTGCCAGAGGAGCCCGTTTCCGCTCCGGAAAAGGAGAGCGAAACGCTCATCGTCCGCTCGTTTACCTCCCGTCTGATCCAGGGCTCGCCGGAAATGACGGCGTACTACGGTATTCTCAAGAACGCTCTGCTTGCCTACGAGGGCGTCAGATGCTGTACGGCGTGGGCAGGCGAGACCTATCTGAAAGGACGGGTCAGAGAAGCGTATATGGCGGTCAAGGGCAAGAACCTCGTTCTGTTCCTCAACCTCGACCCCGCCGCTTACGCCGAGTCCTCCTACCATCAGAAAGACGCGAGAAGGCGCGGAAAGAAATTCGAGAAAACGCCGTTTGAACTTCGCGTTTCCTCGCCCCGTGCCCTCAAGTACGCCCTCTTCTTCGTGGAAGAGACCATGAAAGACATGAAGAAAGACGAGGCGTTCAAGCCCTCCCGCTACGCTATGCGTTACGAGACCGACAAGGCATTGTGGCGCCGCGAGCTTATCAAGGTCAAGGGCAAAGTGCCGCCCGAATGGCTGATCGACGACCCCGTCACGGAAAAAACGACGGTCATCCGCTCGTTTACCGCGCGCCTGGCGCAGGCACCGGAGGTCCTTTCCCTGTATTACAATGAACTTGCCAACTCCCTTTGTTCGTATAAGGGCGTGCGCCGCGTGAGATCCCATGCGGGCGAGACGTTTCTCTTCGGCAGAGTGAGGATTGCCTATATGGCGGTCAAGGGCAAGAATCTCGTCCTGTTCCTTTGCCTCGATCCCGACGCCTACGCGCAGTCCTCCTATCACCAGAAAGACGCGAGAAGACGCGGCAAGAAATTCGAGAAAACGCCGTTTGAGTTGCGTATTTCCTCCCCGCGTGCTTTCCGTTACGCTCTGACCTTTATCGCCGACGCGCTGAAGGACAAAACCGTCCCCGATGAAAATTACGAACGCGCGGAACTCCGCGTGTCCTACGCCACCGACGAGGAACTGCTCGCGGCAGGGCTCATCAAAGTCAAAGGTGCCCCCGCGGTGTTCTCGGAGGACGGTATGATCGTCACGGCAGCGTCCCCTGCGGGGACGGAGAAATCCGCCGCCGACGGATGGGATGCAAAATCCGCCGCCCGCCCGCCTCTGACACTCGAAGATATTCTGAACGCCGCCGACGGCGAGGAAGCCGAAGCGGAGGACGAAGAAGACGAAGAGGATGAGGACGACGAAGACTGATCCGTCAAAATACGGATAATGTTCCGCCGCGCGGCGGGAAAACGGAAGAAGCCCCGCTCTTACGGTGTCCCGATCCTCCCGCCGAACGGTGAAAACCCGCCGCGTCCGTACCCATAGCGGGAGAACGCCGGCAAAAAACAAGCGATAACCCTGCCCGTCCGAAAGAAACGGCCGCTCCCGTCAAAAGAGAGGGGGCGTCCCGACGGAAAAAGCGTCGCCGCGACCGAAAAGGAGCCAGCCATGCGGGAAGAAAATAGCAGAATAAGCACGCCGAAACTTCTCGCGCGGATCTTCACGGCCATTTGTATCGCGGCGGCGCTTTTCGTCGCCGGCGGCATTGCCGTCTGCAAGATTCGGGGTGAAGTGTTCTTCTTCGGAAATAAAACCGCCGTTTACGTGGTCTCGGGAAGTATGGAACCGACGATCAAAGCCCGCAGCTTCATCATCGTTGAGCGGGTAGATCCCGACGAAGTCGAAGTCGGCGACGTCATTATGTTCCGTTCCGACGATCCCGGGATACGCGGTGAGTTCAACACCCACGAGGTCATTGCCATTTCTCCCGACCGCGAGACGTTCTATACCAAAGGGACGAACAACGTAAGAGAGGATGCCTACCCGCCGGGCGCTGACGATATCCGCGCGCGCTATGTGGGAAACGCCGATCTTCTGAACCGCTTTTTCGACTGGTTTCTGACGAAGACCGGATTGATCGTGACGCTGATCGCGATCCTCGTCCTGTGCCTCGGCGCTTATCTTCCCGGCGTGATCGCCGCTATGCAAACGCCGACCGAGGCGGATAACGAAGAAAAAGAAGCCCTGATCCGCCAAAAGATCGGGGAGGAGGTCGCCCGCCTGAAAGAGCAGAGCGGCAAGGATTCCGACAAAGAGTAACGCGCAAGAACCCCCGCCGTTCCTCAAATGCGAAAACTCAAAAAATCGCCCCGTGTGCCGTCACGCGAACGCGAAAACTCAAAAAATCGCCCCGTGTGCCGTCGCGCGAACGCGAAAACCCTTATAGACACTATCCGAAAAGACTATCCGCGATTGAAAATACAAATCACCGAAGAAGGAGGAGAGTATGCAAAACCCGGAATTTGACGTCGAACCGATCCAAAAATCCAGAACAAAACTGAACGCCGCACTCGTGATCGGCGTCGGTGTCATTTGCTTTTCCCTTCTCGTGTTCATCATCGCGGTCATGAACCGCTATACCGATACCGTAGAGGATAAGATCTCCGACAAGGCGCGGCTGTACGCCATGGGCTCCGATGAAGCCGTGTCGGATTTTCTCTCGGAGTACGAGGGCTGCGCGCTTTACGCCGCCGGCGTGCTTCAGGATAAGAAAAACATGGTAAACGCGTTTTCCCCGTCGCTCAAAGCCCTCAAGGAAAACGGCGCGGAAATGAAAACGCCGAAAGACGTTTATTATGTGAAGGACGGCAAACTTTACGACAGCAATACCAACGAAAATACCGATCCGAATCTCGCCGCCCTGACGCGGAAAGCCGGGGAGGGAAAAACCGGACTGTTCGGCACGGTCACGGTGAAAGACGCGACCGGCGTTTCGATGCAATGGCTGGCGTTTTACGCCCCCGTCCCCGGGGATAACCCGAACGCGGACGCCGTTATTCTCTTCTACGACGAGTCCATACTTGACAATATTTCGGTCATGAGCGTCACCACGGTCGAGGCATCGGAGTTCGTCATCCTCTGCTCAAAGAGCGGGAGCGGACGCGTCATGCAGGTGCTTTATCCCGCCGGTGACCGTTATGAAGGCGCCCTTTCCGTGGAGGAAAACGGGCAGATCAAAAATCTCTTCGACAAATACGTTCCCGATGCCGACGCGAAGAGTGATCTTCTGACGCTCCTCGAGGGAAGCGACAGCGGCGCCGTCACCTTTACAATGGACAGCGAACAGTACGCCGTCTCCGTTTCTCACAACCGCGTCTGCGACGATTACGCCGTGATCTCCCTGTACCGCGCCGGCAACCTCGATAACGCCGAGACGACGGCGTTTGCCTCGATCGGCGCCATGCTCGTCATCCTCTGTCTGTCCGTTCCGCTCGTGTTTCTCGGACTGATCGGTTTTGTGCGCCAGCGCAACAAACAGTTGCGCCGCTTCCGCGAATACGACGAAAAATTGCAATGCCCGACGCTCGCGGGTATGGAAGAGATCATTCCGAAGCGCATCGCGGACTTCCCCGGTTCACGGTTTGCCGTGGTCGGAGGCCGTCTCAAGCACTACCAGTATCTGAAAGCCAATTATCCCGACGTCGCCGAAAATATGCTGCGGCAGATACGTCGCCTGCTCGAAATGTCTCTTTCGATCGGCGAGGTCGTCGGTCTCGGAAACGAGAGCGAGTTCGTTCTGCTTCTTCACTACCGCGATACGCAGTCTTTGACGTCCAGACTCTATAACCTGTCGAATTATATCACCGAGAATATCGGAAACAACCAGTACAACGTGCATCTGGACTTCGGTGCTTACGAAGTCGAGAAAGGCACGAAAGATTCGGCGAGACAGATGATCGAAAACGCCTTTTCCGTGATCGAATCCGATGCCGCGAACGCCGCCGTCACGTCGGTATCCGTCTATAACGTCGTCTTCCGCGAGAATTACATGAAGAACGCCGAAGTCGAAGTCAAGATGGATTACGCGCTTCAGCACGACGAGTTCAAGGTATTTTTCCAGCCGAAAATCAACTCCGAGACGGGCGCGATCGACGGTTGCGAAGCCCTTGTCCGCTGGCTGGATCCCGAGACGGGAGAATACCGTGCCCCCGGCACGTTTATGCCGCTTTTCGAGCAAAACGGCTTCGTCATCAAACTGGACCGTTATGTTTTCTATAAGGTGTGCGAGTTCATCGGCTCCCGTGTTTCAGAGCATCTGCCGATTTTCCCGACCTCCGTCAACGTCTCCCGTCTTTCCGCCGTCAACGCCGAGTTTCTCGACTATTACGCCTCCGTGAAAAAACAGTTCAACGTGCCGGACGATTTTCTGACGCTGGAATTGACGGAGAGCATTGCCGCCTCGTCCTACGAAACGCTGAACCGTATGTCGGTCGCGTTCCACAAGAACCGTTTTCTTCTCTCGATCGACGACTTCGGCTCGGGCTATTCCTCGATGAACGTGCTGAAAAACGTCAACGTCGATGAGATCAAGATGGACCGTATGTTCCTCGACGCCGGCGTGTCGGAACAACGCGACAGAACCATCATGGCGTCGATCGTCAGACTTGCCGACGATCTCGGGATCAAGGTCGTGCAGGAGGGTGTCGAGACCGAAGAACAGCTGAAAATCGTTCAGGAAGCAGGATGCAAGATCATCCAGGGCTTCTATTTCTCAAAGCCGCTTTCCATCCCCGAATACATCCGTTTCGTCAATGTGAAAATGGATGAGGAAGACAGAAAGGCGCGTCAGCGTACCTTCAAGAATATGGAAGAAGACGATCTCCCGTCGGACGGGACGAACGCCGAAAATCCGCAATAACCCGCCGCGTTGCGGCACTCCCCGGGTCAGTTTTGGCTCGGGGACTTTTTTGTTTTGCGGTTTTACCGCAAAGTGATGTTGTGCCAAAGGCACCGTTATGATTTGCGCAAGCGCAAAGTTATGATGCGCGAAAGCGCGCAGTTATGGTGTTCGCTGAGCGAACAGTTATGATTTGCGCGTGGCGCAAAGTTATGATGTACCTGCGGCACAGTTATGATTGCCCGTTCGGGCAAGTTATGGTGCGCGTAAACGCGCAGTTATGATTTGCGCAAGCGCAAAGTTATGATTCTCGCTCCGCTCAAAGTTATGAGGTTCGCTTTGCTCACCGTTATGGATTGCGGCAAAGTTATGAGATGTGTTCCACACGCCCGCAGGCACATCACTCGCCGCAGGCGTACATCACGCACGAAGTGCGCATCACGTTCCGCGTGCGGAACACATCACTCGCCGGCGGCGCTGCGCGCACTATTCTTCAAAGAGATGTAATTTCAAGAGGATCCCTTTTCGGATCGCGCTCTTCTTCTCCTTATAGGCGGATTCCCCGTAGCAGAGTCCGCTTTTGACGTAGCCGGTCCTGCTGCCGATCTCCGAGATGAAAAGCAGACTTTCTTTTTCGTTCGCCGTGACCTCCATCGCCGCCTCCCATATTTTCCCGTTCAGATAGGCATATTCCATCAGTGTCCGTCTCGAGGCGGCACAACGGCGCAGCGTTTCCGCCCGCCCGTCAAATCCGGCACAGAGGGCGTCAACCAGAAGCTCGTCCGTCTTCGTTATCAACCGTTCCACCTCCGATCCTTTCGGCTTCGTTCTGAAAGCGCGCGAGTTTTGCGCTAAAGACCGCTTCGGCATCGAAAGTGCCGTACCGTGGCGATTTTTCGCTCTCTTTCGCTTTAGCTTTCTCTCGTTCTGTGTCTTTTTCTTTTTCTTTTTCTTGATCTCTATCTATCTCTTTCTCTTCCTCTTCCTTCCTCTTGACGGGGACCGGTTTTCCGACGGCTTTTTCGGCTTTCGGGAGATAATAGCCGTCATCCGTCGCTCTGACGAGCCCTATGTCGGCGAGGACGCGAAAATACCGTTTGATTTTTTTGCGGGATTTGCGGAAGAGGACCGAGACGGCAGAGAGAGGCATCGGGGTGCCGTCGTCAAGCGCCAGATAGCCGGCGTGCGCGGCGGAATGGCAGAGCAGAAACAGATAAAACAGGAAAATCTCTTTTTTCTCTCTCGATTCGAGAAGCGGCACGGTCTGCGGGTCTTCAAAAATGCCGAGCGGAAGCTTTAACCAGGAAAAACTCATGGAAAAACCCACCCCGTGAGGGCATTTCGCGCGTCTTCAAGCTCCGCGCCGAGGGCGGCGAGGTCGTCTTTCAGCATTTCAAGCTGGCGCTGCGTTTCCTCGGCTTCCGCGACGAGGTTCTGCAGATCACGGATCAGGTTTTCGGGCGCGTCAGAGGTCGCCGCCATGGAAATGATGACCTCCCGCAGGTTCAACTTTTCTTCCATCGCTTCGATTTTTTCGGCAACGGCTCTGATGTCCCGACGGATCTCGTCGGGAGAACGGTACGAATATCCGTAAGTCGCACCGCACGTACCCATCAAAGAATACGACAATTTTTCAACTTCCTTTCTTTTTCGTCACATACGGCGTGATTTCAGCACCGTTGTCACGTGTTCTGTGACCATTATACCGACAAGGAAGTAACGTGTCAAGGGACTTTTTGACGAATTTTTGTAAAGATTTCGACAAAGATATTGCATATCGCGTGACTTTGTGATACAATCATTGTCGAGAAAACTCGAAAAGAGACGTAAACCGTCGGCAGAAAATACGAAAGGTGGGTAGTCAAAATGCCGAAAAACCAATTAAAATATTTGAGAAAAGCCAGAAACATGACGCTGGAAGAGCTCGGCGAGAGGATCGGAACGAGCAAACAGACGGTCCAGAGATACGAATCGGGTGCGATCCGTAATATCCCGACCGAAAAGATCGAGGCACTCGCCGACGCGCTCGGCGTAACGCCCCCCGCCCTGTTGGGGTGGGAAGAGGGCTTTTCCTACGCGGCGTTTGAAAACCTTTCGCCGATTCGCGGCAGACACCTGCCGATCCTCGGGGATATTGCCTGCGGTGAGCCGATCTACGCGGAGGAGGAACATGAGAGTTATGCCGCCGTGAGCGACAATGTCCCTGCCGATTTTTGCCTGCGCGCGCAGGGGGATTCCATGATCGGTGCGCGCATATACGACGGGGACGTGGTGTTTATTCGCGCACAGGAGAGCGTGGAAAACGGGGAGATCGCCGCCGTGATCATCGACGACAGCGCGACGCTGAAACGCGTCTATTTCTATCCCGAGAAGCAAAAACTCATCCTCTCTCCCGAAAATCCGAAATATGAGCCGCTCGTCTATATCGGCGCGGAACTTGCCGAAATCAAAATCATAGGAAAAGCCGTGGCGTTTCAGTCCACGATCCTGTGAGGGCGCCGCTATAACGGCGAGCGCTTTCTCATACTTCGGCTTTCCCGAAAATCCGAAATATGAGCACTCGTCTATATCGGCGCGGAACTTGCCGAAATCAAAATCATAGGAAAAGCCGTGGCGTTTCAGTCCACGATCCTGTGAGGACGCCGCGGCTTCTTATGTCGGCGATCCTTTGGGTATGATATCGGTACACATCCTCTATTAAAACAAACAAAACGATTGCCGGGGCGGTTTTGACACCGCCCCGTTATTATTGGCAAAAACGGCACCGTTTCCCTCCGGCCCGCGCGGTTGGCGGTGCGGTGCAAAAAACAGGCGCACTTGATATGCCAAAAGGGCGATCCGAAAGAGCGTTTTTCTCCGTTTATCGACACCGTACCCCTACTTACGGTCGTTATTTGCACGATAAGGACGGGGCGGTGCGGGTTTTCGGGTTATGGACGGCAGACGGATCAGCGTGATTTTCTCGGGAAATCGGTGTATAATTTCATGCCCTCTCACGCAAAATAGGAAAAAACGAGGGAGAAAAGAAATGTTCAAAAGAGCCGAAAGAAAACGCCACCCCATTCTGACCGGAACGATCAGCGCGCTTACCGTGATCGGCACCTGCCGCCTCTTTACCGTGATGAAAGAGGCGTTCGGAAAGATGAAATGCGGTTTTTGCCGCAAAAAAAGCGTAACGGAAAAAGAGGAAGAGTAGGTATGCACGCGACGGACGCGGCGCGCACAGTTATGGTTTGCCTGCGGCAAAGTTATGGTTGCCCTACGGGCAAGTGATGTTATGGCTTCGCCATAGTGATGTTTTGCGGCGGTGCCGCAAAGTTATGGTGTGCGCGGTGCGCACAGTTATGGATTGCCTACGGCAAAGTTATGATTGCCCTGCGGGCAAGTTATGGTGTGCGCGAGTATGATTTTCGCAAGCGCAAAGTTTTCCCTAATGTAACTTAACTCATAACTCTAAACTCATAACTCTAAACTGCGTCGAAGACGCTCATGCCACGCTTTGCGTGGATTCCATACCGCACTATGTGCGGATTCCATACCACGTTTTGCGTGGAGGCAGTGAAGACGCGAACCGGAAACGGTTCGCTTTTTTTGTTTTTCGGAAATCTTTTTCGGTGTTCGTTGTCCGGCGGCGCGAAAAAGGGCTTGAAAACGGAAAAACCGAGTGCGGAAACGACGGAAAAACAAACGGGAAGTCCCGAGAGTGTAAAATCTGCGGAAACGCCGCATTTTCAACAAATATGAAAAAAGTGTGAACAAGTCAAAAAATGGCCATTTTTGTGCCTTTTTTTGGCAATTCCTTAAAAAACCGCCCCGTATGCCCCCTTTTTTGCGGCAAAACCGTACCGTAAAATCGGCGGATCTTCCCGCTTTCGTGAAAAAATACCCCCTATCCGGGGTGGGCAAGAGGGGGGATGGACGCAGTTTTCGGCAAAAAAGCCCTGAAAAAGCGTTGTTTTTTTGTCAAAACGGAATAAAATGGAAAATTTGCGAAAATATTGGCAATTTTCGGGGCTTTTTTTACCGTTTGACGTATTTTTTCATCAAAAGCATTGCATTCGGGATTTTTTTGTGCTAAAATAGGGGATACAAAATCATTATAAAAGAAAATACGCATATACATACGTATGTACAGATATAAAGCGCACATCCCTTTTTTGAGCGAAAAAAACGAACCGTTGCGAAAAACGGTGACGAAAAGATAGATTACCCCGCACCTGCCCGGACGGGGGCGGTATTTCCCCGGTTGGAATCACAAGTACGAAATGGAGGACGAAAATGATCTACGTGTACGATATGGCGTTTAACGGAAAACGCGTCCTATCCTTCAAGCGCTACGGCGTGAGATACAAGTTGGAGAAAAAATTCATGATGGGCACAAGAGAGTTTTACAGCTTCACCTGCCCCGGCAGAGAGAAGATCCTGGTCGTGCCCGGATTCGCCGAGCAGTACCGCGAGGTCGAAGCCAAACTTGCGAAATACTCCGGTGACGGTTCCCTCGAGTCCTACAAAAAATGGATCCGTAAGAACATCAACACGTATTTCACGGAAGAGGACTTCCCCACCGAGGCGAGTTCCACGGGCATGATGAAGGTGTTGGGTGCGGATTACCTCGATATCCGCGTTACGTTCGAGTACCTCAACGACCGTATGCGCCTCGGCGAGGAATTCGAGATCCGGGATCACAATATTTTCGGAAACGGGATCGTCGTGCAGATGAACGTCAATATGACGATATGAGAAGATCCCCGCGTCAAATCAATCAAAGGTGGTAAAAGACTTGCAAACAGGCAAACGCAGAATCGCGTTTTTCACGGTCCTCTCGGTCCTGACCGGCGGACTGTTCGGTCTGTACTGGCAGTACGGGCTGATCCGGCAAACGCAAAAACTGAAAACGGAGCGCACCCGCCCGTGGGACGAACTGATCGCGATGGTCTTCATTCCGTTCTACCACGTATGGTGGTGGTACACGAGGGCGAAAACGCTCGAAGCGGGCTGCGAAGAAAACGGGAGAAAGCCGGCGGGCAAAGTTTGGATGTACGTCCTGTTCTCGCTTTTCTTCCTCGACGTCGTGAACGCGGCGATGATGCAGAGCAATTTTGACCGGCTCGGGGACGATTTCTGTGAGCCCGTCGAAGCGTGCAGGTTCGAAAGCGGCCGTGTGCTTTTGCTCTTCCGGTGTCTGTCCTGCTTCCCTCTGATCCCCCTGTACTGGCTGTACGGCGGGATGGTGCTCCTCTACGGAGGGGATCGCGACAACTCCCGTTCCACGCCGATTTCGGCAGGCGCGTTTCTGAATATCCTGGTCGTCCTGTCGGCGATCGGTATTCTCCTTATCATCCTGTCACTCGTGAATGAATCCATCCTCAAGAATAGAGAAAAAAGTTCTGCCAAGGAGGCAACGAAAGAATGAGCGAAAAATTGAAAAGAACATTTGAGACGCTGGACGAGGCGATGTCTCTGCTCCCGAAAAAGACTTTTGAGCACAGCGTCCGCGTCGCTTCCTATATGAAAGTTCTGTTTTTGCAGACCTGCATGGAAGAAGACTTTTATCCGAACGATGAGAAGATCCAGGCGCGCCTGAAAGAGGGTTACAGCGACCTGGCGTACCAGATCGGCTACTATCACGATATCGGAAAGGCGAAGTTGCCGGAAGAATACCAGAACGACAACCCCGATTATTCCCGTGAGGAGCGCGCCCTGTACGAAAAGCACGCCGCCGACAGTATGGCGATCATGGAAGAACTTTATCAAAAAGAACATAAAGTCAAGTATTACGAAGAAAACTGGGTGCGTGAGGCGATCGCGTTCCACCACGAGGAGTGGGGCGGCGGCGGTTTCCCGAACCACCTGAACACGAAGAGTATTCCGTTCTTCGCACGGCTTCTGAAACTTGCGGACACGATGGATCACCTCTTCTGCGAAACCCATTCCGAGAATCCGTTCAACGAGACGATGACGTATCTGACGGAGAACGCCGACAATATCATTGATCCCGCGCTCATCCCCGTTTTGAAACACGCGTCGGGCAAAATCAAAAGGATCTTCCGTTCCAACATCGAGGACACCCGTATCATCCCCGAGATCACGGCTTTCGTGACGAAGAACGCGGATCGCCCCTGCGCGATGTTCTACACCCCCGTGGAGCGTTTTTCCACCGGTGAGGGGTACGCCGTCGAGGCGGATATCCGCTTCAAGACCAAGAAACTCTGGCTCACCTACGCCGACACCGAGTTTCTGATCCGCCGCGAGCATCTGCGAAAGGATCTCGGCATCTACGCGATGCTGGAGGCGTGCGACGCGCTGCGCCGTTTTGACACCTGCGGAATCGAAAACGAGTATATGGCGGTGTCGCTCCCGTCGAGATGGTTCAACCACCGTCCCGGCGCCGCGGCGGCGATCCTCGAATGTATGAAGCAGTCGTATGTGGATCCCGCGAGGATCATGTTCGTCCTCGGAAAGAACGATTTCCGCAACGCGCGCGCCACGCTCCTGAAGAATCTGAAAGCGCTGAACGACGCGGGTTGCGGGATCATGCTGGATCAGTTGATCCTCGACGGCGTTCCGGTACTGCCCCCGCCTCCCGCGGAGGACGCACCTGCGGATCCCGACGCGGTCACCGAGACACCGAAGCCCGAACTGATCGCGCACGACAGAAAGAAAGAAAACGGCATCATTACGCTTGAAGAGATCCTCGCGATCAAGCCGAGAGCGTACCGCATCGGACCTGCCGACGCCGCACAGTCGGAGAACGACGAGTACGTGGCGGCGCTGAAAAAGATCTCCGAGAGCGGCGTCATGATGGTGGCGAAAGATATCGAAGCCCGCGATTTCAGCGGTTTGTTCTTTGACCTCAAGGTCGAAACGGTCATGGGCAAATTTGCGGGTGAGAGCCGCACGGCGGACGATTACGTCAAGACGGAACTCAAAGCGCTGGACAGCAAATCCGAATAAAACGGGGAAAGCCCGATCACGAAAGAAAGAGAGGTGAAAGATATGCCGATGCCGCAAAACGGTATGCCGGATGAACTGAAATTACAGGCGCTGCGCGAAGCGGAAGAAAGACAGAAAGCCGCGCAGGGTATCAAGCCGGGCAGACCGAGACCGACGAAATATACGATGCCGGGACTGACGAAGCAGCAACTGGAATCTCTTTTACCGTTCTACGTCGATCTGGGACCGAAACCTCCGTTTCTCAATCCCAAACGCCTGAAATGGTACTACAAAAGACACGTAGAACGCAGAAAACTCCGCAAGAAACTCCGTGAAGATTACGGAATCACGAGAAGAGTCGAGTTTGAGACCATCGCGCGCGAGGTCGGACTCGGGATAGACAACCCGATCCTCGCCTGGCTCTGGTGGTTCTTCAGCTGGCTGACCGGCGCGGGCGGGATCGCTTCCGTCCTCGGCGCCGCGGTGCTCGCCCTGTCCGCGTTCTTCGTATATTCGTTCGTGTCCGAGCAGGTCGGATCCTTTACGATCCAGCTGAACCCCGGTACGATGGAAACGCTCTTTGCTCTCAGTGATACCGAGACGTTCGAGTCCACCACGGGACGCCTGATCAGCGAAGAAGTCGATAAGGTCAACGCCATCAGCGTCGCCGACCTCGACAGAAATATCGACGTCGCGTATGAAGGAAGCCACAACGGCGAGCATTACGTCGCCTATACCTTCTATATCAAGAATATCAGCGGATCGACGCAGTCTTACGAGTACGTGCTCCGTATGACCGACAGTCTTTTCAATACCGAAAAAGCCGTCTGGATCATGCTCTACGAGGACGGACGCCAGATCATCTACGCCGCGCCCTCCGCCGACGGAGACCCGGAGCGGCTCTGCGGATATTCCCGCCCGCCGTTCTTTGACGCGGCTTACGATTGCGAAAATCAGTATTACTTCTATCTCCGTATCCCGAACGCGACGGAAACCGACTTTGCCACCGCCGAGTTTGACAAAAATCACGTAGTGATGGTGGACGACGACGGAAACCGCGTGAAGTTCTCGATGGATAAAGACGGAAATATCAAGATCACATCCGGCAATCTCTCGGAGGAGAGAAAAGCCCTCGCCCTCCAAATGGCAGAGGAAAACAGGACCTGGACGAGGACCTGGGGCGTAAACACCACCCCGTCCGTCAGTGAAGAAGAAGTCGTGCGCGGTGTGGTCGAAAACATACCGGACGGCGCGATCCACAAATACACCGTCGCCATCTGGGTAGAGGGCGACGATCCCGAGTGTACCGACGATCTGTTCGGCGGTTACGCCAAATACATGATGGAGTTCTACCCGACCACGCAAGAGAATCTCGATCTCTTCAAAAACATCTACAGACGCGAATACGATATCACACAATAATTTCTTTCAATATAATAAGGAAGAAACCCGAAAAACACCGGAAGGAGGAAATATGAGTCATCTGAAAACCAAATTGATGGTTTCCGCGGTATCGCTTTTGCTTGCGGTCGCTCTTCTGGCTGCGAGCGCGTTTGCCTGGTTCTCACTTTCCACGAATCCGGAGATTACGGGCATTTCCGCGACCGTCGCCGCAAACGAAAACCTCGAGATCGCGCTTGCACAGGCAGGCGAAGAGGGGGCATTGCTCTTTGTGGATCCCTCCGCGGTCGGCGACAGCGGAAACGGTTATACCTGGGGAAACCTCGTTGCCTTTTCGCCGGGCGGGACCGGAGAAGTTGAGACCGCTTACGCGGCGTTTCTCGAAGACTTTGACGCTCTCCGTCCGATGACGATTGATACGGAAGAAGAAAATATTTTCCGCTACCCCGTATATATGGGGAACGGAAGAACCGAAGAAACCGGACCTCTGATCGAGGAAAACACCTACGGCATGGGCACGATGTATCTCGAACAAGAGACGGAAGAGGGAACCGAAAAAATCGTTTACGGATTTTTCCTCGACTTCTGGTTCCGTACCAACTACGCGCCGGAGGACGCCGACGAAGACTTCGAGGGCACGCCCGTCGTTCTCTCCGCCGCGGATAACCGTTCCTCAGGCGGTGAGATGGGCGGAGGCAGCGTCTTTGCCATGACGCTCACGTTTACCGAAGAGGACGGCGATGAAGAAACCGATCCGGCGGAAGCGTATCTGATTTTCGCGCAGAATCTCCGCATCGCGTTTTTGGACGTCACGCCCGATCTCGGGATCGAAGGCATAGAACCCGCGGCATCTGACGCGGAGATCACGATCCTCTCGGCGCCGTTCGCCGCCGTGAGCGAAAGCGATCTGTCCGTGGATGATGACGGAAATTCCGTGATCACCGTGACACTGACGTCGGAGGAACCGCTCCTGTACCTCAAGAAAAACGAAGCGAAAGTACTTCGCGTTTACATATATCTCGACGGCGTCGCTCTTGAAAATCTTGACGCCGAAGTCCCCCTGGCACAGCTTGACGCCTCTCTGAATCTGCAATTTGCGCTGAAAGACGTCGAACTTCACTCCATGGATGAAGTCGAAAGCAATTCCTGATCCCATTATCTCGTTATTCTTTTGTCGCAACCGTCGGCGAAACAATAAAATATTTTTTCAAGTTGAAAGGAAAATGTCATGAGCAGCAAAAAAGGTAAAGTATTCAGCGCCATCGCGATGGTGCTGATTGCAGCAGTCCTGATCGGGACCGCGACGTACGCGTGGTTCACGATCTCGACGAATCCCGAGGTTGCCAATCTCCAAGCCAACGTAACGGCAAACGGAAACCTCGAAATCGCTTTGGATGCCGGCAACGACAAGGAACCCGCTTCCGCCAAAGTAAGGGATTCCGGTAAAAACGAAGTTTGGAGCAACGTGGTGGATCTCTGCCAATTCTTCAAGGGCGAAACCGGAAATACCATCCAGCTGAAGCCCGTCTTGTTAGAGGGCAACAGCACCGATAATACCATCACCATCAAGAAACCCGTTTACGGTCTTGACGGCGCGATCTACGATCTTTCCGAGTTGAAAAGAGTCAACGCGGCAGACGCCAGCGGTTGGGCAGAAGCGATCCAAGCTGCAAACACTGCCAGCAGTGCCGTGGCGACGGAGGATAGATACGGTGACTTCGGCGGCGTTTGGGTCTTCACGGATGATGCCGAAGCGACGAGCCAGTCGCCCGGCGTTTACGATCCGAAAATCTACGCGTTTGAAGTCGACTATTGGCTTCGTACCAACTTAGCAGGCGAAGTTTCTCTTTCCGCTCCTGCCGTCAGCAGAGCGGAAGACGTAGACGATACGCAGGCAGGTGAGATAGGAAGAGGTTCTTTCATCACCGATCACCATAACGTGTCGATCGTCTTCCAGGTGATCACGCCGGGTGCTACTGCCGAAGAAAATACGTACGAGTATTTCATCGCCGAACGTTTCAGTCCGGATTACACCGCGTCTGAAAACGGTGATATGGTCAAAGCGCCCTACGTACAGGTCAAGTTTGAGAAAGCGGATGATGCTTCGAACGCCGACTACGGATTTGTCGAACTCGCAAACGGAAATTTCGCGAAGATCGCGACTACGGAAGCAACCTATAAAGCCGGCTTCAAGTATCAAGAAGTGGAAACAGACGAAAAAATACAAGGATCCTACGTTTCCACGGAGGAAGGCGGCACACACGTCAAAGACATTGACGACAAGTATTTCAAGGCTAAGGCAGAAGAACTCGAAGTTCTGCACACCGGTTGCTTTATCAAACTCGCGAACGGCAGTTATACCAAGTTTGACCCCACGTATGGCACGATGTACACGAACTTTGAGAATGCCAACGCAACGATCGGATTTGTCGAACTCGCAAACGGCAATTACGCGAAACTCGAAACCGAGCAAAGCTCGGTCACAGCCACTCATAAATATAAGACCTACGAGACGGGCGGCATTGACGAGCGAGACGGCACCCAGGAACTTCGCGAAGTCGCTTCGGGCGGTACTCACTTGAAGGCGGCGAACGGCGAGTTCTATGAACTGAGTCAAGAAACCACCGATGTCCTTCATGAAGGCACCTTCATTGCACAACCGGACGGCTCGTACAAAAAGGCGGAAAACGGTGAAGATGCCGTGAATTACAACGTCTATGAAGAAGCCGGAAACGGATACGGTTTTATTGAACTCGCGAACGGTAAGTACGCAAAGGTGGCTACCGCGGCGGATAAATACAGAGCCTCATACGCCGAAACGAACGTCGAAGGCGAGTACGTGGAAGTCGCGGAAGGCGGTACGTATCTCAAGGACGTCAACGGACAGTATTTCAAAGTCAAGAACGAAGTTTCCCGTCCCGAATATTACGGCGCGTTCATACAGACCGGTGCTAACGGCGATTATGTCAAACTGGACGATGCCGATGACTATTATTTTGAGGGCGAATACGCCTATATCAAGGCGGACGCACAGTACAGCCCCATTTCCGGGACGAAAGACGGAAAGGTCTTCATCTCTTGCAACGGCACCGAAACTGCGGTGAAGCATCCGGAACGGTTCAACGCCAAGTATATGCTCTCTCTTGCAAGCTGCACGATCGGCGCGGACGGCGCTTTCGTTAAAGACACTGATGCCAAGACCGTGATCAACCTTGACGCGAACAAAGCAAAAGAAATCAAAATGTTCGTTTATATGGACGGTGAAGTCCTTGAAAATAAGGACGCCCTTCTCGCGATCACCGAGTTTACGATGAACATTCAGTTCACTCATAGCGAGACGCTTACCTCCACCGACGTGGAAATGAGCGAGTACGAACGCCGCTGATTTTTCGCGGCATCCCTTTACGCCTCCAGGCGGAAATCTCCCGCCTGAGGGTGTCCACCATTCGTTCAGCACTCCGCCCCTCCGCTGCCGCGGCGGGAAACGGAACTGATAAATACATTTTTCGCATTTTAAACGAAAGGAAAAACACAATGAAACACTTGAAAGCAAAACTCCTCACCTCTGTGGCGATGGTGCTTGTTGCCGCTGCTCTGATGGCGACCGCATCGTTTGCGTGGTACACCATTTCCACGAACCCCGAAATTGCCAACATCTCTACGTCTGTCGGCGCTAACGGAAACCTTGAAATCGCGCTCCTCAGCGCAGCAGACGCAACAGATGTTGCGGCTTCTGCCGAGGGGGACGCCGGCAAAAACGCGGCTTGGGGTAATTTGGTCGACCTCACCGCGTTTGAATTCAAAGAGTTGAAGCCCTGCTTGTTTGAAGCCGGCGTCATCTCCATCCCCACTTTCGGTCTTGACGGCCGTATTGTTTCCGTTGATGCTCTTAACGCTACTTGGAAAGCAGCCACAGGTTCAGGCAACTTCACCGACGGCGGTATCTTTGAATATGTGGACACCGCCGGAAATGTATTTGCTTACCGTGTAGATTTCTTTATGAGATCCAACGTGGCCGGCACCGTTTCTCTCGGTGCAGCGGCAGACCGCGGCGCGGGTGACGAGTCCGGAGCAGGCAGCACGATTACCGCAGATTCCAATATTACGATCGCGTTCTATCAGGAGACTACGGAACTTCTCACGCTTGATGCCGAAGATACCGCAGGCGGAACGCTTGAAGGCGACGTGATAACACTTACGGAGAATACCACGGAATTGATCTCTATGTACATCTTTGTTGACGGTGCAACCCTCACCAACGCAGAACTTCTCACCGAAGATCTCGACGTGGATATCAACATCCAGTTCACGCATTCTGAAACCCTTGATCCCCTTGACATCCAGGGCGCAGACTACGACAAAACTGGAGCTGGAGACTAATCCAAAATAATTCGATTTATTTCTGACGCGAGGCGGGCGGCTCGCGAGAGTCGTCCGCCAACAAAGGTATATTAGTATATTAACAAAAGAAAGGAGTGGAAGGACCCATGAGCAAAAACCGGAAGAAGGTCTTTGTTACCTTTTATCTTGCGCTCGTATCCGCCATCATACTGGCAGTAGCCTCTTTCGCGTGGATGAGTCTTTCTTCCTCTCCGGTAGTATCTGACTTGTCCCTGACAATCGTGTCGGACAACGCGTTGGAAATTGCCCCCGATGTTGACGGAACACCGGGCGAATGGGGTTCCATTCTGGATTTATCGGATCCGTCAAAGAGCGTCACGAGCCTTCAGCCCGTTACGTTTTCCGCCGAGCAGTTTGCTTTTCAGATTGTGAAATACAGTATGGACGGCTTGACTTCTCAAACGGTACCGATCCGTCTGGCGGATCAAGATTTTATGACTGCGAGCGGTTCTTCCGCGGCGGCAGACGCGGAAGTATCCTCACAGTACGTTTACACTTGCTCTTTTTACGTACGTACCGAGGCGACAAACTGTATTGTCTCTCTCTCCTCTCCGAAGCAAACGGACAGCGAACATCCCGACGGGCGCGGTTCTTTCCTTGTAAGCGAACCGATCTGGGATAGCAGCGCAAACGCCCACGTAGCGGGCGGAAACGGCGCGGAAAACGCTTTTCGTATGGGCTTCTTTATCCCCGGCAACGCTATCCAACCCGACGTCTTTGTGATCTATGAGCCCAATGCGGACGGCGGTTTCGGAACTGCCACTTACAGCATCGACGGCAGCGATAAGCTGTTGGAAGGAAACTGTAAACTCATCAAGCAAAAATGCACCACCTTTATCGATTTTGACCCCGCAGACCCCGATCGCGTCCTCTATTCCCAAGGGGATTTTTACGATGAAGATACGACACTTTTCAAACTGAATGCGGGCGAAGAAAAACGCATCACTCTCTTCCTTTGGTTGGAAGGGCAGGATGACGATTGCGACAACACTCTTTCGGAGGGTAGGGTACTCTCCAATCTCCAATTTACTGCCATAGAAAACACCGAGGACTTTCCGATTTTTCCGGATTGATTTCTTCCCTTATATAAATGATCGATCTTTTGATGATCGGCAAATCCCCGGGATAGCAAGGCTATCCTGTATCATCGTTACCGTATCCCGTGCCCGTTTATCACGTTATCAATCGAAAAGAAAGGAGAAAAGGCAATGAGCGGCGCAAAGAAAAAACTGTTCATATCCGGCGTGTCGCTGCTGATCGCGGTGGTACTGATCGCCGGTTCCGCTTTCGCGTGGTTTACGCTCTCGACGAAGCCGGAAGCCAAAGACGTGTCGTTCAAGATCTCGTCGGGCAGAGCACTCCTTCTCTCCAAAGACGGTGAAACGTACGCTTACACCATCGATTTTTCCGACATGTTCATGAATCTGGCGGATCTGCACCCTATCTCCACCACCGACGGCGTCAACTGGTTTATTCCCACGTACGATGAAAGCGGTTTTCCAAACAAAGACGCGAAAGATTTTCTTCGTGTCAAGGTGGGTGACGGCTACGACAACGTGAGCATCATCGATCCCGCGACGGGAGAGCCCTACACCGGGCAGCAATTGCTGGAGGTGGAAGATAAGGGCTATTTCGTCTGGGCGGAATTTTACATCAAGACCGAAGAAACAGAGTGCGACGTGCGCCTTTCCATCCCGAAAACGATCGACGAGGACGAACTCGACGGGTACTACGGCACTTACGTCCTCCCCCGCTACCGGATCAACAAAGACGATGAACTCGCAGAAGAAAGCGAGAGTGCCGAAACCTCGGTGCGTATCGGATTTCTCATCGACGACCGATTCGTGATCTACGAGCCGAACGCCGAAAAGCGAAGTTCCGCAGGAAAACCGAACGACGACGAAGGAAAATACGTTATCAATTATACCGCGGATCCCGCGGAATATCAGGAAGGATATTATTTCCCCACCGAGCCGATCGGGATGATCGGCGATGAAGAACCGTGGGAGGCGGAACTGTATACGCCCTTCACGGAAACGACCCCCGGCGATGCCGAACTCTATACGGAAAAACTATACGTCGAAGCGACGGCGCCTTACGACTTTTCCGGCGACATCGCGTATTACGAGTACGGGTATATGCCGTACGATCCTCTCACTCCCGGCGGACGTCCAACCCTGTATCTGAAAAACGGGGAAACGTACGAAGAAGCCGAGTACGATGAGGAAGAAACGGAAACTTATTATTACTACGTTGAGGATTACCGCCTCTACCGCGGAAACGGATACGGCGGCGATGATCTCATTCTGTATCAGAAGAATTACATAGAACAGAAATATTACCTTGAAGAAACGAATCTTCACTATTTTGTGAAGACGTACGTTGAAATTGGCGAAGAATATGACGAAGCATTGCTTCTTTACATAAAGGAAACACAAGAAAGCGAATCGTCCGTTTTTCACAGAGCGGACGGCACTGAGGAAGAAGGGACGACGTATTACGAATTGACGTACGTTCCCTATGATACTTCACTCGGAAAAACCGCAAAAGGCCTTTGCGCGATCGGTATGGTAAGGATCGACAACGATACCTACGATCCCGAGAGCGGTACCGAGTACTTCACCCGCACGGTAGAAGAAATCGATATGCGGGACTGCGGTCCTCAAATGATCGCGGATTCCGATATGATCGTACAGAAATCCGGCAGCTACAATGAGGACGCGGTCGAATCCATGCTCAGGGCAGCGGAAGCGGCGGAAAAAGATCCCGCCTACGATTCCACGATGGTGGATGAGTTCGGGTACTTCATCCGACAGTACGGAGAGAGAACCGAGATCCCGCCGGAGACCGATCCCGAGGGGAATGAAAAATATTACAGTGACACCGTGATCGTCCATCTCACAAAGAACACCCCCGTAAAAATAAGGATGTTCATCTGGATAGAGGGACAGGACGTGGATTGCTGGAATGACATCTCGTCCGGCGCGTTCAACGTGAATCTTGAATTTGCCGGGACAACCAAATGACTATCAGGAGGAAACAAAGAATGGATACGCAAATCCAAGAAACAAAAAACCCCAAGAAAAACTCAAAAATCCTCAATATCGTAGTGGACGTCGTTCTGATCCTGGCGATCCTTTTGGCAGCCCTGTGCGCATACAGCGCCTTTGCTACGAAAGATGAACAGAAAGTGCCGAGCGTTTTCGGGATCAAGGTCTTCATCATCAAATCCGACTCCATGGATCCTACGTTCAAGACCGGCGATCTGATCATCAGCAAAACGGTAAAGGATCCCGAAACACTGGTAGCGAGCACCACCCGCGAGGCGAAAGACGGCGATATCATCACCTTTCATACCTACATCAACGGAAAACCGGCGCTCAATTCCCACCGAATTGTCGATAAGAAGTTTGTCAAGAACGCGAGCGACGGCTATTGGGAGTTTACTACACGTGGCGACAACGTCAAAACCAACAACTATGATGACTATTTCAAAGTCCGTTTCGGAAATATCGAAGGCAAATACCTCTTCCGCATCAGAGGTGTCGGAAAATTCATTCAGTATATGCAGAAGCCGACGGGCTTCTTCCTCGTGATCGTCCTGCCCGTCGCGCTGTTCTTCATCTGGCAGCTCGTTCAGTTCTTCCGCTCGCTGTTTGCTTATCAGGCGGAAAAAGTGAAATTGCAGTATCAGGCGCAGATGCAGGCACAGGGCTTCGTTCCCGTGAACGTCCCCGAAAACGGGAACGCAGACGGCGCGGCGCCGCCCCCCGATCCCAAGAAAAACGACAATGACCCGGGACTTCCCGGCGATCCACAATCATAAGAGAGGATAACACGTAAGAATGGGCGCATTTTTCAATTACTTTCATGCGGACTTCGGGTTGATCTTCGAGAAGTTCTGGGAGATCATCGTTTCGGTCTTTCAGTTCCTGAACACGCTTCTGAACTTCCCGATGCGTATGAATATCATCAAAGCATACGATGACGATTTTACGGTTCCCTCGTGGATCCTCGTCGGACTCGTCAACCTGCTTCTGATTGCCGTGATCGGCATCGCGATCTTCTTTATCGTAAAGGGGATCCGCCGTCTTTTCCGCTTCCGCGTACCCGTCAAGGAGTTCGAGGATCTCAAGGAAGAAGCGCAGAAACTCAGACGCGAGATCTTCAAACTCAGTTATGAGAAAGACAAGATCCTCGCGATGAAGGTCTCCCAGATGGGCTTCGTTCCCGAAGAGGAACTGCTCAACATCTCGAACGAGGCGCGGGAAGCCGTCGGCGAGGAACCGCTCCCCGAAGAGGGCGCAGAGGGCGAACAGGCGGAGGAAAAGGCGGAACACGTCGATACCGGAAACCGCAATACCCTCGAGTCGCCTCCCGTGGCACCGACGGACAGCCGTTTCTTCCGTCTGACCACCGTCGACAACTACTACAAGACCAACTACGTGGCGCCGGAATACGACAACGACATCACGCTGGAACAGTTCTGCGAGCGTTACCGCAACTTCGCTTGCTCGCGTCTTCGTCTGTTCTACGATATCGACACTTTGCGTTTCTTCGTCGCTTCGCTCGGTGCGACGCGTCTGATCATTCTGCAGGGTATTTCCGGTACCGGTAAAACGTCTTTGCCGTACTCGTTCGGTAAGTATCTGCAGCTCGACTCCACCATCGCCGCCGTTCAGCCGGCATGGCGTGACCGTACCGAGCTTTTCGGATACTTCAACGAGTTTACCAAGATGTTCAATGAGACCGACTTCCTTCGTGCGGTCTATGAAGCGAACTTCTTCAAGGATCCTCACGTCATCGTGCTGGACGAAATGAACATCGCCCGTGTCGAGTACTACTTCGCCGAGATGCTTTCCGTCCTGGAAATGCCGCGTAGCGAAGAGTGGCAGATCGACATCGTCAACACCGTCTGGGACAACGACCCGTGTCTGATCAAGGGCGGTAAGATCCATATCAACGAAAACACCTGGTTCGTCGGAACCATCAACAACGACGACTCGACCTTCGCCGTCGCCGATAAAGTGTACGACCGTGCGATCCCGATCGACTTGGATAGCAAGGCGAATTCCTTTGAGGCGCCCGATACGGAGCCCGTCCACGTGACGGCACAGCACCTCACCGACCTCTTCAACGAAGCGAAAGCAAAGTATCCGCTTTCCGAAGAGAGTCTGAAGAAACTCGAGGAAATGGACACCTACGTCATCAAGCATTTCCGTCTGGCATTCGGTAACCGTATCATGCGTCAGATCCGCGCGTTCGTGCCCTGTTACATCGCGTGCGGCGGTACGGAAGTGGACGGCCTCGACTTCATCGTCGCCAAGAAAGTGTTGAGAAAATTCGAGTCCCTCAACATGGGCTTCATCAAAGACGAGTTACATAAATTCGTTCTTTACCTCGATAAAATGTTCGGTAAGGAAAACTTCCAGATCTGTAAGGAATACCTTAACCGTATGCAGAAAATGTCCTGATAAGGAAGGCTTTTGGAGAATATGGCAAGAAGTATTGATCCGATATACAAACGATACGTCGCTTCGGTGGCGAAATCCCTTTCCAGCACCGATTTTTACGATTATTTCATGAAAGTCATTGCCGCCGGAAAGACCGATTTCAATTTCTCGAACCGACGCGTTGAAAAAGAAGTCGATGAAGTCTGGGTAACCGAGATTGAACGCGTGATCAAACCCATGCAGGAGATCATCAACAACCCGAGAAACTTCATCATGCAGGAGGAGATCATCGTCAACGTCGCCCTCGCGAAGAAGACGACGCCCGACTCGATCCGCCATCTGGCACAGCATGGCGACATGATCGACTCCGTCTCCGAGGATTCGGTGCGTCCGAACCGTCTGATGGAGAAATTCAAAGAGGATACCTGGAACACCTACGAGAACAAATTCGTATATACGCTGCTCGAGATGGCGTGGGAATTCGTCGATAAACGTTACGAATCCATCTTTGCCGCCCTGAACCAGGAAGAGGGCGCGTTCATGAAGATGACGAGCAATGCCCTGAGCTATCAGGAAAAGATCGACATCAGTATGGATATCCGTATCCAGCAGTCGGAAGATCTGCTTTCCTCCGATGAGAAGAACGAGACCATCTTTTCCCGTATCGCCCGTCTGCACCGTTTGCTCAACAACTTCCGTTCCAGCACGTTTGCCAAGACGATGGCGAAGTTCGGAAAGATCAAGCCGCCGCTGGTCCGCACGAACGCGATCGCGAAGAACCCGAACTTCAAGGCGTGCCACAGACTCTGGAACTTCATCCTCGCTTACCACGATATCGGCTACAACGTCAATATCTACGAGCAGAGCACGGAGCTTGACGACGATTTCATCCAGGATATGTATAACAGCATTACGGTGAATTACATCATCCTGAAAAATCACCTCGAAGAGCAGAAAGACCGCGCGATCGACACGAGCAAACCGTTCCGCAAAAAGGCGATCCGTCCGAAGTTCAACAAGGAGATCGTCGAAGAGTTCGTCAAGGATTACGATCTGCCCGACGTAGAGATCCGGAAGGTCCTCGTGGAAGAGATCACGATGGAACGCCTCATGAAAGAGGAGGAGTCCGTCCGTCATCAGCTCGTCGCCGAGAAAGAAAAAGAGATGTCGGAGCGCGCACAACGCGAGAAGATCGAACTGCGCCGCCGCGAAAGAGAAGAAGAGAGTATGCGCCGCCGCGCAGAGAAAGAGAGACTGCGCGAAGAAGCACGGCGTGAAAAAGAGCGTCAGGCAGAGCTTGCCCGCAAAGAGAAAGAAAAGGCACAGAGAGAACTCGAACAGCAGCAGCTCGCCGAAAGTCTCCGCGTCGAGATCGACCGCGTCTTTGCTACGCGTGAGGAGACTGCCGAGCTTCTGAGACTGCAGATGGAGGCGAAAGCCGCCGAAGCCGCACGTCTCGCCGCAGAAGCGGGAGCCGCCGCAAAAGCCGCCGCC
>JAZLLY010000002.1:0-35413 GCA_045598385.1 Eubacteriales bacterium | reverse complement strand
GGACTGTTCTGGCTGACCGGATCGCAACAGTACGGCATGATGAAGAACGTCCGTGAAACGCTCGCGGGCAGAGTCGGCATCCTGACACTGTACAGTTTTTCGCAAAGAGAAAAAAGCGGTCTGAACTTTGAAACCGAACTTGATTTTTCCCTTGCGACGTTGCAGGCAAGACAGAAGAAGGTCGGCAAAAACGATATCGTCAAGGTATTCCGGCATATATGGGAAGGCGGGATGCCGCAGGCGATCGGAGCGGACGAAGAAATGCGCGCTGAGTACTACAACTCCTATATCGACACCTATCTGATGCGTGACGTTGCCATTGCGGGCGGGATCACGGACGAGGTGCGGTTCAAGAAATTCGTGCGTGCCTGCGCGGCGCTCGTCGCGGAGCAGGTCAATTACGTCACGCTCGCGGAAGCGTCCGACATCTCGCAACCGACCGCCAAGAACTGGCTTGAGATCCTGCAGGGCTTGGGCATCGTGTATCTGTTGCAGCCCTACGCCAACAACGAACTGAAACGGCTCTCCAAAACACCGAAGCTGTATTTCTGCGACACCGGGCTTTGCGCTTTCCTTTCCATGTGGCTGACCTCCGACGCGCTGATGATGGGCGCGGCGAGCGGACACTACTATGAAAACTACGTTGTGATGGAACTTGTCCGCAACTACGCCTACTCCGCGGCAAAAGCGAATATCCTGTATTTCCGGGATTCCAACGCCAAAGAGATCGACGTTTTCGTGGAGGAAAACGGCAAGATCCACCCGCTCGAAATCAAGAAATCGGCAAATCCCGATCGCCGCGAGGTCAAAAAGTATCAGGTGCTCGATAAAGCGTCGGTCGCGCGCGGAAACGGCGGGATAATTTGTATGTGCGAAGAACCGATCCCGATCGACGCGGACAACTGCTTTATTCCGAGCAATCTGATCTGATGGGAAAGCGTATCCATACCGCTTGCGCGGATTCCATGGCGCTGACGCGGCAAGTTATGGTGCGCCTATGGCACAGTTATGGTTTGCGCATGGCGCAAAGTTATGAGATGCATTCCGCTTGCGGAACACATCGTTCGCCGCTTGCGGCGGATTCCATGCCGCTTGCGCGGATGATATGCACGCAGAGCGTGGATGATATACAATCCCGTTGGGATTGATAAAAAACGGCTGTCACCTGACAGCCGTTTATTATCATGATTTTTCTTCATTTGGCAGGGTGATCTGTCCGTTTTCGTTTTCAAACCGTTTGATACATTGACGGACGAGCCAGAGGATCTGCCCGTTTACGGAACGCCCTTCGTATTCGGCGACGTATTTAAGTTTTCCGTGCAACTCGGGATCAATCTCGATCCCCAGATGTTTGTTGTTTTTATTTCTCATACCGACCTCCGATAATCTTAATATAAGTATATTTTAAGATTATTTTGTGGTATAATGGTTTAAGTATACTTGAAATAAGTACACTATATCATTCGCGGAGGATACTATGGTTTGCACATTTTTCGGGCATCGGGACTGTCAGGACGGTATCCGGGATAAACTGAAAGCGGAAATCGAAAAGCAGATAAAAGACGGCGTGACCGACTTCACCGTCGGGCGGGAGGGAAACTTCGACGCTCTCGTTTTGTCCTGCCTCAAAGAGGAAAAGAGAAAGTACCCCGATATACGCTATTTCGTCGTTTTCGCCTATTTCCCGACCGAAAAGGAATGCCTGTCCGATCTGCCGACCGCTCTCCCCGACGGGATCGAAAAAGTGCCGAAACGTTTTGCAATTGATCACAGAAACCGCCGGATGATAGAGCAATGCGACCGCGTGATCGCTTTTGTAACGCACCCTTGGGGCGGCGCGGCAAAATACGTTTCTCTCGCGCAAAAAAGAGGGAAAACGGTTATTTTTCTTTAAAAAACTGCCGGCGTTTGTACGGGGAGATCCCCGAATGACACAAGCGTCGGCAGTCTTATTTATTTTTTCAGAAGATCAATTGATCTTGACGTCTTCCCAAAGGGAATTGAGATAATCGAGCATATCGTTATCGAGATTGCGGTATGCGACCTCGTTATAGGTTGCCGCAAAGTCGTCCATCGGCGGGTAGAGGACCGCGATCGCTTCTTCTCCCATTTCCTCAAGATAGCTTTCGTTGTTATAAACGAGACTGTTCGGGGAAGCGTAATAGGTAAACTCCGCGTTGGCGATGGCGGGCTCTTCCGAGAGCATATAGTTGATGAAGATCTCGGCGAGTTCCTTGTTCTTCGCGCAGGTCGGGATACACATAGCGTCCACGTAGTAGTTGGTTCTTTCGGGATAATAGAACTGCAGATCGACGTCGTCCGCCTGTGCATCGACCATCGTGAAGTAATCGCCGGCGTAGTAAGCGCCGATCGCGGCTTCACCGGATTCCATTTTGTCGAAGATCTCGTCCATGACTTGTCCGTAAAGGATAGATCTCTGATTGAGAAGTTCCTCTTTGGCTCTGTCCCATTCGGATCTGTCGCTCGTGTTCACGTCGATACCGAGTTTGTACATCGCGGTACCGAAAGCGTCGCGGGGATTGCCGAACTGGAGGATTCTGCCGCTGTATTTTTCATTCCACAGAAGATCCCAGTTTTCGTCCGCTACGTCGGCGGCGTCCACCTTGTTGGCGTCGTAGATCACGCCGACGATGCCGTAGGCGTAAGGCACGGAGTAGAGGTTTTCGGGATCGTAATAAAGCCCTTTGAAGGTGTCGTCGATGTACTGATAGTTCGGGATGTTCTCAAAGTTGAGTTCTTCGAGCAGACCTTCGTTCGCCATTCTCGCGATCATGTAGTCGGAGGGAATGATGACGTCGTAACTGACGGCGCCGCTCGCGATTTTGTTGTACATATCTTCGCAGGAGGCGAAGGTGTCGTATTTGACTTTGATTTTCTTGCCGTAGGTCTCTTTGTACCATGCCTCAAACTCGCGGATGGTATCGAAAGAATCTTCCGAGCCGTCGGAGATATATTCACCCCAGTTATAGACGTACAGCACGTCCTCACCGCATCCGGTGAAAAGACAAAGCATGCAAACCAGCATAGAGATCGCAAGGAGAATACTGAAGATTTTTTTCATGGAAAACCTTACCTTTCTTCAAGTGTGTTTGATTTTTTATTTTTTGCCGTTTCTTTTCGGCGTTTGCTCCATTCTTTTCTGTCGTCGTTGTCGAGGAGATTGGAAAAGAGCAGAAGTGCCATACAGACAAAGAAAATGATGGTCGCGAGGGCGTACATTTTCGGCGTGACGGTCTTCTTCGTCATACTGTAAATGCGGATCGGCAAGGTCTCAAAGCCGTTGCCCGCCGTAAAGTAACTGATGACGAAATCGTCGAGCGAGAGCGTGAACGCCATGATGGCGCCCGTGATGATGCCCGAGGCGATCTCGGGAAGCACGACCTTAATAAACGCGCGCAGGGGCGGACAGCCGAGGTCCATCGCCGCTTCCGGCAGGGCTTTATCCATCTGCTGCAACTTCGGCAGGACCTGCAAGATCACGTACGGGGTACAGAACGTGACGTGCGCGATCAGGATCGTGAGGAAACTCAGCGACGTGGCGGCGTTGAAAAGCCGGGCGACAAAGACGAACATGAGCATCAGGGAAATACCCGTGATGATATCGGGATTCGTGATCGGAATATCCGTCACGGTGTTCATGACGGTGCGATACCAGCGGGAGCGGAGTTTATTGATGCCTACCGAGGCGGCGGTCCCGATCACGGTCGAGATCAGCGTCGCGGTGACGGCGAGCGTCACGGTGTTCTTGACGGCGGTCAGCGTGTTTGTGTCCCGGAACAGTTCCCGGTACCATTTGAAGGAGAAACCGGAAAAGACCGAAAGACTCTTTCCCTCGTTGAAAGAGAAAAAGAGAAGTACGACGATGGGAGCAAACAGAAAGGCAAAAATGATGCCGGTGTAGATTTTCGATGCGATCTTCACGTCAAGCCCCTCCGTTCACGTTTTTCGTGGTGAAGCGTTTCATGACCGCCATCCCGAAAAGAAGTATCACCATCAGGATAAAGGCGATCGCCGCCGCAAAGTGCAGGTTGTTCGCGGTGTACTGTCCCTCGATGGCATCGCCGATGAGGAAAAACTTACCGTTTCCGAGTTTCTGTGAGATATAGAACGTACTGATGGACGGGATGAGCACCATCGTGATACCCGAGACAACACCCGGCATACTCAAGGGGAGGACCACCCGGCGCCAGACCGAAAAGCCGTTACAGCCGAGGTCACGCGCGGCTTCCACGAGGCGGAAGTCCATTTTTGCGAGGATCGAGTAGATCGGCAGTACCATATAGGGAAAATAGTCGTAAACCATGCCGATGATGACGGCGCCCTCGGTGCCGATGATATGCATGGGCGAAAGCCCGATTTTTCCGAGGATCCTGTTGATGATACCCGTGTCCTGTAAGATCGTCATCCACGCGTACGTGCGGATCAGAAAGTTCATCCACATCGGGATCATGATGAGCGTGACCATCGTTTTCTGCGCTTTGGCTTTCGCGCGCGACATGATGAACGCGATGGGATAAGCCATGACGAGGCAGATGGCAGTCGAGATCAGGGCGAGTTTCAGCGAGCGCCAGAAGATGAGCAGATACTTGCGCACTTCCGTCTTCGTTCCGTCGTTGGCGGTGACCGTGCCGGTCTCGGTGAAGAAGCGGGAAAGATTCGCCGTGGTGAAATTGAAATTGTTGTCGGTAAAGGCGTAATACGCGACGAAGATCAGAGGAACGAGGACGAAAAGCAGGGACCAGACGGAATAGGGCGCGATGGCGATCTTTCCCGTCGTCGGTGTTTTCAGCGTCGTGCTTTTTTTCATTCTTCGTCGCCTCCCGGATCGGAGAGTTCATCCATTTCATTGGAGAACGAAGAGTAGTCGCCGAACATATCCGAATATTTGGAACGGTTCATGATATGGATGGCGTCGGGCTCGATATAGAGACCGATGTGATCGCCGGGCGCGACGTAGTCGGTGGACTGGATCATCCACATAAAGCCCTTGATATCGACGATGATCTCGTAGTGGACGCCCTTGAACGTCACCGACGAGACGGTGCCCGTCAGCATCCCCTTTTCGGGTGCGACGACGTCCACGTCCTCGGGACGGATCACGACATCGACGATCTGATTTTTTTCAAAGCCGCCGTCCACGCAGGTAAACTTGTGCCCCGCGAACTCAACTTTCTTATCCTTGAGCATCGTGCCCTTGAGGATATTGGATTCGCCGATGAAGTCCGCCACGAAAGCGTTGACCGGCTCGTTATATATATCGGTGGGGGTACCGATCTGCTGGATCTTTCCCTCGCTCATGACCACGATGGTATCGGACATGGAGAGTGCCTCTTCCTGGTCGTGGGTGACGAAGACGAAGGTGATCCCCGTATTTTTCTGGATCTTTTTCAGTTCCTGCTGCATATCCTTGCGGAGCTTGAGGTCGAGGGCGCCGAGCGGCTCGTCCAGAAGCAGGACTTTCGGCTCGTTGATGAGTGCGCGTGCGATCGCGACGCGCTGTTGCTGTCCGCCGGAAAGACTCATGACGTGACGGTGCTCAAAGCCCGTAAGCATGACCATTTTCAGCATCCGGTTGACTTTTTCTTCGATTTCCGCTTTCGGGACTTTTCTCTCGCGGAGCGGAAAAGCGATATTGTCAAACACGTTCAGATGCGGGAACAGGGCGTATTTCTGAAAAACGGTGTTGACCTGCCGCTTGTGCGGGGGAACGTCGTTGATCTTTTTGCCCATAAAAACGAGGTCTCCGGCGTCCGGCGTTTCAAACCCGCCGATGATACGGAGCGTCGTGGTCTTTCCGCAGCCCGAGGGACCGAGCAGCGTGATAAACTCGTTATCGTAGATATCAAGACTGATGTCGTCAAGAACGGTCTCTCCGTCGAAACCCTTGGAGATGCCTTTCAGTTCGATGAGTTTTGCCATAACGAATCGTGAACCCTTTCTCTCTAAAAGATAAAAAAGACCGGATTTTCATGATTTCCCATGATGGATGATATTATAGCAAAAAGGATTCCGATTTTCAATAGTTTTTGGAGATTTTTTTCGAAAAAAATCGCAATTAACCGTGATAAGCCGAAAATAGACGGATTTATCCGAAATTAACTTGGCAAAAAATTGCAAAATGCTCTCGAATACTCGCAAATGCTCTTAAATGCTCTGTTTTTCGCAAATCGGCGCCGTGCGGATGAAAGAAAGCAGGGAAACGAAAAAAACGGAGAAAATAAAATACCCCTGCCCGCGTTCGAGCAGAACGAAAAGAGAAAGGAAGAGAAAAACGAGGATGAAGAGCAGAGAAAAGAGGCGGCAGATCCTGTGCGCGGCTTCAATATCGCCGCGCTCGGACAGAAAGGACGCGAGGATCCGTCCCCCGTCGTAGCCCTCCACCGGCAAAAGGTTCGAGAGCCCCGTCAGGACAAACAGGATGATAAAATCCGCAAGATACCCCGGGCAAAGCGGCAGAAACAGCGCGGCGATCCCCGCGGCGAGAAAATTGGCGAGAGGTCCCGAAAGTGCGACGATTCGCTCTTCCCGATAGGAGAGTCCCGTCTTACATTCCATGACAAAGCCGTTGAGTCGCCGCTCGAAGCCGACGACCTTTTTGCCGAGCAGATAGAGGGAAAGAAGGTGTCCTGCCTCGTGCACCGCGGCGGCGAAGAGGGAAAGGATCGCGACCGACGGGGTATAAAATCCGAACAGCACGAAGACGAAAAACGCCGTTTTGAGTTGCCTTTCGAGAAATGATAAAAAGGCGATCGCCCTACGTTTGCGCATAAAAAATCCCCCGCCGTTTTTTTCACTATACGGCGGGAGCGTGCGTATTATGTTCAAACGCGGCAGGGACCGCGTTTTGTTCGTTATGCGTGTGCTTGCGGACCGGAGAAAGATTGATTGCCCGGTGTTTCACCTTGTCTTGGCTTTGGGGAGAACGTCGGGGAGGATCAGTCCTGAGCGGCCGGAGAAATCGACGATGGCGCCGTTCGGCATTTCGACACGGAGTTTTCCTGTATCGGCGTCGATACCGAGAAGTTTGCATTTTCTCTTTCTGCCCCCGCGCGTGTATATCGCTGTCAGTCCGTTCATGACGAAGCGCGAACGGTAGTCGTTGATGAAATTCGCGGTATTCTGATATTCCGCGTAGAGCGCGAAAAACCGATCGAGCAGGGAAGACGCGATCAGAAGTTCCTGCGACGAGAAATCTCCCTCAAAGACGCGGCGCATCAGGTCGGAAAGACGGACGGGAAAGATCTTTTCGTCGATCTCCGCCGCAAAATGCAGAATGAGATATTCGTAGCCCGAATAACGGTCGAGACGGCTCTCGACGGTGACGCCGCCGATTTTGAGAGATTCGGCGAAGACGTCGCTCACCCAGCCGATCCCGATGGGCAGTTCGGTATAATTCTCCAGAGTCGTGGCGAGCGCGGAAGCCGAAAGATGGTTTATGAACGCCGCCTGCTGCGGAAAGAACAAAGGACGGAGGATCAAAGAAAGGTAAAGTCCTCTCGCGGGGACGTCCCGCCCCTTTTTATCTTTTTTCGTCTTTTCGCCGTCGATGGGCGAGAAAATACAGGTGCGGTCGGCAGATCCGTTCTTCGCGTAGGTCTTGGCGAGCGCGGCGACGGAGGGCAGAGATTCAAAACAGAACATTTTGACGGGAGGACCGTATTTGGATTCGACCGTCAGGATCTTTTCGGGTGTCGGTTCCATTTTTATCTCCTCTCATAGACTTATAGGTGGGGTATGCCGCCGCAAGCGGCGAACGATGTGTTCCGCAAGCGGAACGCATCTCATAACTTTGCGCCATGCGCATATGGCGCAGTTATGGTTTGCGCATGGCGCAAAGTTATGATGCGCCTACAGCACAGTTATGATTGCCCTGCGGGCAAGTTATGGTGCGCCTATGGCGCAGTTATGGTTTGCGCATTATAACTTGCCGCGTCAGCGGCATGGAATCCACACAAAGTGTGGCATGGACTCCGCCGCAGGCGGCATTATCAGTACGCTTTGCCCCAATAGACGAGTTTTTTCGCGGGCTTGCCGCAGCAGACGCAACGGTCGCCGACGGGCTCCGCGCCGAAAGGCATACAGCGGGACGTGACGTCCGCTTCTTCTTTCAGTTTGAGTTCGCAGGCGAGATCGCCGCACCACATGGCGCGGATATAGCCGCTCTTTTCCCCGGCGATCTTTTTGAGGGTTTCCAGATCGTTCGCGGTATAGGTGCGGTCCTCGCGGTTTTTCAGGGCTTTTTCGTAAAGAGCCGTCTTCAACTGTTCAAGCAGGGCTTTCGCGGTATCGGCGACGTCTTCGAGTTTGACAAAGGTCTTTTCGCGGTTATCGCGGCGGACGGCGACACACTGTCCCTCGGCGAGGTCGCGCGGACCGATCTCAATACGCAGGGGAACGCCCTTCATCTCATATTCCGAGAACTTCCAGCCGGGCGACTGCTCGCCGTCGTCCACTTTGACGCGAAGTCCGGCGTCTTTCAGGGATTTTGCCACGGCGTTCGCGGCGTCGAGGACGCCCTCTTTCTGCTGCTGGATCGGGATCACGACGACCTGGATCGGCGCTACCGCCGGCGGGAGAACGAGACCGGAGTCATCGCCGTGCGTCATGATGATACCGCCGATGATACGGGTGGAAACGCCCCACGAAGTCTGATAGCAGGGCTTGAGGGTGTTGTCACTATCGAGATACTGAATGCCGAACGCTTTGGCAAAGCCGCAGCCGAAGTTGTGCGACGTACCGCCCTGGAGGGCTTTTCCGTCGTGCATGAGGGCTTCGACCGTGTAGGTGGCTTCGGCGCCGGCGAATTTTTCTTTATCGGTCTTCTGACCGCGGATAACGGGCATACCGAGATCTTTCTCGAAGAAATCGGCGTACACGTTCAGCATCTGCACCGTTCTTTCTTCGGCTTCCTCTGCGGTTCTGTGCATCGTGTGACCCTCCTGCCAGAGAAACTCGCGGGAGCGGAGGAACGGTCTCGTCGTCTTTTCCCAGCGGACGACGGAGCACCACTGGTTATAGACTTTCGGCAGATCGCGGTAGGATTTGATGATATTGGCGTAATGCTCGCAGAAGAGCGTTTCGGAGGTCGGACGGACGCAGAGACGCTCGGTCAGTTTTTCGTTACCGCCCATCGTGACCCATGCCACCTCGGGGGCGAAGCCCTCGACGTGATCTTTTTCCTTGGTCAGGAGGGATTCGGGGATAAACATCGGCATATATACGTTTTCGACGCCGGTCTCTTTGAAACGGGTGTCGAGGATCTTCTGGATATTTTCCCAGATCGCGTAGCCGTAGGGGCGGATGATCATACAGCCCTTGACGGAGGAGTAGTCGATAAGGTCCGCTTTCTTGACGATATCGGTGTACCACTGCGCGAAGTCCTTATCCATAGAAGTGATCTGTTCGACGAATTTCTTTTCGTTAGCCATTTCGGGTGTCCTTTCGGATGCGTGAAGTCGTTAAAATATTATAAATCAAAGTCGGCGTTTTGTCAAGATGGAGAGAAAAAACGCACGGAGGAAGAAAATCATGTGCAAATTGACGAAAATATGAATTATTTTTATTCTGCTCTTGCAAAAATCAGTTGTTTATGCTATAATACCCTCATCAATTTGAATATGAATAAGAAATAACTTGCATATCTGACAATCCACGAAGGAAGAAAACGAACGATGCTTTACAAAGAACTTTCGCCGCAGGAACTGAAAGTGATCCGGGACGGCAAGCGCACGGCGTACGAAGATTTTAAGAAACGAGGGTATAAACTCGATATTTCGAGAGGAAAGCCGAGCAGCGACCTGCTCGACCTTTCGGAGGGACTTCTCGCTTCCGTACCGCGGATGGAATACTGCACCCCGACGGGAGAAGATTACCGCAATTACTGCGAGCCCGACGGTATCCCCGAGATGCGCCGCCTCTTCTCGGAGATCTTCGATATTCCTTTCAACAACGTGATCGTCGGCGGCAACTCGTCGCTGCAACTGATGTACGACACGCTCTGCCGTGCCTTGCTCTTCGGATTCGCGGATTCCCCGCGTCCCTGGGTGGAGGAAAAGGATCGCAAATGGATCTGCGTCGTCCCCGGCTACGACCGGCATTTTGCCATCACGGAAAAACTCGGCTTCGAGCTTCTTTCCGTGCCGATGCTGGCGGACGGTCCCGATATGGATCTTCTGGAAGAACTGGTGAAAGATCCCGCCGTCAAGGGCGTCTGGTGCGTGCCGAAGTACTCCAACCCGACGGGCAATACCTATTCCGACGAAGTCGTCCGCCGGCTCTGTCGGATGGAAACGGCGGCGCCCGATTTCCGCATCATGTGGGATAACGCTTACGCCGTCCACGATTTCGGCGACGACGGCGACACGCTTCTGAATATCGTGCCCGAGTCGATCGCGGCGGGACATCCGAACCGCGTCTTCTGCTTCGGCTCGACCTCGAAGATCACGTTCCCGGGCGGCGGTATCGCCATGCTCGCGGCGAGCGAAGAAAACCTCAACTACCTCCGTCCCCTGATGAACACGCAGATCATCTGCTATGATAAACTCAACCAGCTCCGCCACGTGCGGTATCTCAAGAACCGTCAGAACACCCTCGCGCATATGCGCCTGCTCGGCGGAGAGATCCGCAAGAAATTCGAGACGGCAAAGTCCTATCTCGCACCGCTGAAAGAGGCGGGACTCGTCGATTACACCGATCCGAAAGGCGGCTATTTCATCTCTCTCGACGTTCTGCCGGGTTGCGCGTCGCGGGTGTACGAGATGGCAAAAGCGGCGGGGCTCACGCTGACCAAGGTCGGCGCCACGTTCCCGTACGGAAAAGACCCGGAGGATAAAAACATCCGTCTCGCCGTCACTTTCACGAAGGGTGATGAACTCAAGACGGCAATGGAACTCCTTTCCGCCGTCATCTGCCTCGTCAGCGCGGAATATTACCTCGCAAAATAAGCGGGAGAATCCCGCCGGCTCTGCTTTTTCCGAAAGTATTTTGCTATTCCGGAAAACGCCGTGCTTTTCCGATCAAAGGGTGTCGCGTTTCTTTGCGCGGCATCCTTTTTCTCTTGCTTTTTTGTTGACTATAACGCTGTTTTGTGGTAAAATAAATATGTTAAAAAACGTCGGGAGGCAGACGCATGAACCGTGAAGAAGCGCAGGCGCGCATCGAAGAATTGCGAAAAAAGATCGAATACAATGCGAAACTCTATTACGAGAAAGACGCTCCCGTCATTCCCGATTTTGAGTACGACGCGATGTTCCGCGAGCTCGGCGATCTTGAGCGGGAATATCCGGAATTTGACGATCCGACCTCTCCGACCAAACGCGTCGGCGGGCAGGCACTCGACAAATTCGCAAAGTTCACGCACGCGGTCTATATGGGCAGTCTGACCGACGTCTTTTCCATGGAGGAACTTAGAGAATTCGTCACGCGGACGAACGGGCTTCTCGGTTACGAAACGTCTTATTCCGTGGAGCCGAAGATCGACGGTCTTTCGGTCTCTCTCATTTACCGCAACGGAAAATTCGTGCAGGGCGCGACGCGCGGAGACGGCGTCGTCGGCGAGGACGTCACCGAAAATCTGAAAACGGTGCGCTCGATCCCTCTGAAACTGAAAGAACCTCTCCCGTATCTCAACGTGCGCGGGGAAGTGTATATGGCGCGTAGCGTCTTTGACGCGCTCAACGAGGCACGGGAAGCCGACGGGCTTTCGCTTTTTGCCAATCCGCGAAACGCCGCCGCCGGCTCGCTGCGCCAGCTTGATCCGAAGATCGCGGCGTCGCGCCGTCTGGATATTTTCGTGTTCAACTTGCAGGAAGGTTCGCTCTATATGGACGGCAGAGAGCCGAAGACGCACGCGGAGTGTCTCGACCGGCTCGAAGAACTCGGTTTTACGACGCTCCCCAAAAGAAAGACGCTTTCGTCGTTTTCTGACATTGAAAAGCACGTTGCCTATCTCGGAGGCGCCCGTCCCGATCTCACGTTCGATATGGACGGCGCCGTCATCAAGATCAACGATCTGTCCGAGAGAAAGAAGATCGGCGAGGGCACCGGCGTTCCCAAATGGGCGGTGGCATTCAAATATCCCCCCGAAGAGAAAGAGACGAAACTGCTTTCGGTCGATATCCAGGTCGGACGCACCGGCGTGCTGACGCCGATCGCCAATCTTTCCCCCGTTCGTCTCGCCGGGACGACGGTCTCGAGGGCGACCTTACACAATCAGAATTATATCCGCGAGCGCGATATAAGGATCGGCGATACCGTCGTGATCCGGAAAGCGGGGGAGATCATCCCCGAGATCGTGCGCGCGATCCCGGAGAAAAGGGAGGGCGGCGAAACGGCGTTTTCCATGCCGGAGGTTTGCCCCTCCTGCGGACGTCCCGTCGTTCGTGACGAATGCGGCGACGGTGCCGCTTTCCGCTGCGTTTACGCGGGATGCCCGGCGCAGAACGCCCGCTCCATCGTCCATTTTGCTTCCAAAGCCGCGATGAACATCGACGGCCTCGGTCCGCAGATGGTGGAACTGCTCCTCGCCAACGGGAAAATATCGTCGGTCACCGACCTCTATACGCTGAAGTCGGAGGATATCGCGGACCTTGACAGACTCGGACAGAAGAGCGCCGAAAACCTCGTCGCCGCCATCGAAAGATCCAAGGGCGCGGGGTTGGAACGGTTGCTGTACGCCCTCGGCGTCCGCCAGGTCGGGGAAGTCGCCGCCGAGACCATTGCCGCGAAGTTCCGCACCCTCGACGCCTGCTTTGATGCCTCCTTCGAGGATTTTGCCTCCGTTCCCGACATCGGGGAGATCACGGCGACGGCTCTCGTCGAATTTTTCGCCGATCCGAAGACGCGGGAGTTGTGTGACGCGCTGATCGCCGCCGGCGTTCTGACCGACGCCGTCAAGGAAAAGAGCGGGGATAAACTCGCGGGGCTGACGTTCGTCCTCACGGGGACGCTCCCGACGCTGAAGCGGGACGAGGCGGAAGCCCTCATCAAGCAGAACGGCGGAAAAGCCGCCGGCAGCGTGTCGAAAAAAACGTCCTACGTCGTGGCGGGGGAAGAAGCGGGATCCAAACTGACGAAAGCCAAGGAACTCGGTATTCCCGTGATCGACGAGGCGGCGTTTCTCGCCATGATCGGATAAACGATACTTCCGAAAAACGGTAAATAACAAAGAAAAACAAGGAAAATGCCGGTGAAAATTGACGTTTTCCTTGTTTTATTTGAAAATCCGGATACTTTTTGTCAACAGTAAATAAGAGGACGTTTTTTGCGTCCTCTTTTCGTTTCGTGTCAGATCGAGAGATAATAGACGGCGCCGGCGGGGATGAAAAATACCGCTCTGCCACCGACGATACGGATCTTCTTCGTTTCGTCTTTTTCGTGCTTCTTGTCGGTGCGGTACAGGGTGGCGACACCGTTTTTCACGCCGTCAAGCTTCAGGGAAACGAGGCGCGTCTTTTCGTCCTTGGCTTCTTTGGTATAAGACGAGATATAAAGACCGAATCTGCCGTTTCCGTCTTTCGCGGCGGTGGCTCTCACGCCCGAGAGAATGGCGTCTTCCGCTTCGCTGTTGCCCGAAACTTCACACCGGCATTCTTCGCCGAGTTCGTACAGATCCGCCCAGTGATAGACCGCGAAATAAGCAGGCAGAAGATCGAAGAGGTAAAAATCAAACATACCGTTGAAAACGGTCTTGGGTCTCGCGTCGTAATACATCAGCATATCGGTGGTGGACGCTTGCGAGATATTCATGACGGTAGCGGCGTAGGCGCCGCCGACGATATTGTGCATCCGACGCACCGAGTTATGGAAATCCTCGTACGCCCAACCGCAGTTGTAATTCCATTCGTTGCAGATGCTCTCAACGTTTTCATAGCCGTATTTTTTGAGGACCGCGCGGACTTTTTCTTCACCCTGCACGACACGGATCGGCTTGTCGTTGTAGCAATGCCAGCTGAAAAAGTCGATCGGCACGTTCCTTTCTTTCATATAAGCGAAAAAGTCGTCCGCCCACCCGAAATCACCGGCGAGCGCGGGACCGCCGATCTTCAGATGCGGGAACTTTTCCTTGAGGTATTTGGCGACGACCTCGTACATCTCAAAAAATTGTGCTTTCGTACCGCCCCAGGTGCGCTTGTTTTTCGCGTCGTCGGCGTCGAGATCCGGCTCGTTCCAGATCTCCCAGTAGGGAATATCGTAGTGAAAGCCGTCCGCCCATCCCTCGGTGTAGTGGCGGATGATATGCTCGCAGATCTTCGCCCATTTCAGAAAGTCTTTCGGAGGAAGCGTGCCGAGTTTTTTCGGCTCGTGCTCAATGGCGTGTCCGAGGCGGTAAAATATCTTCGTGCCGGCTTCTTCCAGCGTTTTGATATAGCGGTCGGTATAGTAAAAATCATAGGAATCGGGGTCGTTCTCATCGGCATCAAAATTGCGGAAAATATAGAGAACGTCGTTGTTACGGGACTGGACGTAATCGGAGCAGAAACTTGCGTCGTGGTTGCGCGCGAAAGGAATGCGGGCGGCTTTGTAAGAATGAAAGTTGCCGTTGCTCTGATCGTCGCCCTCGTAGATCGGGGCGTTGTTGACGGCGTGCATCTTCCGGATCTTGCCCTTGACGTCGCCGTAATCTATGTGGATCTTTATCATTTTTTTCCCTCGTTCATTCTGTTTTTCGTCTTTTGCAAAAGAAAAGGGAGCATGGACTCTCGGTTCAAAATACTCCCTTTTTGTTTTTTAATTACAGGACTCTGACTTTGTAAATGCCTTCTTCGGCTTCCAGAGCGGCGGCACTTTCGGCGGAGAAGTCGCCGGTGATGTCGATGAGGGTATAGGCGTTCTGTCCCTTGGACTGGTTGACCATGTTTTCGATGTTTGCGCCGTGACCGGAGACCATTGCCGTGATTTTCGAGATGATCGCGGGGACGTTTGCGTGGAGAACGGCGATTCTCTTGTCACCCGATCTCGGCATAGCCGCGTTCGGGAAGTTGACGCTGTTTTTGATATTTCCGTTCTCGAGATAATCGGAGAGTTCCAGAGCCGCCATAACGGCACAGTTGTCTTCGCTCTCTTCGGTGGAAGCACCGAGGTGAGGAATGGTGACGGCGCCTTTCATGCCGGCGGTCTCGTCGGTCGGGAAGTCGGTGACGTAGGCAGAGACTTTTCCGGATTCGAGCGCGGCTTTCATGTCGGCGGCGTTGACGAGATCGGCTCTCGCGAGGTTGATGATCTTGACACCGTCTTTCATCTGTGCGAGGGTGTCCTTGTTGATCATGTTTTTGGTCTTTTCGGTGGCGGGGACGTGAAGCGTGAGGTAATCGCAATCGGCGAAAACTTCCTCGAAAGTCGCGCACTTGTTGACCTGACGGTCGATGTTCCAGGCGGCGTCCACGGAAAGGAACGGGTCGCATCCCGTGACCGTCATACCGAGCGCGAGCGCGGTGTTGGCGACCATACCGCCGATGGCACCGAGACCGATGACACCGAGTTTTTTGCCGAGCACTTCGGTGCCCGCGAACTGCGACTTGCCTGCCTCGACGGCTTTGGCGACGCCGGTCGTTCCAGCGAGAGAGTTGGCAAAAGCGATGCCGTCCACGATCTTACGGGAGGCGAGAAGAAGCGCACAGACGGCGAGCTCCTTGACGCCGTTGGCGTTGGCACCGCGGGTGTTGAAGTCGACGATGCCCGCTTCGGAGCATTTGTCGATCGGAATATTGTTGACGCCGGCGCCGGCTCTCGCGATCGCGAGCAGGGATTGCGGCATTTCCATATCGTGCATGACGGCGGAACGGACGAGGATACCCTCGGGATCCTTCACGTCGGTGCCGATCTCGTATTTTACGGCATCGAGTTTATCGGTGCCGACTTTGGCGATCTTATTCAGAAGAAGAATGTTTTTCACGGATATATACCTTACGCTTTCGGATTTTTCTCTGCGAAGTCTTTCATGAACGCCACGAGTTTTTCGACGCCTTCGTAGGGCATGGCGTTATAGATGGATGCTCTCATACCGCCGACGGAACGGTGTCCCTTGAGGTTCTTGAGACCTGCGGCGGACGCCTCGGAGGCGAACTTCTTGTCGAGGTCGGCGTCGCCGGTGACGAACGTCACGTTCATCATGGAACGGGTTTCTTTCTTCACGGGAGCGATATAGTAGTCCTGGCTGTCGAGATAGTCGTAAAGAAGCTTCGCTTTCTTTTCGTTTCTCTTCTTCATCTCGTCGAGACCGCCGATGGAGAGGAGCCATTCGTAAACGAGTTTCGCCATGTAGATGGAGTAGCAGGGCGGGGTGTTGTACATCGAGCCGTTTTCCGCCATCGTCTTCCATTCGAGCATCGTCGGCATCTTTTCTTCCGCGTAGTCGAGCAGATCTTCGCGGACGATGACGACCGTCAGACCGGCGGGTGCCATGTTCTTCTGCGCGCCGGCGTAGATCACGCCGAATTTCGACACGTCGAACGGTTCGGAGAGGATGCAGGAGGACATATCGGCGACGAGGGGAATATCTTTCACGTCGGGGATGTACGGGTACTTCGTGCCGTAGATCGTGTTATTGAAGCAGATATGAAGATAAGCGGCGTCGGGACGGATATCCTCGTTTTTGATGACGGGGACGTGGTCGAAGTTATCGTCCTTGCTGGTCGCGATACACTTGACGTCATAGCCGAGCTTCTGCGCTTCCTTGAACGCCTTTCCGGAGAACTGACCGGAGACGATATAGTCGGCTTTTCCCGTCCGTTTGATGAGGTTCAGGGGAACGGCGGCAAACTGCGTGGAAGCGCCGCCCTGCAGGAAGAGCACTTTATAGTTGTCGGGAATATTCATCAGACGGCGGAGCATCGCCTCACCCTCGGTGATGATGGCTTCGTAATCGGCGGAACGGTGGCTCATTTCCATGACGGACATACCCGAAGTGCCGTAAGAGACGAGTTCGTTTGCGGCTTTTTCAAGAACGGGCAGGGGAAGCATGGAAGGACCGGCGGAGAAATTGTAGACTCTGTTCATAATCGAAGAAACTCCTAACAAAAATTATCTATTTCATTATATATCGCACGTGGGTAAATTGCAAGTGTTTTCGTTAAAAATTTGTCAGGAAAAAACGGCGTTTTTACGAGTTTTTCAAACGTGTGTTTATTTCCCTTGCTTTTCGCGTAAAAGAGAGGTATAATAAAAGAAAATCCACAGGAAGAGGTGCCTTATGACATCCAAAGAACGGTTTATCGAAATCTATAACGCCAAGATCAAAAGAGAGGGAGCCGACAAGCTGCTCGCCTTTCTCCTTTCCTCCGAATCCGACTTTTTCGCGGCACCCGCGAGCGCGAGATATCACTCCTCCTACGAGGGCGGTCTTTGCGACCATTCCCTCAACGTTTACGACTGCCTTTGCGGGTATCTGCAAAGCCCGCACGTGAAGGACGACCTGCGTCTCTCGTATTCCGAGGAGAGCGTCGCGATCGTCGCGCTTCTGCACGACCTTTGCAAGATCAATATTTATAAAAAGAGTTTCCGCAATCAGAAAGACGAAAACGGCAAATGGCAGCAGGTTCCCTGCTTTGAATTTGACGACAAACTGCCGTACGGTCACGGCGAGAAGAGCGTCTATATGATCTCGCCTTTCATGCGTCTGACGCGTGAGGAAGCGTTTGCGATCCGGTATCACATGGGCTATTCCTCCACCGATGACGAGAGAAACGTATCGGCGGCGTTCGAGATGTTTCCGCTGGCGTTCGCGCTCTCGGTCGCGGACAGCGAGGCGACGTATTATCTTGAAAACAAATAAAAACGGATCCGAAAGGGTAAAAAACGGTAACACGGATCCTCAAAAAGTGGCGGTGAACCACGCTTCGGCTGCCGGCGCTTTTTGTTTTTTCATCTCTTAAAGAACGTTTTGCAAGTCGGAAGCGGCCTGCGAAAAAAACCGCAAAGAAAAGTGTCGGTGAACCCGGATGGGCTCACCGACACGCTTTTTATGAAAATCAATATTTCTTACGTGCGACGTAAGAGGTGTGAAGAGTGTGATGCGCTTTCTCGCAACCGTAACCGCCGCCGAAATATTCGTAAATATCCTTGAGGGTGGGGTTCTGGTGCGATTTTCTCATCTCCATCCCGGCGTCCTGATCGTAGAGGGCTTTGGCACGGACTGCCTTGAGATCCACGGTGTCACGGACGTACTGCGGCTGAATGGGCTGCCCGCCGCCGTTGACGCATCCGCCGGGGCAAGCCATGATCTCGACGAACGTCCAGTCGGCGGTGCCGTCCTTGATTCTGTCCATGACTTTCTTGGCGTTGGCGATGCCGGAAACTGCCGCCACTTTGATATCCATGCCCGCGATCTTATAGGTGGTCTCTTTGAAGCCCTCGGTTCCGCGGACTTCGAGGAAATCGATATCCTTATTGTCTTTTCCGGTCAGAACGTCGTTCGCGGTACGGAGTGCCGCTTCCATAACGCCGCCCGTTGCGCCGAAGATAACGGCGGCACCGGTGTCGATACCGAACGCGGGATCGTAGTCCTCGTCGGGAAGATCGGTGAACTTGATGCCGGCGCGCATGATCATGCGGGAAAGCTCACGCGTCGTGAGTGCGACGTCAACGTCGGCGATGCCTTCGCCTGCCGCGTTCATATCGTCTCTGCCGACCTCAAATTTCTTCGCGGTGCAGGGCATGATGGAGACGACGAAGACGTCTTTCGGATCGTAGCCCATCTTGTCTGCCCAATATGTCTTGAGAAGAGCGCCGCCCATCTGTTGAGGCGATTTGCAGGAAGACAGGTGGGGGAGAAGTTCGGGGTAGTAGAACTCGCAGAACTTGATCCATCCGGGCGAGCAGGAGGTGATGAGGGGAAGTTTTCCGCCGTTCTTGACGCGCTCGAGAAGTTCGGTCGCTTCCTCGACGATCGTCACGTCGGCAGCGGTGTCGGTGTCGAACACTTTTTCAAAGCCGATACGGCGGAGCGCCGCGACCATCTTGCCCTCGACATTGGTGCCGATCGGCATGCCGAAGCATTCGCCGAGGGTGGCACGGATGGAGGGAGCCGTCTGGACGACGACGTGTTTTGCGGGATCGGAAAGAGCAGCCCAGACCTTGTCGGTGTCGTCGTGCTCGACGAGCGCGCCGGTGGGGCAGACTGCCGTGCACTGACCGCAGGAGACGCAGGGTGTTTCCGCGAGAGAGATCTCAAACGGCTGACCGATGCAGGTATCAATCCCGCGGTTGTTCGCGCCGATGACCGAGACGAACTGTTCCTTGCAGGCGGGGACGCAGCGGCGGCAAAGGATACATTTGTTGTTGTCGCGGACGAGGTGAGGGGTGGAGTAATCCAACTCGTAAACGGGGCGGAAGCCCTCGAACGCCTTGGAATCCACACCGTATTCGAGGCAGAGTTTCTGCAACTCGCAGTTGGTGGAACGGGCGCAGGACAGACAGTTTTTGTCGTGCGTGGAGAGGATGAGCTCGAGGGTGGTCTTTCTCGCCTCTCTGACTTTCTTGGTGTTGGTCTGAATCTCCATGCCTTCGGCGACGGGATAGACGCAGGCGGTCACGAGACCGCGGGTGCCGGTCGCTTCGACAACGCAGATACGGCAGGCGCCGATCTCGTTTTTCTCTTTCATGAAGCAGAGGGTGGGGATCTCCACGCCCGCTTTGCGCGCGGCTTCGAGAATGGTCGCGCCTTTCGGTACGCTGACGGCGATACCGTTGACTTTTACGTTAATCATTTCTTCCATTGCGTATCTCCTTACTGTTTGGAAATCGCGCCGAACTTACAACCTGCCATACAAGCGCCGCACTTCACGCACTTGGAAGGATCAATGGCAAAGGATGCCAGTTTGTGGCCGGGGGCGATATAATCCGTTCTCTGGATCGTGTCGGCGGGGCAGTTCTTCGCGCATTTGCCGCAGCCGATACATTTTTCTTTGTCGATCGTGTAGGTGAGCAGGTTCTTGCAAACGCCGGCAGGGCACTTCTTGTCCACGACGTGAGCGATATATTCGTCACGGAAGAACTTGAGAGTTGCCAGGACGGGGTTCGGAGCCGTCTGGCCGAGACCGCAAAGAGAGTTGGCTTTGATATAGTAGCAAAGAGATTCGAGACGGTCGATGTCTTCGAGAGTGCCGTTGCCGTCGATGATCTTGTTGAGGATCTCGAGCAGACGTCTGGTACCGACGCGGCAGGGCGTACATTTACCGCAGGACTCGTCAACGGTGAATTCGAGGAAGAACTTCGCCATATCGACCATACAGGTGTCTTCGTCCATGACGATCAGACCGCCGGAACCCATCATACAGCCGATGGAGATCAGGTTGTCGTAATCGACGGGCGTGTCGATGAGACTTGCGGGGATACAACCGCCGGAAGGACCGCCGGTCTGAGCCGCTTTGAACTTCTTGCCGTTCGGGATACCGCCGCCGATGTCCTCGATGATCTCGCGCAGAGTGGTACCCATCGGGATCTCGACGAGACCGGTGTGCTTGATCTTTCCGCCGAGGGCAAAGACTTTCGTACCCTTGGATTTTTCGGTACCCATGGAGGCGAACCACTCGGCACCATTGAGAATGATCTGCGGAACGTTCGCGAAGGTCTCGACGTTGTTTTCAACGGTGGGTTTCGCAAACAGACCTTTGACGGCAGGGAAGGGAGGACGGGGACGCGGCTCGCCGCGGTTGCCCTCGATGGAAGTCATCAGAGCCGTTTCCTCGCCGCAGACGAAAGCGCCCGCGCCGAGACGGATGTGAATATCGAAATTGAAATCGGATCCGAAGATATTATTGCCGAGAAGTCCGTATTCATGCGCCTGCGCGATCGCGATCTCAAGACGCTTGACGGCGATGGGGTACTCGGCACGGACGTAGATCCAGCCCTCGTCGGCACCGATCGCGTAACCGGCGATCGCCATGGCTTCGAGCACGGCGTGAGGGTCGCCCTCGAGGACGGAACGGTCCATGAACGCGCCGGGGTCACCCTCGTCGGCGTTACATACGACGTATTTTTTCGCACCGACCGACGCTTTGGCAAACGCCCATTTGCGTCCCGTCGGGAATCCTCCGCCGCCTCTGCCGCGAAGACCGGAATCGGTGATGCATTTGATGACGTCGTCGGGCGTCATTTCTTTCAGGACTTTTCCGAGTGCAAAGTAACCGTCCATCGCGATATACTCGTCGATGCTCTCGGGGTTGATGACGCCGCAGTTACGGAGCGCGACGCGCTTCTGTTTCTTATAGAAGCCGGTCTCATTGAGGGAGGTGGCGACGTCCTTGAGTTCTTCCGCCTTGGCGCCCGTATCGTTGTAAACGAGGCGTTCCACGACGCGGCCCTTGAGAAGATGCTCTTCCACGATCTCGGGGATATCCTCGACCGTGACGCGGCTGTAAAACGTGCCTTCGGGATACACGATCATGACGGGGCCGAGAGCGCAAAGACCGAAGCAACCCGTCTGCACGATCTTGATCTCTTCGTCAAGACCTTTGGCTTTGAGTTCCTCGGCAAGTTTTTCGCGGATGGCTTTGCTGCCGGAAGACGTACAACCGGTACCGCCGCAAATCAATACATGGGAACGAATCATAGTGCTTGCTTTCCTCCAAAATTATATTTTGCTGGCACCGATGGTATATTCGGTGACGGGCTTTCCGCCCTTGATGTGCTTCTCGATGACTTCTTTTGCGCGTTCTGCCGTCATTTTGACGTAAGTGACTTTTTCCTTGTCTTTTTCGTACACTTCGACGACCGGCTCAAACTGACAGATGCCGATGCAGCCCGTCTGGGTAACGGTGACCTTCGCGCCGAGTCCGTTTTCGTTCACGCCCTCCACGAAAGCGTTGAGAACGGGGCGGGCGCCTGCCGCGATGCCGCAGGTAGCCATACCGACGACGACACGGATATCTCCGCTCGCGTTGCGCATTGCCACTTTGTCCTGCATCTGCGCTTTGATCGCTAAGAGTTCTTCCAGAGATTTCATCGTAAAAATCCTTTCTTGTTCTTTTATATTTAATGTGAAAACATTATCGTTCCAAGTCCCGGTACTGCTCCCGCAGATCGCCGTCGATAAAGGCGAGGATCTCGGGTTCAGCGAGGGAAATACCGCCGAGTACGGCGGAAAGTTCGGCGGTATCGAGAAATACCTCGCCCGCATCTGTGACGTGCTTATAAATAAATCGGATATCGGGGGAGCCCTGGATCAGCGTCTTGACCGTTTCGGTCATATCGCCGAGAGGGATAAAATCGACGTGGTCGCGGTGAAAGACGGCTTCGATCTTCGTGCCGTGGTCGGCGCCCTCGTCTTTCGTTTTTGACGTGAGCGTGACGGAGCCGCCCGTCCCCTCGGCAAGCATGGTCAGAAAGGGGATACCGAGCCCGACCTTCCGCGTCTTTCTGGTGGTGAAAAAAGGATCTTTGATCCTTTCGATCTGTTCTTTCGTCATGCCGCAGCCGTTGTCGGTCACGGAAAAGCGGAGGATGTTTCCGTCTTCCGCGAGCAAAACCGAGATCTCGGTGGCTCCGGCACGGACGGCGTTCATGGTGATATCGAGAACGTACAGGGAAAGTTCGTCCACGTTAGTCTCCTCTCAAATAGGCGATCAGACGGTGTCTGACGAGATCGGACGAATAGGGCTCGTCCGCGAGTTCGACAAAGAAGACCGCCTCCGAAATATCCGTCAGACGGTGAGCGTCGGAGGACACGACGTGCTTTTGCTTTTTCAGGACCGGATACCGTTCTGCCAGCGCCGTGACGACGGAGGCGTCCTTGCATTCAAACGCCGTAAAAGGGGGATCGGACGGATACGTTCCGAGTGTTTCGATGATACCGTTTCCCGGTCGGTCGATGTGTGCGGGGAAGAGGACGCCGCCTCTCTTTTTCACTTCCGCAAAAGCTTCTTCGAGCGTCAGAGACGCCGCGTTCCACAACAATTTATCAAATGTCCCGGAGGGCTCGTCGTCTTCGCCCGTCAGGATCTGATTGCCGAAGATCTCGGGCTTGTTCGTGACGGCGGGACGAAGCGTATCCACGTATTCGTCAAAAGCGAGCGCGGATTCGAGAGTGGGAAAGAGGCAAACGGCGTGGATATCCTCCGCCGTCGTGAGTTCCATTCCGGGAACGGGGATCAGTCCCAGTGTCTTCGCCTGCGCGAAAAAGGAGGGACAATTTTTACAGGAATTATGATCGGTGAGTGCCGCGATCTGCAGGCCGTTCAGCACCGCCATGCCGGCGATGTTGCCCGGTGTCATATCGTCGTCCGCGCAGGGCGAAAGACAGGAATGAATGTGCAGATCGCAGAAGTAGCGGCTCACGGTGTTCCGCCAAGGGCGAGGGAAAGCGCAACACAAAGTTCGTAGGCGGAAAGATCCGTTGACAGAACGTTGACGCGGTTTTCCTTTGCCGCTTCGAGAGCGTCGGGAGGAAGGACGGTACCTTCCGCCAGAATGACTGCCGAAACTTCCGAGAGACTGCCGACCGCGACGACGTTTTTGTTCGTCATGATCGTTACCCAAAGGTCGTTTTTTCGTAATTTGCCCATGGCGCGGCTCAGAAGATCACCGACGTAAACGCCGCCGGCGACGGCTTCGGGATTGCAAAGGACCGTCGGGGTGAGAGCCGTTTTTTTCATCAGGTCGGAGAGCGTCATTCTTTCTTCTCCTCCGTCTCTTTCCCGTGATCCGCGCGGATCTTGCGCAGCGCCGCTTCGTCCTTATGCTGTTTGAGATACTCATGGAAGAGCATACGCATGATGACGGTACATTCGTCCGCGGTGGTCTCTCCCTTGACGATGTCTTCGGCAAAAGCCGTGCAGGTCGGAGCGCCGCAGGAGCCGCAGTCGATCATCGGAAGATTCTTCACGATGTTCTGGATCTCGTTCATCATGCGGTGGGCTTCGTTCTTATCGTCGGAGAGGAGATTGTAAGGGTTGTACTCAATAATATTTTTATTGAAGAATTCCTCGGGGATCCATTCGCTCGCGGGACGGTTCGGCGAAACGGGGAGATACCGTTTGAGCGCCTGGAGTCTGGCTTGCGCGATAAACGGATTCGTCACCGTCATCGCACCGCCGACGCAGCCGCCGTCGCAGGCGTTGAGTTCCACGAATTCGAGATCCGTGATCTCGGAATTGTCTATCTGATCCAGCACGCGGATGCAGTTTTCGATGCCGTCCGCCGCGAGATAACTGATATTGAAGATCGCGCTCGATTCACCGCCTGCCGTCGCCCAGCTGATACCGATGATACCGGCTTCGGTGTTTTCGAGCGGTTCGTCCTCGCGCTTTTTCATGACGTCAAGCAAAGCGAAATACACGTCGCGCACCGAGACGGTGGCGTCAATGTAATTGCGCTCACCCGCAAAGTCGTTCTTGACATAACTGACCTTCGCGGGGCAGGGGGAAATAAAGATGATGCCGATGTCTTCGTCTTTCAGTTCGGGATGCAGCTCCTTCACCCGTTTTCTTGCCAGAAAAGCGGCAATGTCCATGGGCGGCAGGATCGGCATGACCTGATCGAGCAGACAGGGATAGTTGGTGGAGATCATACGGACGATCGCGGGGCAGGCAGAACTGATGACGGGCTTTTTCACGTCCTCACGTTTGATGTAAAGCCGCGTGTAAGCCGAGACAAGCTCTGCGGCGCTCGCCACCTCGAAAACGTCAGCAAAGCCGAGATCCTTCAAACCGCGGATGATGTATCCGATGTTGTCGAGACGGTCGAACTGTCCGTATAGGGAGGGGGCGGGAAGCGCCACCGGATATTTGTAATCCCCGATACAGGAAAGGGGATCGTGAGTCGCTTTTTTTGCTTTGTAAGGGCAGACTTTGATGCACTCGCCGCAGTCGATGCAACGGTCGGCACGGATAACGGCTCGTCCGTCACGGATGCGTATCGCTTCCGTCGGGCATCTTTTGAGGCAGGTGGTACAGCCCTTGCATTTCTTCGGTTCCAGAGAAACCGAGTGCTTGTAACTTACAGCCATATTGACCCCAACTGCGGACGTCAGAGAAGAACGACCATCGTGATCGTCGTTCCGACGCCGACTTTCGTATCGATTTTCATATCGTCCGTGTACTTTTTCATATTGGGCAATCCCATGCCGGCGCCGAATCCGAGAGCGCGGATGTTATCGCGCGCCGTGGAAAATCCCTCCTGCATGGCGAGATCCACGTCGGGGATGCCGGGACCTTTGTCGGCGAGGATCAGCGTGATCCTGTCGTCCGTGATCTCGACGTCGGCGACACCGCCGTCCGCGTGGATGACCATATTGATCTCGCCCTCGTACATGGCGATGGAGACTTTACGGATCACGTCGGGCGCATAGCCGAGTTTCCGCAGATTTTGTTTGAGTGTTACGGACGCTTCACCGGCGGAGGAGAAGTTTTCTCCGTCAACGTCGTAGTGAAAGCGGAGCGGTTCCGTCATGGTTCACCTCTGCCGAGACCGGCGTGGTACAGACGGCCGGACGCCTCGTAGGCACGGAGTTTCGTATACATTATGACGATGCCCGATTCCTTTGCCAGCGCGACCATCTCGGGGGTGGGTTCCTTGCCGCGGACCATCACGATACAGACCATATCCATCATGGCGGCGGTGCGGACGACCTGTGCGTTCAGCAATCCCGTCAGGAGAACGCCCTGATCCTTGACGTAAGCGAGCACGTCGCTCATCATATCGCTGCAGCAGGCGGAAGATACTTCGTTTCCGAGATTCTCTTCGCCGCTCAGGACGGAAGCGTCAAGCAGTTTCTGAATTTCCCGTATCGTCATTATTGCTGCTGATATTTGGCAATGATGCCGGGTACGTCCGCGACGGTGAGTCTTCCGTAAACTTCGTCGTTCACGGTAAGGACGGGAGCAAGACCGCAGGCGCCGACACAGCGGCAGGCGGAGAGGGAGAACTTGCGGTCGGCGGTGCATTCGTCGGCGCCGATCCCCAGGATCTCCTGGAGTTTGTCAAAAATGAGACCGGAGCCCTTGACGTAGCAAGCGGTTCCGAGACAGACGGAGACGTTGTATTCTCCTTTGGGAGAAAGCGCAAACTGCGCGTAGAAGGTGGATACGCCGTAAACCTTTTCCATCGGGATGTCCATGCCTTCGGCGATCATCTTCTGCACTTCGTAGGGAAGATATCCGTAGATACCCTGTGCCTCCTGCATGACGGCCATCAGACGGCTTTTGTCGTCCTTGTTGGCTTCGATGACGGCTTTGAGCTGTGCTTCCTGTTCCTTGGTTCCCTGGAAGGGAAGACGGGAGATTTTCTTGAGCATTTGTTTTGATCCTCCTGCATTGTCACGGTCGGTACGGCCGCGCATTTCTTTATAATATAGGACAGTCTGTATTATATCACAACGCGCGCAGATTTGCAAGGGCTTTTCGTGAAAATCGTTATTTTTTTGTCAATCCCCGTCAGACGTCGGTTTCCCGCTCGAAATCCCGGAAAATCGCCGCCACGATCCTGTCTGCCGTTTCGTCGTCGGTACGGACTCTTTTTCCGTCGATCAGTTCGGCTTTGAGGGCGAATTTGGAGGTCGCGCTGACGAGCACGGTGTCGGCACTTTTCAGATCCGCGGCGGAAAAACTTTTCTCTGCCGTCGGGATGCCGAGATCCCCCGCCAGCGAAAGGATCCGCTTTCTCGTGATGCCGGGCAGAATGTGTCGGTCGGCGGGATGCGTGAGAAGTACGCCGTCCCGGACGATGAAGACGTTGGAATGGGAACACTCCGTGACGGTCTTTCCGCGGACGAACACCGCTTCGTCGGCGCCGCAGACGTCCGCCTCTTTGGCGGCAAAGACGTTGGGAAGAAGATTGGTCGTTTTGATATGGCAGAAGTCGTAACGCCGATCAGGCAGAGTGATGAGTGAGAGCCGTTTTTCGGGATCCGGCAGGGAAAAGGGCTCCGCGTGGATGAGCAGATGCGTCCCCGCACGGTCGGCATAGACGTGCGTTCTCGTCGGGGAATCGCGGGAAATCTGGATATAAAGGAAAAACGGTTCGCCCTCCGTGCGCGTCTTTGCTTCTTCCAGGACGCTTTCGAGGCGCTCCGTATCGTAAAACGGGATCCCGGCGGCGCGCAGATTCCGGAACAGGCGGCAGAGATGGTCGCGCTCCCGGTAGCAGACGCCGTTTTTCCCGATCATCGCCTCGTAAATCGCGTCGCCGAAAAAATAGGAACGGTCCGAGAGCGGAATGCGCACGTCGGCGGGATCCTGCCAAACGCCGTCGTAATAGGTTTTGGCTGTCAAAAGATCACTCCTTTCATCTTTACTATCGTATGCCGGATCGGTGAAAAACGGTGATTTTCCGAAAAACGGTGGTATTCGGCGGCGCTTTATGTTACAATGGAGGGGAAAAAAGAAACGAGGTCAATGCGATGGAAGAAGTATCGATTGTTCCCTGTGACAGCTACGAATACGAGAAAGTGAAAGCCGCTCTGCGTTCCGCGATCGGCGCGGTGGACGGTTTTTGCGGGATCAGAGCCGGGATGACGGTCGCGATCAAGGCGAATCTCGTCAGCTTTCTGCCCCCGAAAAAAGCCGCGACGACACACCCCGCCGTCGTCTGCGCCCTTTGCGACCTTCTGACGGAGGCGGGTTGCTCCGTCGTTATCGGCGATTCTCCGGGAGGCGTTTATAACGCCGCCGCCCTTAATCAGGTCTATCGCGTGACGGGGATGACGGAAGCCGTGCGGGATGGCGTGACGCTCAACGGCGATTTTTCGGTAAAAGACGCGCGCTTTGGGGAGGCCGCCGTCGCCAAATCCTTTTCCTACACGGGCTGGCTCGACAAAGCAGACGCGATCATCGACGTCTGCAAACTCAAGACGCACGGTATGATGGGCTTTTCCTGCGCGGCGAAAAATCTGTTCGGCGTGATCCCCGGGACGCAGAAGCCGGAATATCATTTCCGCTTTTCGACCTACGAGGCGTTCGCCGATATGATCGTCGATCTCAACGAATATTTCAAACCCGTCCTTTCGATCTGCGACGCCGTCGTCGGTATGGAGGGAAACGGACCGACCGCCGGTACGCCGCGCAGGATCGGCTGTATCCTCGCTTCGCCGAGCACGCACAAGCTTGACCTCGTCGCGGCTTCCGTCATCGGGTTGAAAAAAGAAGAAGTACCGACGCTCCTCGCGGCATACAGGCGGGGACTCATCCCCGCGACGGCGGAAGAGGTACGCGTGGCGGGCGACGTTTCGCGGTTTCGTATAGAGGACTATGAGACGATAACGACTTTGCACAGTCTCGGATTCCGGGGCGCGTCGGACAACGTGCTCGGGAACATTTTCGGGAAAACGGTCGAAAAATTGCTGATGACAAGACCGAAACTCCGCAAAAATCAGTGCGTCGGCTGCAACCGCTGCGGCGAACTCTGTCCGGCAAAGGCGATCCGTATCGAAAAGGGCAAAGCCGTGATCGACAGAGAAAAGTGTATCCGTTGCTTTTGCTGTCAGGAATTCTGCCCGCGCGGCGCTATGAAAATACACAGAACTTTCATCGCGAAACTCCTCACAAAGTGATCCGCCGACCTTGACAAGGTGCGGGATCTGTGATAAAATCATTATTCAGTGAAATCATGACAGGAGCGTTCCATGGCAGAGAAAACCGTGAAAAAAACCGAATACGGCGATCATAGCATCAAAGCCCTGAAAGGCGCCGACCGCGTCAGAAAAAGACCGGCGGTCATTTTCGGCTCCGTCGATCTTGAGGGATGCCAGCATTCTTTTCTTGAGTTCCTCGCCAACGCCGTTGACGAAGCGAGAGAGGGATTCGGCGACAAGATCGTCGTCAAAAAATACCTCGACGCCTCCATTGAAGTCGAAGACTTCGGTCGCGGCGTTCCCCTCGGATACAACGAAAAAGTAAAACGCTGGAACTGGGATCTCGTTTACTGTGAGCTTTACGCCGGCGGAAAATACGACAACAACGACGACGACGCCGCTTACGAGTTTTCTCTCGGTCTGACCGGACTCGGTGCGGCGGCGACGCAGTATTCGAGCGCCTATATGACGGTTGAGTCCTACAACGGCGCGACCTGCTCCCGGATGAAGTTCAAAAAAGGCGAGCCCGTCGGAAAACTTGACGTTTCCGATATTGCCGCAGGGATGAAGAAGCGCGGAACGCGCATCCGCTGGATGCCCGATCTCGAAGTGTTCAAGGAGATCAATATTCCGACCGAGTTCTTCAGCGCCACCTTGCGCCGTCAGGCGTTCGTCAACGCCGGGATCCGCTTTATTTTCGATGAAGAAAAGGCCTCCGGAAAATTTGAGCGCTCGGAGTTTTTCTACGAAAACGGTATCGCGGATTATCTTTCGGAGATCACCGACGGCATCGCACAGACGCCGCCCGTCCTCTGGAAGACCGAGACAACGGGGCGCGACAGGGAGGACCTGCCCGAATACAAGCTCAAAGCCGAGATCGCTTTTTGCTTCAGCAAGAGCGGTTCGACCGAATACTACCACAACTCCTCTTATCTGGAATACGGCGGCGCGCCCGACCGTGCCGTGAAAGCGGCGTTTGCTTTCACGCTGGACAAGTATCTCTCCTCGACCGGAAAGTACAACAAAAACGAGCAGAAGATCTCGTTCCAGGACATCGGCGACAATCTCACGATCATCGTCAATTCCTCTTCCACGCAGACCTCTTACGAGAACCAGACGAAAAAAGCCATCAACAACAGTTTCATTCAGAAAGCCCTGACGGCTTTTATCAAAGAACAACTGGATTTTTATCTCCGTGAAAACGTGAACAGCGCGAATCTCATCGCGGCGCAGGTATTGCTCAACAAGCGCGCCAGAGAATCCGCGGAAAAGACGAAAGTCGATATCAAGAAGAAACTCGCGGTCACGATGGACGTGTCCAACCGCGTCGAAAAGTTCGTCCCCTGTCACACGAAAGACCCGGAGCTGCGCGAGGTCTATATCGTCGAGGGCGATTCCGCCATGTCCAGCTGCAAGCTCGGCAGAAACGCGGAGTTCCAGGCGATCATGCCGGTCCGCGGAAAAACGCTGAACTGCATGAAGAGTACCTACGAGAAGATATTTGACAACGATATCATCCTCGATCTTTTGCGCGTTATCGGCTGCGGCGTCGAAGCGAAATGCAAGGTCGGCAAAAAAGCCGGCGATATCGCGGCGTTCAATTATGATATGCTTAAATGGAACAAGATCATCATCTGCACGGATGCGGACGAAGACGGCTTCCAGATCCGCACGTTGCTTCTGACGCTCTTCTACCGGCTTCTTCCCACGCTGATCGAAAAAGGAAAGATCTTTATTGCCGAGTCGCCTCTCTTTGAGATCACGGCGGGCGGGGAAACCTATTTTGCCTACAACGAGCAGGAAAAGATCGACATTCTGAAAAAGATCGGAAACAAAAAATACACGCTTCAGCGCTCCAAAGGTTTGGGCGAAAACGAGCCGGAAATGATGTGGCGCACCACGATGTGTCCGCAGACGAGAAGACTCGTCGCCGTCACACCCGCCGACGCGGAAGAAACGGCGCATATGTTCGACGTGCTTCTCGGTGACAATATCACCGAAAGAAAACGATTCATTTCGGAATACGGACATCTTTACGTCGCCGACGCGGATATCTGATCCCGTCGTTTCGCGTCTTCCGACGCGGCTCGCTCATGCCGCCCGGAGGATAACGGTATCCGCATTTTCCGTTATCTGCGCTTTCAAACGTTCATTTTGCTCCCGGTGTATTTTTTCGTTCTGCACCGTCGGGCGGATATATAAAGGAAAGGCAATTCTTATGGCAAAACTCGAAAAATCCAAAAAGTTCAAAGGGATCGAAGGACCCCTGCTCACGATCGTCATGGACGGTGTCGGTCTCGCTCCCGATAACGCGGCGAACGCCGTGAAAGCGGCACATACGCCGACGCTCGATTTTCTGATGGCAAACTATCCCACTCTCGCCATCAAAGCTCACGGCACGGCAGTCGGACTTCCCACCGACGATGATATGGGAAACTCCGAGGTCGGGCATAACGCGCTCGGCGCCGGTCAGGTTTTTGCGCAGGGCGCGAAGCTCGTTTCCGAGTCGATCTCGAACGGAAAGATCTTTGCTTCCGACGCGTGGCGGGAATTGACCGATTACGTGAAAAACGGCAATAATGCAAACAATACTTTGCATTTTATCGGACTTTTTTCCGACGGAAACGTCCATTCGCATATTGATCACCTCAAAGCGCTGATCGAGGGTGCGAAGAAAGACGGCGTAAAACGCGTACGTATTCACACGCTCATCGACGGCCGTGACGTCGGCGAAACCAGCGCGCTCGATTACGTGCTTCCTTTTGAAAAATACCTGAAATCTCTCTCTTCGTCCGATTTTGATGTTGCGATCGCTTCCGGCGGCGGACGTATGAAGATCACGATGGACCGTTACGAAGCCGACTGGTCGATGGTAGAACGCGGCTGGATGACGCACGTTCTCGGGGAGGGCAGACAGTTTGCCTCTGCCGAGGAAGCCATCGTCACTTATCGTGCACAACTGCACGTGATTGATCAGGATCTGCCTCCTTTCGTTATCGCGAAAGACGGAAAGCCCGTCGGCACGATCCATGACGGCGACAGCGTCGTTTTCTACAATTTCAGAGGCGACCGTTCGATCGAGATCTCCAAAGCGTTTGAGGCGGGGGCAGATTTCGACAAATTCGACAGAAAACGCGTCCCTGCGGTCAAATATGCGGGTATGCTTGAGTATGACGGCGATCTTCATATTCCGTCACGGTATCTCGTCAATCCTCCCGAGATCACGAATACGATGAGCGAATATCTCGTCGGAACGGATATCCCCTCGCTCGCGATCTCCGAAACGCAGAAATACGGTCACGTCACTTATTTTTGGAACGGCAACCGTTCCGGAAAATTCTCCGAGGAACTGGAGACGTTTATCGAGATTCCGTCCGACGTCATTCCTTTTGAGCAGAGACCGTGGATGAAATGCGCCGAGATCACCGATAAACTCATCGAGTGTCTGAAAAGCGGAAAATACCGTTATCTCCGCGTCAATTTCCCGAACGGCGATATGGTCGGCCATACGGGATCTTTCCTTGCGACCGAATGTTCCATGGAAGCGCTGGATCTTCAGCTCGCCAGAATCCTGAAAGTCGTTGACGAACTTCACGGCGTCGCCCTCATCACCGCCGATCACGGAAACGCGGACGAGATGTACGAGATCGACAAGAAAACGGGAGAGCCCAAGAAAAACAAGGACGGAACGCTCAAAGCCAAGACGAGCCATACACTGAATCCCGTTCCTTTCATTATTTATGATAACGACTACAAGGACACCTACTCGGTCAAAACCGACAAGAGCGGTTTCGGTCTTTCGAACGTCGCCGCCACGACGGTCAACCTCCTCGGCTACGAGGCGCCCTCGATGTGGGATGAATCCATGATTTTTGCCGAATGATTTTTCGCACGGAAATGACGTTTGTGATTTCCGTGCGTTTATTTTTTTGAAAACGGGAACAATAGAGCACAAAACGACCGTTTTTCATAAGATTGAAACGAAACGGATTTTATAATTGAAAAATTCCGAAAAATCCGTTTTGTTCATACTTTAGTCATATTTATCTGCTAAAATACAGACGCTTTCAAGAAAACCGTGAAAAATACGTCGAAAATATGCAGTTTTTTGTGCTATTTCCACAAATCTCAAACGAGTTTTTTGTGGAAATGGTTTCGGAGGAGAAAAATGCTTTTGGATAATCTGGAAGTCAAACACAAGGTATTCGGCACAGGCACCGTGACGGCGGTGAACGGAAAATATCTCACCGTTGCATTCGCCGCGGAAAAGAAGACTTTTGTGTATCCCGACGCGTTCGAGTCCTTTTTGACTCTGGCGGACGGCGCCGTTCCCGAAGAAATCCTGGCGGACATTGCCGCCACGAAAGAAGTGAAAGAGCGGATCGAGAACGAAAAAGAAGAAGAGAACCGCCGTGCAATGACCCACGGGATCGTCATTCCCGGAAAAGAGATCCTGCCGGAGGAAAAAGAGGAAGATCCCTCGCAGGAAGAGTGATCGGTTTTGGGTGTTGAAGATCCACGCGGTTTTCAACACCTTTCTTTTTCGTGGATACGTTATCGAAAATGGTAAAAAACAAAGACTTTTATCGTATTGTCGGGAAATTACAGGAAATCAAACGGTTTTTCGGTGCGTTTGTCAGCGCCGGAGCACCGATTGTGAAAGAGGTGAGAAAATGATCGCGCTCGGCTATATCTTTTCCTTGCTTTACGGCGCGTTCTGCATTGCGCTCGGGGAACTGACGAATCGGATGGGCCTTTCGCGCTCGTATTCGCGCAAAGTGGTCCATATCAGCGTCGGTTTCGAGTGGTTTATCCTGCGGTATTATATGGGTACGTCGTGGCATTTTCTCGTCGTATGCCTCGCCTTTTTGTTCCTATTATGTACGGCGCGCGCCAAAGGGTGGTTCTCCGGGATGTCTTCCGACGGGGAGAACGCCCCCGGTACCGTTTTCTATGCGCTTTCCATGTCGGTGATGGCAGGACTTACCCTGTTGGATCCCGATTTTCTCATGCCGTTCGGCATTGCCGTGGTCTGTACCTCTCTCGGCGACGGTGCGGCAGGCGTCTTCGGTCAACTTGCGAAGAAAGGAAGCGTGATCCTCCACGGCAATAAAACGTTGTTCGGGACGATCTGTTGTTTTGCCGCTTCGTTCTTCGGTGTGCTCGCGTTTTCGCGGTTCTTCGGACTGAATCTTTCCGTGCCGATGATCTATTTCATCGCTTTTCTGTCCGCATCGGCGGAGCTCGCGTCCGAAAACGGCACGGACAATTTGTTTTTACCGCTTTCCGTATGCTTTTTTGCGTACGGCTGGCTGACGGCGCCCGTCTTTGTTTTGCGGTATTTGCTCCCGATTCTGCTGACGCCCTGGGCGGTCATCGTCGCCGATCGTAAAAAGATCTTGAGTAAAAGCGGTCTTGCCGCAGCACTTGTTCTCGACGCCGTCATGTCGGCGACTCTCGGAAACGTCGGTTTTTTGCTGCTTTCCTTTTTTCTCGGGGGCGGACTTCTGTGCGATACCGTTAAGAAGAGAGTCAAGCGTCGCGTTGCCGTCGAAGAAGAGAAGTGCGGCGCGCGGGATGCCTTTCAGGTCTTCGCCAACGGCGGAGCGCTTGCCCTTTTTTCCCTCATCTACGCCCTGACGGACGAGCCCGTATTTCTTTTTGCCGGATTGACGGCGATTGCAGAAGCCCTCGGCGATACCGCCGGTTCCGGGATCGGCGCGTTGTCGGAAAAGACCTTTGATCTCTTTCGTTTGCGCCGTTGTCATCTGGGAGAGAGCGGCGGAATGACGGTCGTCGGCACGGCAGCGTCTTTGGTTTGTTGCGCTTTGTCGCTCGGCTTTTCCCGGTTGTTTTTTGCCTTTTCGGCAAAAACGTATTTTCTGATGCTCGGCTTTGCTTTTCTCGGGACGGTTGTTGACAGTTGTCTCGGCTCGCTCTGCCAGGCAAAATATCGGTGCGCCGTCTGCGGAAAAATGACCGAAAAGCGGTCTCACTGCGACTGCCCGTCGGTGCTTCTTTGCGGATCCCGTTTCGTTTCCAATGACGTCGTCAACGCCGTCTCGACGCTCTTTTCCGGCGTTTGCGCTTTGTTCCTCTTCATTATATAAGAAAATAGAGGCACGACGTTTTTCTTCGTGTCTTGCTTTTGCCCGTCTCTTTGTTCTTGAGAGGCATAGCATTCGAAAAAACAACAAAAAACCGAAGAACGGTTGCCGATGCAGCCCGTCTTCGGTTCTTTTTGTCAAGACCTACCGGCAAGGATAGCCGTCTTTACAAAACGAATTTAACCGTTATCGGAAAACGATTTTAACCGTTTTTTGGAGCGGTTCATCGAGTTCACGTAGGACTCGACCATTTTTTTGACCATCTGACCGCCGACGGAACCCGCCTTGGCAGCCGAGAGATCGCCGTTATAACCGCCGTCTTTGAGCGTAACGCCCACTTCGTTTGCGGCTTCCATCTTGAACTGATTGAGAGCCGCCTTTTTATCGGTTGTTTTGTTAGCCATGGAAATCATTCTCATTTTGAATCTATCTCATCGAGCCCGGAAATCAAGCCGAAGCCCGACTTCTGAACTCTGTCTTTAGTATGGACCTGCTGCCGAAAAATATGTTTGGAAAATTAGGGAAACGGCAAAAGAAGCAGGTTTTCTTGTTACTTTTCCACAGAAAACGGCGTCGGTAATCAGCGGGTTCACTATATGTTTTACACGAATTGCCGAAAACACGAAAAAAATCTGAAAAAATACTTGACAACTATATCTTTCGGTAGTATAATGGTCAAGCACCGCTCAAAAAAGGGCGATGTATCTTGATCATTGAAAATTGAACAACATGAAGTTTTGAACACTGAATTTAGTGTGAAGAATCTTGTCAAAACACTTTGAAA
>JAZLLY010000001.1:0-22061 GCA_045598385.1 Eubacteriales bacterium | reverse complement strand
CCGGCGACGGTGTCGGGAAGTGCCGAATAAACTTTCGTTAAGACCTTCGCACCGTTGATATAATAGTCAACCGCCTTGGTAGCGATATTGATATGAAGGGCGACGTCAATCCACTTGTTGTCATAGTCGGAAAGATGAGCCAAAACAGTGTCATCATTCCACTCGGCAATATCGCCTGCCTGCCAAGTCTTTTCCGTTATGTTTTCAAAACCGACGAATGCAACGAGCTGCGTTCCGTCGTTGTTCTTCAGACGGAGAGCTTCGTGGATCATCTCACGAACGGTCGATCCGCCGTCGTTTCCGGCTTTCACACGGTTGACGGAGAACGTGAAGACGATGTCTTCTGCGTCCGCGGGCAGGTTCGCCAGCGATTCGTCCCAGCCGCCGTTTCCAGAACCGCCGGAGGTGGTGCAGGAGACTTTGACGTGACCGTCGCCGCTATCCGACTGGACAGACTCGTTGAAGGATGCAATCTTGGAGATGTTTGCCCATTCGGCAGAGGTATGATACGCAAAGACAGGCGTCAGCACGTCATAGGATTGGATCATGTGCCCCGTCGCGGCGATGGGCGACGTCTTTGTCGTTCCGCACACCGTGCAGGTATAGACGGTGGAACCGGCGGTGAGGCAGGTCGCGGGCGTTCCGACCGTTCCGGCATCCCAGGTGTGGGTGGTCAGTTTCGCCGTGGTCTCCGTTTTTGTCGTATCGCAGATTCGGCAGGTATAAAGCTTCTCTCCTGCTTCCTTACAGGTCGCGGCTTTGGTGACCGTGCCGGCGTTCCAGGTGTGCGTCGTCAGTTTATCGACGGACTCCGCTTTGGCTTTTCCGCAAACCGTACAGGTGTAGGTTTTGGTTCCGTATTCCTTGCAGGTCGCGGCTTTGGTGACCGTGCCGGCGTCGTAGGTGTGCTCGGTGAGCAGCGGGATCTGCTCTGTTTTCGTTTCGGAGCATTTGGAACAGGTGAAGGTCTTTACGCCCGGATCCTTGCAGGTCGCCGCCGTCGTGATTTCGCCCGCGTTCCACTCGTGGATACAGGCGTCGGGATCTTCCGGCACGTCCTCTTCGGCACCGCAGAAAACACAGGTGTAACGAAGATACGCAACCCCGGATTTTTTGACCGTTCTGACGTCTTCTTCGTCAAAGACATGGTGATCCAGCATCGGGATCACTTCTTCTTTCTTTTCCCCGCACAGCGTACAGGTGTAGGTCGCTTTTCCGTCTTCTTCACAGGACGCTTCCTGGACAGACGGTTCTCCATAGACGTGCTCACACACGTCCTCTTCCGGTTCTTTTCCGACGCCGATGGCCGTCAGGTCCAAGGTGCAGGAGGCGAGAACCAGAGAAAGGAGAAGCAGGAAAAACACGAGTAGTTTTTTCATGAGAACACTCCTTTTTTCTTTTCGGAAATATATTTTGTTTTCGTGAGGGCCTATTTTTATATAGACCGATACACGTTAAGTATAACACTTTAAGAGGAACCTGTCAAGAAAAAAGCGCGTCTCGAAAAGAATGGAAAGAAAGTCCGGATTTTCCTGCAAAATCATTGCAAAAATGAAAAAGAAGACTGTCGCACGCCGTCCGATCGGCAACAGTCTTCCCGGTTTTCGGTCGTTCAGCAGAGAAAAAGAGGTCGGAGCTGACAGTCTTCCTCGAGGGCGCGAAGCGCCTGCGGGATCCTTTCGAACGTCGCGATGAGGGAATGGGGCTTTTTCTCGGGATCGTCCTGAAGGAGAGGGACGAAATAGACGTTTTTGCGCTGTAAAAGCGTCGCCAGATTATGCAGGTTCTGCGACATGGCGTCGTTGGAAGCGAGGGCGACGAGCAGTTTTCTGTCACATCGCAGATGCGCCTTTGCCGCCATGGTGACGGGGGAATCGGTGATACCGTTCGCGAGCTTGGCGAGCGTATTTCCCGTGCAGGGCGCGATAACGAGGGCTTCCAGGGGCGTTTTCGGCCCGAGGGGCTCCGCGTCCTTTATCGTGTGGACGATCTTTTTTCCGGTGATCTTTTCCACTTTTTCCCGGAAATCGGCGGCGGTCATGAAGCGGGTGTCGTACGTGTACGCCGCTTCGCTCGCGATCGGGAGAACGTCGTAGCCGCTTTCCACGAGCGACTCCAGCGCCGCGACGGCGCGGGCGGTGGTGCAGAACGATCCGCAAAAGGCAAATCCTATCATAAACCTGCCTCCCGTAAAAATCGGGAAACGGCGTCGGTATAACACCGCGTCGCGCTTTTTCCGAACATTTTGAGCGGTACCGCCGGCATTTTTTCAAAAGGAAGCCCCGCGCCGACGCAGTCGCCCGTGGCAACGTCGAAGATCAGCGGGACGGTTTCTCCGAACGCGTCGCGAGAGAGGAGGGGCGCCGGTGCGGTATTGACGAGGACGTCTTCGCCGTGATAGGCAAATCCGACAGAGGGGTAAACGTCGATTCCGAGCGGGAGGAGATCTTTCTCCGATACGGGATTGCGGGTATAGACCGACAGACGGGCGCCGAAGAAAACGAGGATCTTCAGCAGGGCTTCGCCGATTTTACCGAAACCGACGATCCCGACGGAGAGATCCCCCGGCGCGGCGTCCCGGCTTTGCAGGATCCGGCTGAAAACGCCGAGCGCGGTGAGTTCCGCGTTTTCTTTCTGATAGACGGCGTCGTCTTCCAGATCGAGCAGCGCGGCACCGTTCGCCGTCAGCGCCCGCTTTTTATCATCGGGAATGGCGTAGCCCACGACGGCGTCGCGGGGTCCCGGCGCAAGTCCCGTGAAAGGCGGTGTGATCCCGGGACGAAACGATGGGATCGGAAGCAGATATAACGTCCCTTCCCGCGGGACGGAGGAAAGGTTTTTTTGACATACGGAAAGACGGGCGTCGTTTCCGTAAAGAGTGATATTCATGGTATCGTTTCCGTACAAATGAATTGAGGCATTCCGCCTCTCTTCCATTTTATGCAGAGACAAAGGAAACGCCATTCCGGCGCGAAAAAAGACGAAATAGGAATAAAACTTGACAAAAATAATAAAATATGTTAATATACGTATTATAGTGAGGTGTCGGATGATCATTGCCGATATGCACAACGATACTCTGCCGCACTGTACGGCGCGGCGGGAACCGTTTTTCTCGTGTTACAATCATTCGGAAAAATATCCGCATTTACAGTTTGCCGCCGCTTTTGTCGGACGGGGGTCCACCCCCGCGGAAAGCAGACGGAGGGAAGCCCTGCGGATGGCGGACGCTTTTTCGTCCCGTGCCGAAGAGGCGGTGCTGATCCGGAATCAAAAGGATCTTTCCCGCTTCCTGTCCGGAGAAAGACGAGCGCTTCTGTTTTCGGTTGAGGGCGGAGCCGGTACCGACGGATCTGCCGACGTGATCCCCGAGCTTTACGAACGCGGTCTGCGCGTTTTCGGGCTTGCCTGGGACGACAACGAACTTGCTTCCTCTTCCCGTTCCACGGGAACGAAAGACGATTACGGGCTGACGAAAGTCGGCATCGGGACGCTGAAAAAATTGGAAACATACGGGATCTTGCCCGACGTGTCCCATCTGTCCGACCGTGCGGTTTTCGACGTTTTCGATCACTTTGCGGGAACGGTTCTCGCAACTCACTCCAATCTTCGTTCCCTGACGCCGCATCCCCGCAATCTGACGAACGAGCAGGCAAAAGAGATAGCAAGACGCGGCGGCGTGATCGGCGTCAATCTGTATCCCCCTTTTTTGAGAGGGGAAACCGCGACGATCGCCGACGTTCTGCGGCATACCGACGCGATGTTATCTCTCGTCGGCGAAGACGCCGTCGGATTCGGCTTCGATATCGACGGGGTGGATTCCTATCCTGTCGGCTTTTCCCGGACGTGCAGTATGCACGACCGCTTCGCGGACGCGCTTCTCTCTGCATATCCTCTCCCCGTCGTTGAAAAAATAACGGGGAAAAACGTGATTCGTGTTCTCTCGGCAGCGTTGCCGAAACTATAAAACAAGGAAATGACTTTTCGTAAGTAAAGGAGAAAACCATGCTGCACATTCTTTTCAACCATTTGTCAAACAACAGCCGGGGTGAAGAGACCGCGAGAGCGCTTCAGGCCCGTTATTCCTCCGAAAATCCCGTTTACAAGAATATTACGCAGGTCGAGGATCTTCAGGCGTATCTGGATTCTCTGACGGCGGACGACAAACTTCTTCTCGTCGGCGGCGACGGCACGCTCAATCATCTCGTCAACCGCACCGAGGACAAGGAATACCCGTTCCCCATCCTGTATTATGCCGCAGGATCCGGAAACGATTTCATGAACGATCTCGTCGGTTCTCAGCACAGCGAAGATCCCGTGAAGATCAATCAGTACATCACGAATCTCCCGACCGTCGAAGTCAACGGACAGACGTATAAGTTCCTGAACGGTATCGGATACGGCATCGACGGCTACTGTTGCGAAGTCGGAGATCAGCAGAAGGAAAAGAGCGCGAAACCCGTGAATTACGCCGGGATCGCCGTCAAAGGTCTTCTTTTCCATTTCAAGCCGAAAAACGCGACGGTCATCGTTGACGGCGAAGAGTACCGTTACAAGAAAGCGTGGCTCGCTCCTACGATGAACGGCAAGTTTTACGGCGGCGGTATGATGGTCGCCCCGAATCAGGACAGATCCAATCCCGACGGCACCGTTTCGGTCGTCGTCATGTACGGCTCCGGAAAACTCAAAACGCTCGCCGTCTTCCCCTCCATTTTCAAGGGCAAGCACGTGGAGCATACCGAGATGGTCGCCACCCACGTCGGCCGTGAGATCACGGTGAAATTCGACGAACCCTGCGCACTTCAGGTCGACGGTGAGACCGTCCTCGGCGTCACGGAATACACCGTGAAAGCCGGCGCCAGAGTCAAAGCGTAAGAATGATCATAGCGGGATAAAACCCGGACGATCAAAAAGGGAAGAACCCACGCGGTTCTTCCCTTTTCATTTTGTCCGTTTTCGGTTAACCGTTCCCCGATCCGCGAAAGAAGAGGTGCTTATCCGTCGGAAAAAGGAATGGAGGAAATCGGGATTGTCAGCAGTTCGGTGCTGAAGTCGGTCGATGAGAGAATGTAAAGACAGTCACGGAAAAAGAAGAGAGACGACAGTTCGCCGCCGCAGACCAAATCTTTCCCGGTGCTTCTCGTTTCGGAATCGTACGCGACGATCTCGTTCTCTGCATCCGCGCCGTTTTCCGATATGAGAAAGAATACTTTGCCGTCTCCGACGCAAAAGTCAGAACCGACGGTATCGTAGATCTTTTCTTTCTCGCCCGACAGAGGATCCGCGCGGAAAGTGCCGTCGGAAAATACTCCGTAAACCGCGTCTCCGAGAAGAAGAAAACTGTCAAAAATCAAACCGTCGTATTGCGTGACTTTCGGCTCGTCTGCCGACAGATCAATGCTGCACAAAATGCCGCCGTTGTCGGAATCTGTAAAGAATAGTTTACTTTTATCGCCGTTAAACTGTAAATTTTCGTATTGGCCGGAGAGAATCGGGCGGTTTTCCACTTTTTCGGTTTCGCTCAATGAGACTTTGTAAATCCCCGTTTCGCCGACGGTGACGGTACAGTAAAAACAAGCAGCGTCAAAGAAGAGAATCGCGTCGATGTTGCCCTCGAAGAGCGGCTTCTCCGATCGGATCGCCTGCCCGTTCTCCAGCGTGTAGGCGTACAGAGAAAAGGGTGAATCGGACACGCAAAGCCCGAGAAACGTGTTTTCTCCCGTCGGAAATACGGCGGCGATGACGTCCCGGGTGAGTTTCATCTCGGAATCCGTTGTGTCGGTCGCACTTTTCCCGTACAGAGCGTTTTCCTTTAGCGGGTTCCGATAGAGGACGGTATCGCCCACCGCGCCGAGAACGGCGCCTGCTTCCTTTGGGAGGATTTTGAGTTCCGCTTCGGCGGAAAAGGTCTCGTGATTTTCACAGGTCACTTCGACGGAAAAACGGTAGGTCCCCGCCTCGGTACGGGAGAGTGCCGCTTCCGTCACCGGCGTTTTTCCGTTCGCCCCGATCTCATAGTAGCAAATCTCGGCGCCGTCGGGCAAATCTCCCGTCAGAGAAAGCGCGTGCGCTTTGCCGTCTTCATACGCCGTCAGACTGTTGAAAGAAAGAGGCATTTTCGCCGGGACGATCTCGACGGTGGAAGAGAGCGTCAGCGGTTCATAGCCCTCTGCCGTCACCGTTACCACAACGGTATAGGTGCCCACGTTCGTGGGATCACAGTCGTAAGTTTTGTCAATATCATCGGGAAACCCTTTTAAGAGCGGATATTTGGGTTTGCCGTCGTAGGTCGCCGTGACGGGTTCTATCGTGACGCCGGAAAACGTTTCAAGCGTCGGGATGAGGGACGGATCGATCGGCGGCTTGACGGGCGGGATCGGAACCGTCGGGACGTCGGACGTTTCCTGTGAGGCGTCCGTGTCGGATCCTCCCGTTTCGCCGGTTTGCGTGCCCGGCGTGACGGTCCCCTGACCGCCTCCGTTGTAGATTTCGGAGTTATCGTCGATATAGGGCGGTACGCCGTAGCGACTGTCAGCGCCGGAAGAGGCGCAACCGAAGAAAAGCACGAGTGAAAACGTCAGCAAGAACGATGAAAACAACCACTTTTTCACGGAACGCACCTCCTCTTTCACGCCGACGCTTTTTAGAATTAAAAACCGCCTTTTTTGAAATACTTTTTTCCATTTAATCATAAAACGAAAATGATGTCAACAAAAAACGACAAAAAACGACATCTTTTCGTCCTATGCGCAACATACTTGAAAAGAAAATGAAAATGTGGTAATATATTTCCGTTAAAGCAAGCCAAGTCCCGACATACACCGATCCTGAAATCATCGCAACCGTTGACAGAAGATTCATTACCGTCAATCGAAAGGGAACAACAGTATGGAACAAAAGCCCGCTTACAAAATTCCGAATATTTTTGCTTATACGACGGCACGCTTTGCCGCATTTCTGACGGCGACGTTCATCTTCCGCCGGAAGATCGTCCGCAACGAACTGCGCGGGCACAAAGGTCCCTGCGTCGTCATTGCCAATCACGAATGTGCGCTCGACTTTGTGAATCTGATCGGCATCACCGGACGCCGGATGACTTTCGTTTTCAGCAAAACGTTCTACGGCACGCTGCCTTTTCGTCGTTTTGTGAACGCACTGTACACCATTCCGAAGCAGCAGTTTCAACCCGACGTCGGCGCGATCCGACGGATGAAAGAGACCGTCAGATCCGGCGGCATCCTGGCGATCTATCCCGCCGGCATGATGAGCGAAAACGGTTTGTCAACACCGATTCCGCCCGCGACCTACGGTTTTTTGCGTTGGCTCGGTGTGGACGTTTTCGTCGCGCGGACGACGGGGGCGTATCTGACCGATCCGAAGTGGGGCAAGGGTTTTCGCCCGGGCAGGACGTTCATGGACGTTTACCGTCTGATCCCGGCGGAGGCGCTGGCTTCCCTGACCGACGACGATATCCGCGCGAAAGTCGATGGCGCCATTCTGTTCAACGAATACAAGGAGCAGGAAGAAAAGGCGGTCTTGCACCGTCACGGCGATCGCGTCGAAGGACTTCAGAACGTACTGTACCAATGCCCGGACTGTGAGACGGAGTTTTCCATCGGCGTACTTGACGAAAGAACGCTGTCCTGTGAAAAGTGCGGATACGAGGCACGGATGGACAAATACGGGTTCTTGCGGACCGCGGGAAAGAGAAATTTCCGTTACGTCTCCGAGTGGTCGGGTGATATTTACCGCCGTCTGAAAGAGAAGATCCGAAGCGGGGCGGAAAGAACGCTGACCTCCGGAACGGATATCCTTTGTATCAATGAGAAAACGCACCGTTTCGAGAAAGTCGGCGAGGGGACCCTAACGCTGACGGGCGACGCGTTCACCCTGGTCGGAGAACTCGGGGGAGAAAACATTTCTCTGACCGTTCCGATCGCGATGGTGCCGGCATTTCCGTTCACGCCCGGAAAATGTATCGAATTGCAAAACGGGAGCGAGATATACCGTTGTGCGCTGCGTGACGGACGGCTTGCCATGAAATTCGAGACGATGCTCCGCATCTTTTTTGAGGAGCGGCAGAACACGGATATTACGTATTTCAACGAAGAAACACCGATCTTATTGAGTTAAGGGATGCTATGAGAAGAAGAGAAAAAATGCCGGAACTTCTGGCTCCGGCGGGCTCGGAAGAAGCGCTGTACGCGGCGGTCGCCGCCGGCGCTGACGCCGTTTATCTCGGAGGAAAATCCTTCGGCGCGCGTGCGTTCGCCGCGAATTTTGACGAAGAAGCGCTTTTGCGCGCCGTGCGGTACTGCCATTTGCATGGCGTGCGTGTTTACGTCACCGTGAACACGCTGATCACCGACAAAGAAATGGACGAAGCGCTCGCTTTCGTCCGCTTTCTCTATCGGTCGGGGGTGGACGCTCTCATCGCCGCCGATACCGGACTTATAGCGAGGATCCGCCGCGAACTTTCGGATTTTCCGATTCACGCATCGACACAGATGTCTCTGCATAACACCGAGGGCGCCGATTTCGCGGCGTCTTTTGGCATCTCCCGCGTCGTTCTGGCGCGGGAACTCCCGGCGTCGGAGATCCGAAGCGCCGTGGAAAACTGCCAAGCGGAGATCGAGGTATTTCTGCACGGTGCGCTTTGCGTCTGTCATTCGGGGCAATGCCTGTTTTCATCGCTCGTCGGGGGCAGAAGCGGAAATCGCGGCGAATGCGCACAGCCCTGCCGTCTGCCGTATAACGGCACGGACCGATATCCTCTGTCCTTGAAGGATTGTTCGCTGGCGCATCACGTGCGTGAGCTATGCGATCTCGGCGTCGCGTCTCTGAAGATCGAGGGACGGATGAAATCCCCCCCTTACGTTTACGAAGTCACATCGGTTTACCGACGCTTGCTCGACGAATACCGCGACGCGAGGCGCGAAGAGGACGAAAGACTCGAAAGGGCGTTTTCGAGGAGCGGTTTTACCGACGGATATTTTGCGGGGCATCCCGAAAAACCCATGACGGGCATCCGCACGGAAGAGGCAAAAAACGAGAGCAAAAAAGCCGCTCCCGCCACGTTTTCTCCCGCCAGAGTTTCCGTCGGCGCGACGTGTAAGATCCGCACCGGTGAACCGGCGGAAATGGAGATTTTCGGAAACGGAAGACGTGTTCGCGTAACGGGAGATATACCCGAAGCGGCGCGAACAATACCGCTTGATATCAAAGATTTGCAAACAAGACTTTGCAAAATGGGGAATACTTTTCTTTCTCTTGAAGAAAAAGACCTGCATATTACGTGCGATGAGGGGGCTTTTCTATCGGTCGGATCTGTCAACGCGCTGCGTCGGAAAGCGGCGGAGGCGTTTGAGGATTCGAGCCGGGATCTGCCTTTTGCCACCGCAACGCAGGTCGGAGCGGCGCGGGTCCCCCGCGATCCCGGCAGGACTGCCGTTTTTTACAGCAGAAGCGGGTTTGACGAACTGTCCGCGAAGGATCTTTCTTCCTTTTCCACCGTATTTTTGCCGCTTTGGCAATATCAAAAAGGAGATGCCGAAAAAGGGGCACGCGGGGTTGCCGTCCCGCCCGTCGTTTTTGATAAAGAGCGCGAAGACGTGATGCGGATGCTCAAAGAGGCGAAAGAAAACGGCGCGGATGCCGCGCTGATCTCCAACCCGTCGCATCTTGCCTTTGCCGACGCTCTCGGACTCACGCCTTTCGGCGATTTCCGTCTGAACGTCTGTAACCGTGAAAGCGCCGCGTTTTACCGCCGCCTTTCGGGACTCGTCCTGTCGCCGGAGCTGTCTCTCCCCATGATGCGGGATATCGGCGGATCCGCCGTCGTTTACGGCAGGATCCCTCTGATGCTGACCGAACGGTGCTTCGTCCGGGAAAACGGCGGGTGTGATTGCTGCATGAAATTTGCCTTTACCGACCGGATGGGAAAACGCTTTCCCGTTATACGGGAATATCCCCATAGAAATCTGATTCTCAACGCCGTCGTCACCTATATGGGCGATCGGCAGGACGATTACAAAAAGATCGGATTGTCCGAGCATTTTCTTTTCACGACTGAGAGCGCCGCGGAAATACGCCGTGTTTTGCGCGCTTTTGAAAACCGGGAGAGTCTGCCGGGCGAAGTCCGGCGTATCCGTAAATAAGAAAGGGGCAAAATCTTGAAATGGATTCTGGCATCCGCTTCGCCCCGCCGAAAAGAGATCCTGACGAAAGCGGGACTGGATTTCGACGTGATGACGGCGGATATTGACGAAACGCTCGCGCCCGGCACTTTGCCTGCCGACGGTGTCGCGGATCTGGCGGTGCGAAAGGGCGAGGCGGTGGCACGGCTGTTTCCCGCCGATACCGCCGTGATCTCGTCCGACACGCTCGTGGAGTTGGACGGCGCGGCACTCGGAAAGCCGAAGAACGAAGAAGACGCGAAAGCGATGCTCCGTGCCCTGTCGGGAAGACGGCACTACGTGCGGACCGGCGTCGCACTTCACTTCGGCGGAAAGGTATATGCCGGCGTCGCCTCGACGGCGGTCCAGTTCCGCAAACTGACCGACAAAGAAATAGACGCTTATGTCGCTACGGGCGAGCCGATGGACAAAGCGGGCGCCTACGGTATCCAAGGGTTCGGCGGCGCTCTCGTCGCGTCCACGGACGGCGATTTTGACACCGTGATGGGTTTTTCCCGCGCGTTGTTCGGAAAACTTCTCAAAGAGGCGGGACTCGCTTTGCCGGACGATGCCGCAAAGCGGAAAGCAAAAGGCGTCGTCAACGCGCTCAAGGAGATCTATCCCGAAGCCGTCTGCGCACTCGATTACGGGAAAGATCCGTGGAAACTTCTCGTCATGGGACGCCTTTCCGCACAATGCACCGACAAGAGAGTGAACGAAGTTTGCAAAGAATTGTTTGCAAAATATACGAATTATGAGGAGATGGCGGAGGCAAACGTCGCTGACGTCGAAGAAATCGTCAAGCCCTGCGGTCTTTATCATATGAAAGCCGCCGACCTCGTTTCGGCTTCCCGAATGCTCCGCGATACTTACGGAGGAAAACTGCCCGCCGACATGGCGGGACTTCTGACTTTGCCGGGCGTCGGCAGAAAGATCGCCAATCTTCTGCTCGGGGACATCTACGGCTTGCCGGCGGTGGTTTGCGATACGCATTGCATCCGCATCTGCGGCAGACTCGGTTTTTATCCCGAAACGCTGAAAGATCCCGTGAAGATCGAGAAGATCCTGCGGGATCTGCTTCCGTCCGCCGAGGGCAGCGATTTTTGCCACCGTATCGTGAATTTCGGCAGGGACGTTTGTACCGCTCGCGCCCCCGCCTGTGAGGGATGTCCTCTCCGACTGTTCTGCGATCACGCGGTGCGTGAGGGGAAAGGAGACCTTTGTGACTGAAAAGATCAAGGTCGGGATCCCCGTTATCGTGGAGGGGAAGTACGACAAAAACGCATTGCTTCAGATCCTTGACGCCAACGTTATCACGACCGACGGTTTTTCGGTCTTCAACGTCAAGGAAAAACAGGATCTCATCCGGCGCCTCGCCGAAAAACGCGGGGTGATCCTCCTGACCGATCCCGACGGCGGCGGGGTGCAGATCCGTTCTTTTTTGCTCGGAATACTGCCGAGGGAAAAGGTGATCCAGCTTTACGTGCCGAAGATCGCAGGCAAGGAAAAAAGGAAAAGAAAGCCGTCGAAAAGCGGGACGCTCGGCGTCGAAGGCATGAACGCCGATCTTCTCCGGGAACTGTTTCGTCCGTTCTCGGGTGAGAGCCCGATCGCGCGGGGAAAGTTGACGAAGACGGACTTTTATCTGGACGGTTTGTCGGGCTGCCCCGACGCGTCGGAAAAGCGGGCAAAACTTGCCGATTTCTTTTCTCTTCCGACGGATCTTACCGCCGGCGCACTCCTCGAAGCTGTCAACCTACTGTTTACAAAAGATGACTATGAACGGGCGAAAGCCGAACTTTTCGGCGAAAAAAAGGCGCCGGATACGCCTCCTTTCGATCACACGGCAGACGGAAAGACGTACGGCTGAAAAAGCACTTTACGGGATAGTACCCGGGCGCACTTTCCGGTGCGCGGTTTCCTTTGCCGTATCCCGAGATTCGGTTTTTCAAGGACAGAGAGCGGAACTCTCTGCCCTTTCTTTTTTCGGAAAACTATCGGGAGAACGACCGTTATCGGCGGTCTTTTCCCGTAAAACGGCGGTTTTCCCGAAATTTTCACGGATTTAACAGATATTATATATATATTATTCATAAGTTGTTCATAATTGCGGTGTATAATACACTCTGCCAACCTATCAAAAACCTCATTCAAGGGAGAAAAAGACAATATATGATTGAAGTTAGAAACCTGGTCAAACGGTTCGGTTCCAACTACGCGGTCAACGACATCTCGTTTGAAATCGGCGACGGTGAGATCGTCGGACTATTAGGTCCGAACGGTGCCGGAAAAAGCACGACCATGAATATTATCACGGGCTATCTTTCCTCCACGTCCGGAAGCGTCAAAATCGGCGGGATCGATATCCTCGAAAATCCCACGGAAGCCAAAAAACAGATCGGCTTCCTGCCCGAACAACCGCCGCTCTACGGCGATATGACGGTGACGGAATATATGCATTTCGTCTATGAACTCAAAGGGGTGAAAGAACCCGAGGAAGATCATATCGCTTCCATTCTCGGAATGGTGAAGCTCACCGACGTGAAAACCCGTCTGATCCGCAACCTTTCCAAGGGATATAGACAGCGTGTCGGCATCGCTGCCGCTCTCGTCGGAGATCCGAAAGTCATCATTTTCGACGAACCGACGGTCGGTCTCGACCCGAAACAGATCCTCGAGATCCGCAATCTTCTGCGCGGTCTTGCCAAAAAACATACCGTGATCCTCTGTACGCATATCCTCGCGGAGGTGCAGTCGGTCTGTGAGCGCGTCATCATCATCAACCGCGGCAAGGTCATCGCCGACGAGAAGACGGACGTCATCACGAGGACCATCCGGGACGGTTTCGAGTACCAGGCGAAGATCGTCGGTCCCGCCTCGGAGATCGCTTCGGGACTCCGTGCCATCACCGGCGTACGCAGCGTTGCGCTGACGGGAGAACGCGACGCGGAATCCCTCGCCTACCGCATCGAGACCGAGCGGGGCGCCGACGTCCGCCGCGCCGTTTTTGAGCTTTGCCGTGAAAAAGACTGGCCGCTCTTCGGCATGATGCCGGTCTCGACGGACCTCGAATCCGTTTTCATCCGGCTGGTGGACAAGTCCGAAGAGCCGAAACAATGAGAGGAGATCACGAATGTTTGCGATTTATAAAAGAGAAATGCGCGCGTTCTTCACGAGTATCATCGGTTACGCGTACCTCTTCACCTATTTTCTGATCGGCGGTGCCGTATTCTGCTATACGACGCTTTACGCCATGACCGCGGACGTTTCCACGTTCTTCCAGTATATGCTGATCTTTTCTGCAGTCACGCTGCCCGTTCTGACGATGAAGTCGTTCAGCGAAGAGCGGAAGACCCGCACGGAGCAGCTGCTTCTGACGGCGCCCGTCTCCATTCCCGCCATGATCCTCGGCAAGTTTTTTGCCTCGTTCACCGTTTTCGGCGGGGGCGTTCTCGTCTCTTCCCTTTATTTCATTCTGCTGTCCCGGCACGCCGTGATCAAGGTGCTTCTGCTTCTCGGCAATATCCTCGCGCTGCTTCTGGTGGGGATGGCGTTCATCGCCGTCGGACTTTTCGTCTCTTCTCTGACGGAAAATCAGCTCGCGTCCGCCGTCGGCACGTTCGGGATCATTTTCGCTTTCCTGGCGATCGGGGTTCTGAACAATCTTCTTCCCTCCGAATACTGGCTCCGCTACGTTTTCGACTGTCTTTCCGTTTTTTCGCGGTACAGTCTTTTCATGAGCGGGGTGTTCGATATTTCTTCGGTGCTTTACTATCTCTCCGTCAGCGCGGTGTTCCTGTATCTGACCTACCGCGTTTACGACAGACGCCGTTGTCAGTGACGGAGGTGCCATGGAAGAATTCCGGAAAAAACTGAAGGAGTGGCTCGGCAAGGACCGTATTCCCCGCGCCGCGGTCACGGCGCTCGTCGTCGGGATCGTGATCGTTTTGAACGCCATCGTCTATTCGCTGACGGTCTCGCTCGAATGGTATTTTTACGCGGACAATACGAGAGATGTGACGGTCTCGGACGCGCCTGCCGCCGCTTTTGCGACTGCCATAAACGACGGATGTACGCTGAAAGTCGTGTTCTGTCAGCCCCGCGAAAAGGTGGAGGCGAGCACGACCGGGCGTTACGTTCTGAAAACGGCGGAGCTTCTGAGCGAAAAACTCCCCGATTCGTTTTACAGCGTATCGTTTGAAAACATCATCGCACAGCCCGACGTTCTGACGAAAGAGCCGTACGGTCTTTCCGAGGACGACGTGAAGAATACGATCCTCTCGAAATCCTCCGTCGTCTTCATCGGAAAGGATTACGTCGGGAACACCCGGTTCCGCGTGCTGACCGATACTTCGACGTCGGCGGGCTACGTGGATTTCTACGATTACGATTCTTCGACCTCTTCGCTGAACGCCTATATCGGCGAAGAAGTCATGACGGCGATGGGGCTTTACGTGCTTTCCGAAGAACATCCGAAAGCCCTCGTCACCACGTATCACGGCGAGACCGTGACGCGCTCTCTCACGCTTGCCCTGGCGGAAGCGGGTTATACCGTCGAGACCGTCGATCTCCGTAAGGTCACGAGCTTTGACGACGTCGGGATCCTGATCATTTCCAATCCGCAGTCGGATTTTGAACAGGCGGCAGAGGGGGCGAAGATCGACAGCGAGATCGACCGCCTGCGCGATTACCTGTCTTCCGGAGGAACCGTTTATCTGGCAATCGACCCATATTCACAGACAAAAATGCCGGTCCTCACCGCACTGATGGCGGAGTACGGCATATCCCGCCGGACGTATGAGACCGATGACGGGCGCACCGTTGCGCAGATCGTGAAAGACCGCGACAACGCGATCACGACCGACGGATTTTCGATCGTCGGCGATCTTGCCGAAGACGGCGCCGCCGCAGAGATCGCACAGAAAGTCCGTGCCGTCAGCGATAAAGACATCCTGATGGCGCAGGCGTCGGTGCTTGACCTGACGGGCACCGCCCGGCCGCTGCTCATTTCTTCCTCTTCCGCTGTAGCGGAAGCGGACGGCAAAACGCAGGACCGCGCGGGCGAATATCCGCTCGTCGCGTACGGTACGAAAGCTTACGGAACCAAGCAAGGGACGCTCATCGTGTCCGGCAGCATCTATCTGACGGCTTCCGACGCCATGATCAGCGACGGTTACGCCAACCGCGATTTCTTCTTCGCTTTGTTCGAGGTCCTCGCGGGCAAGGAGGGCGGGACGCCCTACGGCTGTCTTCCCATGATGCTGACGCAGAACGTCATGAACGGTCTGACCATGAAAACGGCGCGTATTCTGACGGTCTGTCTTCTTCTGATCCCCGTCGCCGTCGGCGTTACGGGCTGCGTCGTTTTAGTGCGCCGCAAGAACAGGTGAGGTGGGAAAGATGAAACTGGAAAAAATAATCGGCACCTCCCGCCGCACGAAAATCTTTACCGCGCTGACGGCGATTATCGTGATCGCCGCCCTGGCGCTGAACTTTCTTCTGACCGCACCGATGCAGAAGGCGGGACTTCGCATCGACAACACGTTTGAAAAACTCTATACGCCGACCGACGCGTTCATGGAATCCTGTGAAGCGGCTCTGTCGGCAGACGGCGCCCCGGAAGTCACGATGACGTTCTGTACCGATCCCGACGTGCTGACCAAGACGGCGGCTTACCGCGTCACGTATTATCTGGCGCTCAATGTGGCGAAACGCTTTGACAACTTTACCGTCAAAACCGTCAACGTCAAAAACAATCCGACCGCCGTGGCAAAATACAAGACCACCTCGAGAACCGAGATCACCGCGGGCGACGTGATTTTGTCCTCCACTTACGGAGAGGGCGATTTTTCGTACCGCATCGCGCCGCTCTCCGGCTTCTGGGTGACGAACAGCGAGGGCACGGGTTACTATTCCTACGACGGCGAATACCGTTTCGTATCGCTTTTGTATTCCGTTCTGGCGACGCAGCGTCCGACGGCGTACTTCATCACGGGACACGGCGAGACGGTTTACGACGTGGGCGATCCCGAAAACTCGACGGACGCCGCGGCGCTTTACGAATTGCTCCGCGACGGCAGTATGCAGGTGAAAACGCTGAACGTCTCGGAGGTATCCGAAATCCCCGAGGACTGCGTGCTTCTCATCCTCAATAATCCGCAGGAGGACTTCGGCTACGACGAGAGTCGTGCCGGCAGTCTTGCTTACGAGTCCGAGCTCGAAAAGATCGACCGGTATCTCATCGACAGACAGGGTGCCATGATCGTGGCGAAAGACCACGCCGTCACGCTCCCGAATCTCGAAGTGTATCTTAACGAGTGGGGCTTCTCTTTCCGCGACGTGCAGATCGCCTACCGTACCGATGATAACAGGGGCGATGCCGGCGTGATCCCGGATAAAGACGGAACGGGTACCGTTCTTTCGGCACAGTACGACACCGAAAAGGATTCTTACGGCGATTCCATTTACCACGAGATCTCCGCTTACGCGTCTGCCGCGCGCACCGTTCTTTCGGATTGCGGCGATATCGTATGTTCGTTCTACGGCGTCGGCGAGCAGATCCGGGAAGACGGCACGAGCAATACCAAGCGCGTTTTCGCACCGCTCTTCTCCACGACGGACAAGGCGGTCGTGTACGCGAAAGGGACGACCGGTGAATATAACGAGCTCCTTGCCGAGGGCAAAAGCGTCCTCGTCGCGACTTCGGCGAGGATCGAAAAGAACAGCTACAGCGACACCGACAGGTATGCTTACGTTTGCTGTGCGTCCACGAAAGACTTGCTTTCCAACGAGTCTCTCGGGAACACTTCGTTTGCCAACCGTGACGTGCTGGCGCTTCTTATCCGCAATATCTCCCGCGTGGACGAGTACGCGTCGGACGCGCTCGGCGGCGTGTCCCTCAACTCGGACGCTCCTTTCGGCAAGATCCTTTACACGCCCACGCTGAACGAAGAGACGGCGTTCGTCTTTAAAAACGGTAAAGTCTATACGCAGAGCGAAGCGGAGGCAAGCAGAACGGGTATTGATGCTGTCAGAGCCGCCGCGTCAAAAGAACTGCACGCCATGACGGATCCTTTGAAAAAAGCCATTGCCGTCGCGGCTTGTACCGCACCTGTCGCCATCCTTGCGGTTTGCGCTTACGTCCTGATCCGCAGGAAAAATCGTTGAGGAGGTGGCGAAATGATACAGAAAAACACAAAGACAAAATCCGCGTTCCGTCTTTCGAAGACCGCCTTGACCGCCATCGTTCTTCTGACGGTGATGATCCTCTCGATCGGCGGCTATCATCTGGCGAAACGCATAAAGACATCCGACGATCCCGGGAACGGACAGACCGCGCAGACGAAAGTGATCTATGACACTTTCAGTCTTACGGGTGACGATATGGACACTTTCGAGCTGACCGTCGAGCCCGACGATCCCGCGCTGACGTCCTACCGTATCACGAAAGAGAGCGGACAGTATGTTTTCTATTTGTCCGTTTACAACGAAGTGACGGGGGAATACGAACTGTTCCGTCCCGACGTCGTGGACGAGGATCCTTTCTTCACCTATTCCGACATATACGCGACGGATTCTTTCGGCGATTACGGTGAGATATGGCGTCTTTACTATTTGAGCGCCGGTATCGGCACGGTATATTACAGCGAAGCGATCGAAAACGTCGCGCCGGAAGATCTTTATCACTACGGACTTGACGACGGGGAAGCGACGAGGTTTACCGTCAGATATAAGGAAAACGGCGATACGGAAAATCACGAACTTTCCGTTCTCATCGGCGACCTGATACCGGGCGGCACCGGCTACTACGTCTGCCTCGAAAGCGACAGGACCACGGTGTATCCCACCTCGACCAATACGCTTTCCTACGTGGAGCAACCCTTTTCCTATTATATCAAACCGCGCCTTGTGGCTTCCGGTCTGACGTTCGAAAACACGAACGGCGTGTTCAACGACAGTTCTTACGAGCCGTATCTGACGAGCGACTTCAAAGAATGGAAAAACACGATGGTCGCGTACGACGAAAACAAACAGGCGCAGAAGAACGTTCCCGCTTCGTTTGACGACGTCGCCGACCTCGTCCTGTCCCTGAAGCAGACCTCGGACGAAACGAAATACGAAGAAAGCACCCTTTACAGGGCGTCGTACCTGTCGTTCTCCGAAACGCTGCAAAACAAGATCAAAGCACAGACGGCGGGAAAATCGCTCGGCGCCAACGTCTTCTCGGTCACCGACGTGGATACGTCGGCGGCGGGTATGATGAACCTGCTTGAAAATCCCGACACCGCGGTCACTTACACGATCACGAAGATCCACGCCGCCGTGACGGACGGGGCGGACGTTCTCTCCGGCACCGTGGGCGACGCCCGGTACGTCCTCGTCACCTTTACGAAAGACGGCGGGACGGAAACTTACGACGGCGCGTTTGACCTTGAGAAGATGGCAGATGCCGCAAGCGAAAAGGAGATCGCCGCGATCCGCGCCGCCGAAGTCGGCACGGACGTTGAACTTTCCCTGACGGTGACGTACGGTGAGACGGCGGCGGATTCCTACGTCCGGCAAAAACTGGTCACGGGGATCGCTTATATTCTCGATGAGACAGGCAATGATGCCGAGACCGTGACCGCCTCTTCCACCGTCATTTATTACTATGAAGTGCAGATCAACGGTGAGTACCTCGGATGGAGCTACGCCATGGTCAATCTCTCCGACGATACGGCAGAGAATATCGGCACGCTCCGTTCGATCCTGATCGGAAAAACGGCGGGAAGCACGTTTAAGGACGCCGTGATTGAGACAACAACCCATTACGCGGAGCGCGTTTACCGTTACACGAGACTGTCGGTCGCATCCGTCGAATATTACGTGGAACGGAAGCTGATCGCCGGTTTCGCCTATAAGAACGTGGACGAGCGCGATCCGTTCTACGCCGAGACGTACTACGTCAACACGATCGAGGGCAGTCCCTACGGCGTTGATGCGACGGTGTGTGAAGATATCGCGCGTCGGCTCGGCGGACTTGCCGGAGATTCCTCCACCTCTGCCGGACTGTACGGCACCGAAACGCTCGCGGTCGGACTGACGCCCGACGTGATGGCGGATTACGGGCTTTACGCTTATACCGTTTACTATGAACTGCCCCGGGACATTTACGCGGATCTCGACGAGGACGATCAGACGACGCTGTTTTACAGTTACTATAAGCTCGGCACGTATCTCTACGTGAGTGAGAAAAATGCCGACGGCACGCGTTACGTCGGTTCGTCGCTCTACGGCGTCGTCACGAAAGTGGACGCCTCCGTCTTTGATTTCCTTGACGGAACATTCAACGATACTTTCGCGAGAAAAGACCTCGCCATGGTGGCTATCGAAAACGTGACGGACGTCAACGTCAGCTGCCGGCTCGACGAACTCAAAGGCGATTATGAGATCGTGTACAGACCGACCGCGGCGACGAACAGCGACGGCACACCGGTTTACACCTACGCCATCACTCCCTCCGGCGAACTGACCGAAACGAAACTGACGGAATATCTGACAGCCACAGGTAAAACGAGCGCCAATCTCAACAACTTCTATTACTACGTCAGCGGGATGTATTACTTCGTGGACGAAAACGGTCGGCACGACGATCTCGCCGGAAAGAGTTATTTCCGTGAATGGATAAGGATCCTCTGGTCCACCGATTACACGGGAGAACTGGAAGACGGCGAAGCCGCGATCAACGGCAAAGATCCGCTGCTTTCGATCTCGTTCACGCTGACGGGCGGGAACGTGTACACCTACCGCTTCTACCGTGTCAGCGACAGACAGATAGCGGTCAGACTTGAATTCCCCGAAAAAGACGCGTCACAGGACTTTTATATTTCCACCCTCGCCTTTAAGAAGATCTGCAACGGTTTCGGCTCGCTTCTGAACGCCGAAGTCGTGGACGGCGATCTCGGATACGGCGACTGATAGCGGTTTCTGAAAAAATTATATAAAGGAAGAACAAGCCATGAAAACCAGAATCACAGCACTCCTGCTCGTACTCGTGATGGCGGCCACGCTCCTTTGCGGCTGCGAATACAAGTACGAAAAGAAAAACTTCGGCAAATACGCCGATCCTATCGACGCGCAGGCACTCAAAACCGCGCTGACGAACATCCACATCGAGGACGAAGACTTCACGACGGACGAAGAGACCCGTGAAGCCAAGACGATCGAGGCGCTCGCCGAAACGTTTGCCGAGTATTACGCGGACGAGGCGGAAGCGAAGGAAGAAGGCGCGATCGGCGACCGGGACAAGGTCGTCGTGCGGTATTTCCTCCAAATGAACAAAGACTCTCAGTCGGAAGAACTCGCGGACGCCGTTTATTCGCTTGATACGATGAAAACGGACGTTTCTCTTTCCTACGCGACGAGCGCTTCCCTGGCGAAAGCCATTTACGACGCGCTGAAAGCCAAGGGCGGAGACCTGAAGTACGCGAGCGTCGTTTCCGCGACCGACGTGGCGGAGATCAAAGCCGATAAAACGCTGTCGGAAGATGAGATCACGAAACAAACGACGCTGAAAGCCGGCGATTACGTCTTCGTTTCCTATGTGGAAAAAGCGGACGGCGCAGCCGCTGTGCAGAAGACCGGTTGGTTTACGGTCTCGAGCGACGACACGACTTTCGCCGGCAAACTGGTCGGCAAAGAGATCGGCACCATTTTCGCACCGGAAACGGCGAATGCCATCGAGGCCGACGGAAAACAGTATTACAAGATCACGCCCGTTTTCGTCGTCACCGAGGGTGAGGGCTTTGTCAATGAATGCCGGATCACGCTCACCGAAGAAGTGAAACTGACCGACGCTTTCGGCACCACCAAGACGTTCGGTGTTCCGAGCGCCGGCAACGGTACCGCCGGCGGCGTGGCATACGTGTTCGTGTCCGAGAGATACGAGATTCCCAACGTCAGCGCGGAAGAAAACCGCGAGGTCGTGCTTCGCACGTTCCTGAGGAGCTACGATTACACCGGCACCGCGCTTTCCATCTTCTCCAGCGAGGACTACGCCTATAAGTACACCGTGATCGAGGGCGAAGAACCGACGGAAAAATCCATCACCATCAAGCAGATCTTCGATTGCCTTTTCAGCACCTTTGACAAGGAAAACACGGGGGATGCGACCAACAAAGATATTGTCACCGAGGCGCTCGACGCGGATCTTCTCAAGGATCTGAAAGAAACTTACGAAGCGGCAAAGGCAGAATATGAGGATGCCAAGAGCAAGTACGATGCCGAAAACGCCAAAGATGAGAAAGACGAAACGCTCCTCACCGAGTTGAAAACCGCCTTTGATGCAAAGACAAAGGCGAAAGACGACGCTGAAAAAGCTTATACTGACGCGGATCTCTGGCTTGACGACACGATCAAGATGATCCTGTCTGCCGACAAGGTCAAAGAAGAGACCGAAAAGGACGTCAAAGAAGTGCTTTACGACGCGTTCAAGCAGTCCAAATACGACGAGCTTGAATACAATTACGAAGAAGCGATCAATACGAAAGTGCAGACCGCCGTCAACACGATCCTCGCGGACGCCATCAAAGTGAACGGCGCGCCGAAATCCGCCGTGAGACAGGCGTACAACACCAATATCGACTACTACCGCTACGAATATTACGAGGGCAGCAGTGCCAAGACCTATCAGACGAACTACAAGACGGTCGAGCTGTATCTGCAGGCCGTAGCGACGTCCTACCTCCAGAGCAAGGACGCTTCCGCGGCTGCCGTTACCACCAAAAAGGCGCGCAAAGCGGCGCTCAAAGAACAGGCGGAAGAACAGGTCAAGGAACTCATGGCGCTCTATCTGACCGCCGACGCGCTCAACGAGGCGTTCGGCACGGATCTTACGCCGAGCAAGGA